>JAPPIT010000025.1 GCA_028820505.1 Defluviicoccus sp.
ACGTTTTGTTTTTTTCCAGCGCCATAAAAACTCGTGGATGGTCGGCCTTCGCCGACCATGACGGTGGGGGAAAGCGGCGCGACACAGGGGACGGCGACGGGGGAGACGCCGGTTGCCGAAGTCCCGGGTCGCGAGTCGCGCAATCCTGCGCCCCCTGTCCCTCGGCTTCGGAGCCGGTTTCGCGCACCGCCTCGTTCGCCCGGCCGTCGGTCGTATCGAGGGTGAGATTGTCCCCGACCGCGTCCTGAAGGGCCGCGATGTCAATTGGAGAAGCGGCCTTCGCCGACGAACCTGCGACGCGCCTCAGGGGGTGAACTGCTCGTTGAGGATCCGCTCTTCGAGGTTGTGCTCGGGATCGAACAGCAGGGTCAGGGTCGCGGAACGGTCCTCCCGGACGACCACCGAGCGCACGTCGCGCACCTCGGTATAGTCGGCGACCGCGCTGACCGGGCGTTTCTTCGGCTCCAGCACGTCGATCCGGAGCTGAGCCGAGGACGGCAGCAGCGCCCCGCGCCAGCGGCGCGGACGGAAGGCGCTGATCGGCGTCAGCGCCAGGAGCTGCGCGCCGAGCGGGATGATCGGCCCGTGAGCGGACAGGTTGTAGGCGGTGCTGCCGGCCGGCGTCGCGATGATCGCGCCGTCGCAGACCAGCTCCGGCATCCGCACGGTGCCGTCGATGCGGATGCGCACTCTCGCCGCCTGACGGGTTTCCCGCAGCAGCGCGACCTCGTTTATGGCCATCGCCGAAACCCTGGAACCGTCGATCGAGGTCGCCCTCATCGACAGCGGCCGGAGCTCGACTTCCTGGGCGGCCGCCAGCCGCTCGCGGAGGCCGCGATGGTTGTAGGCGTTGAGGAGAAACCCCACCGTGCCGCGGTTCATCCCGTAAATCGGAACCTTGCGGCCGATGAACCGGTGCAGGGTCTCCAGCATCAGCCCGTCGCCGCCGAGCGCGACGATGACGTCGGCCTCGTCCGGTTCGACCGAGCCGTATCGCGTCTTCAGCGCCTTGAGGGCGCTCTGGGCGTGGCGGGCCGGACCTGCGATGAAGGCGATTCGGTCGCGATTCATGCGCTCAGCGGGGCGATGCGGTGTTCCGGAGCGGGCGGGTGTCGCGGCGTTCGTCCGGGCTAATCCTCGGCCGGCGGTTCTACAGCCGGCGGTTCCTCGGCCGGCGGTTCCTCGGCCGGCGGTTCCTCGGCGGGCGGCTCTTCGGCGACCTCCGCGGCGCCGGTCTCGAAGGCACCGTCGTCTTCGTCGTCCGCGCCGATGATCTCGCCGCGCGCCTGCGCCTTGGCTTCTTCCTCGGTGCGCGCGACATTGGCGGTGATCGTGACGAAAACTTCCGGGTGCAGCTGAATCCGGATCGGGTGCATACCGACCGTCTTGATCGGACGGTCCAGCACCACCTGATTGCGCGCGATGGTAAAGCCGGCCTCGCTCACGGCGTCCGCGATGTCCCGCTTCGTCACCGAGCCGTAGAGCTGGGCGCTTTCCGAGGCCTGCCGGGTCAGGACGACGGTGAGCCCGTCGAAATCGCCCGAAACCTTTTCCGCTTCCTCGCGCCGCGCGAGGTTGTCCGCCTCGAGCTGCACGCGGCGAGCCTCGAACGCCTGCCTGTTTTCCTCGGTCGCGCGCAGGGCCTTGTGCCGCGGCAGCAGATAGTTGCGCGCGTAGCCCGGCTTGACGTCGACCACGTCGCCCATCTGACCGAGCTTTTCGACGCGTTCCAACAGGATCACCTGCATCGCTACTCCTCCTCGTCCTGGCTGCGGCCACGCGAAAACCGCTCGCGCAGGGAAAGCCATGTTTCGAGAAAACCGATCGCCGCGACGATCACGGCCGGCCAACCGGCGACGAACAACGCGAGATATACGCAAATCAGCACGAATATCCGCGCGGGCCAGCGCACCGAAAGCGCATGTATAACCGACAGGCCGAGAAAGACAAAGGGCAGCGCCGCGACGATCGCCGCGTTCCCGCCCAGATCGCCGATCCGCCCCGGCACGAAGGACGCGACGAGCGCCGCGGCGAGCGCGATCGACAGCCATTGCGGCAGCCAGAGCTCGCGGAACGGCGCGCCCGGGCGGATGTTCAGCGAAAATCGGGAGAGGACCCCCTGGGCCAGCATCCCGTTGACCATGACCATGATCTGCCACGAGCTCAACACCAGCGCCGGCAGGAACCAAGCGAGCCGGTGCTGCGCCGCCGCGACCGCCTGCTCGCTCAGCCCGCCGACGAGCGGCCCGCGCATCATCTCGGCGAGCAGTTCCCGGGCCGCGCCGACCATGCCGCCCTCCTGTCCCCAGAACACCAGCGCGGCGGCGATCAGCGCCGCGAGGGCCATGCCGTTGAGGATCGCCACCAGATGGCCGGGCGGATACCACTCCACGACGCCGTCCGGACGGGTACGGCTGAGCAGCGCGCGGTTGGTCAGGACCAGCACGGGAAGCGCGGCGGTCAACAGGAACAGGCCGGCCGCGCTCAGCGGCAGCGCGGCGGCGATCAGAACCGCGCCGATGCCCGAGGCGAGCAGGGCGTGGTGGAAACCGGCGCCGAGCCCAATCGCGAACAGGGGAAGCTGCGCGAGATAGGCGAGGATCAGCGAGCCGAAGGAACCAAGCCCCACCGCCACGTAGAACAAGGCGGCCAGCGCGCCGGCGCCGACGGCAAGCAGGAACTGGCGGGACATGGCGCGCCGCCGCCCGGATCGGCCGTCAGCGGATGATGAACGGCAAGAGCGCGATATTGCGTGCGCGCTTGATCGCCTGGGCGAGCTCGCGCTGCTTCTTGGTGGAGACCGCCGTGATGCGGCTCGGCACGATCTTGCCGCGTTCGGAGATGAAGCGCTGCAGGAGCCTCACGTCCTTGTAGTCGATCTTGGGCGCGTTGGGTCCCGAGAACGGACAGCTCTTCTGCCGCCGGAAGAAAGGCCGCCGGCTCATTCGGTCGTCTCCTTGGGTTCATCGGCGGGCTTTTCTTCCGCCTTGGGCTTTTCTTCGGCCTTGGCGGCTTCCGCTGGCGCGGGGGGGGCGCTTTGCGGCCTGGGGCCGTCGCGGCCGCCGAAGCCCCGGCCCCGGCCCCGGCGGTCGTCGCGGGAGCCGCGGGTCATCATGATCGAGGGATTGTCGTCCAGCGCGTCGACTTTCACGGTGAGGTAGCGGAGCACGTCTTCGCTGAGGCGCATGTTGCGCTCGTATTCGCCCACCGCGTCGCTCGGCGCGTCGATGTTGAGCAGCGAGTAGTGCCCCTTGCGGTTCTTCTTGATCCGGTATGCGAGGTTCTTCAGGCCCCAATATTCGTTCTTGGTGACCTGTCCGCCGCCCGCCTCGATGATCTCGGTCAGGCGTTGCGTCAGCGCCTCCACCTGGGCGGACGAGATGTCCGGTCGCGCGATATAGACGCTTTCGTAAAGTGCCACTTGGCGGCGCTCCTCGATGCCTCGCCCGAACGAGCCGCAAACGCCCCGACATCTCGCGGCTGTGTGCCCCGGCCGGACCGCAAAATCGGGCAAATCGCCGTGCGCAAGCGAAACCCGTCCGCTTGACGGCGCGCGGACTATACACATTTCCCGATACCGCGCAAGCAAGCGCCCCACACCGTCCCGCCGGGCCGCCCGGGTTGACAGGACTCGCGGCCGCGTGTCTGTTTTCCGGGCCGATTCTCATCGGCCTTGCTTGTCGTTCCCCGTCGGACTTGCGATGACGATTGCCTTTGTGTTTCCGGGGCAGGGCTCCCAGGCGGTAGGCATGGGAGAGGCGCTGCTGGCTTCCTTTCCGACCGCGCGCGAGACGCTGGAGGAAGTCGACGACGCGCTCAGCCTGAACCTGTCGCGCCTGGTTCGCGACGGGCCGGCGGAAGACCTCACGCTGACCGAGAACACGCAGCCGGCGCTGATGGCGATCGGCATGGCCGTGCTTCGGGTCCTTGTGCGGGACGCCGGATTCGATTTCGTCGGCCGGGTGTCCCGTGTGGCGGGCCATTCGCTGGGCGAGTATTCGGCGCTCGCCGCAGCCGGTTCGTTTTCCCTGGCCGACGCGGCGCGGCTTCTCCGCACCAGAGGCCGAGCGATGCAGGAGGCCGTTCCGGTGGGCGAGGGCGCGATGGCGGCCCTGCTCGGCGCGACGCTGGAACAGGCGCGCGGGATCGCCGGGGATGCCGCGGAAAACCAGGTTTGCGACATCGCCAACGACAACGCGCCCGGCCAGGTCGTCCTTTCCGGCAACAGCGAAGCCGTCGAGCGGGCGGTGGCGCTGGCGAAGGAGCGCGGCATCCGGCGCGCGGTCATGCTCTCGGTCTCGGCGCCGTTCCACTGCCGGCTGCTGCGGCCGGCGGCGGAGATCATGGAAGAAGCGCTCTCGACCGTCGACATGAACCCGCCCGAGCCGCCGCTGGTCGCCAACGTCTCGGCGGAAACGGTGTCGGATCCCGATGAGATCCGCGAGCTGCTCGTCGCCCAGGTGACCGGGCTCGTGCGGTGGCGCGAATGCGTGCTCGCCCTGCGCGCCGCCGGCGTCGAAACGGCGGTCGAAATCGGCGCTGGGAAGGTGCTCACCGGGCTCGCCCGGCGCATCGATCCCGATCTCGCCGCGCTTTCCGTGGAAAGTCCCGACGACATCGAGGCGCTGTTGAAGCTCTGAATATCCGGGGAGTTGGGGGGGCGGTCATGTTCGATCTGGAAGAGAGGCGCGCGCTGGTCACCGGCGCCTCGGGCGGTATCGGCGGCGCGGTGGCTTCGGCGCTGCACGCGCAGGGCGCGACGGTCGCGCTGGCGGGCCGCAACCGCGCGGCGCTGGAGGAGCGCGCCTCCGACCTCGGAGACCGTGCCCACGTGCTGACCGCCGACCTCGCGGATCCCGGCGCCGCCGACGCGCTGGTCCGGGCGGCCGCGGAGGCGATGGGCGGAATCGACATACTGGTCAACAATGCCGGGCTCGCGCGCGACGGCCTGTTCGTGCGCGTCAAGGACGAGGACTGGCAGACCGTGCTCGACGTCAACCTCACCGCCGGGTTCCGGCTCGCCCGCGCCGCGCTGCGCGGCATGATGCGCGCGCGCTGGGGCCGCATCGTCGCCATCACCTCGATCGTGGGCCAGACGGGAAATCCGGGACAGGCCAACTACGCCGCTTCCAAGGCGGGAATGACCGGGATGACGAAGGCGCTCGCGGCCGAGGTCGCGGCGCGCAACATCACCGTCAATTGCGTCGCCCCGGGGTTTATCGACACCGCGATGACGCAGGCTCTCGGCGACGAGCAGACCGCGCGGCTCGCCGAACGGATCCCGGCGGGCCGCCTCGGAACGCCCGAAGACGTCGCCTCCTGCGTGGTCTTTCTGGCGAGCGACGAGGCCGCCTATGTCACCGGGCAAACGATCAGCGTGAACGGCGGGATGGCCATGCTTTGACGGGCCGCTGGATTCGGGCGTGCGTTGGCAAGGCGGCGGCAATTGTGGTAGTTGTCGGCCCTCACCGCGCGGCCGAGTATCCCGTTGGACTCTGGTCCCTCAGTGCCCGGTCCATCGCTTACCACACCGAGGAACCCTGACATGAGCGACACCTCCAACCGTGTGAAGAAGATCGTGGTCGAGCATCTTGGCGTCGACGAGGCCAAGGTCACCGACAATGCGAGCTTCATCGACGATCTCGGCGCCGACAGCCTCGACACAGTCGAGCTCGTGATGGCGTTCGAGGAGGAGTTCGGATGCGAGATTCCGGACGACGCGGCGGAGAAGATTCTGACGGTCAAGGACGCGATCAACTTCATCGACGAGAACGCGAACGCCTGATCGCGGTTACGGTCCGGGATCCGCGAACCTCGTGGAGCGTTAGCCGATGAAGTATGGAGGATCGGTGCTGAAATGAGGCGTGTCGCCGTCACCGGGCTTGGCCTCGTCACGCCCCTGGGCGCCGGGGTCGGCCATGTATGGAAGCGCCTCGTCGACGGCGAATCGGGTATCCGGGCGATCCAGACGTTCGACGTCTCGGACCTGCCGTGCAAGATCGCCGGAACGGTTCCCGTCGGCGAGAGCGGAAACGGACGGTTCGATCCCGATTCGGTCGTCAGCGTCAAGGACCGGCGCAAGATGGACGACTTCATCGTCTACACGCTCGGCGCGGCGGCGGAGGCGGTCGAGGATGCGGGCTGGACGCCGGACGCTGAGGAAGAGCTCGAACGGACCGGCGTGCTGATCGGATCCGGGATCGGCGGCCTCAAATACATCTTCGACGGCTCGATCACGATGAACGAGCGCGGCCCGCGCCGCGTAACGCCGTTCTTCATTCCGGCCACCCTGATCAACCTCGCTTCGGGACAGGTCTCCATCCGCTACGGATTCAAGGGCCCCAACCATTCGGTCGTGACGGCCTGCGCGACGGGGGCGCACGCGATCGGGGACGCGGCGCGGATGATCATGCTCGACGATGCCGACGTGATGGTCGCCGGCGGCGCCGAGGCGGCCGTCTGCCGGATCGGAATCGCCGGGTTCGCGTCGGCAAGGGCGCTTTCCACCGGCTTCAACGATACGCCCGAGCGCGCCTCGCGCCCGTGGGACCGCGACCGCGACGGGTTCGTGATGGGCGAGGGCGCGGGGATCGTCGTGCTCGAGGAGATGGAGCACGCGAAAAAGCGCGGCGCGACGATCTACGGCGAGGTCGTCGGCTACGGCATGTCGGGCGACGCGCACCACATCACGTCGCCGCCGGAAGACGGTAACGGGGGCTACCGTTCGATGCAGGCCGCGCTCAAGCGGGCCGGGCTGAACACCGACGAAATCGACTATATCAACGCGCACGGGACGTCGACCCCGCTCGGCGACGAGATCGAGCTCGGGGCCGTCAAGCGGATGTTCGGCGAGGACGCGTACAAGCTGTCCATGTCGTCCACCAAGTCCGCCATAGGGCACCTTCTCGGAGCCGCCGGCAGCGTCGAGGCGATCTTTTCCATCAAGGCGGTCAACGACGGCGTGGTCCCGCCCACGCTCAATCTCGACAACCCCTCGGAGGGCTGCGATCTGGACCTCGCGCCCAACGAGGCCAGGGAACGCCCGATCCGCAACGCCTTGTCCAATTCGTTCGGTTTCGGCGGCACCAACGCGTCCCTGATTTTCGCCGCGCCACCCTGATCGCGCGGTCCCGCCGATGGCTCGGCTGGCGCTTCATGCGGCTGTATTCGCACCGCTCGGGGCGTTCGTGTTCGCGCTCGGGTTCTCGTATTTCGCCTATCTCGAATTCGTCCGCCCGGGACCGCTGACCGAGGCCACGACGCTCGTCGTTCGCAAGGGCTCGGGTGTCGAAGGCATCGCAACGCAACTCCTCGACCGCGGCGTAATCCGCGACCGTTTCCTGTTCAAGGCGGGCGCGGGGCTCACCGGGCGGAGCAGGGCGATGCGCGCGGGTGAGTATCGCTTCCCCGCCGGGATTTCGCTGGACGCGGCGATCGCGCTTCTTGCAAGCGGCGAAACCGTCAAGCGGCGGATCACCGTCGCTGAGGGGCTTACGACCGGCGAGGTGCTCGACCTCGTCGGTGCCGACGAAGGTCTTTCCGGCGACCTGCCGCCCGATGTGGGGGAGGGATCGCTGCTGCCCGAGACATATTATTTCTCGTATGGGGACACCCGCTCCGGGCTCGTTCGCCGGATGCGGGAGACGATGAAGGCGACACTTGCGGCGCTGTGGGAAAAGCGCGACCCGAACATCCTGCTCGCGACCCCCGGGGAGGCGCTGGTGCTCGCCTCGATCATAGAGCGGGAGACCGCCCTGGCACCGGAGCGGGCGCGCATATCGGCCGTTTTCCACAACCGCCTTCGGCGGGGGATGCGGCTGCAATCCGATCCCACCGTCGCCTATGCGCTTACCCTGGGGCGCATGCCGCTCGACCGGCCTCTCTCCAGGAGCGATCTTCGGGTCGATTCGCCGTACAACACCTATCGCGTAAACGGTCTGCCGCCCGGGCCGATCGCCAATCCGGGCCGCGCGTCGATCGAGGCCGCGCTGCATCCTGCGCCGACCCACGAGCTTTATTTCGTGGCCGACGGTACGGGCGGGCACGCGTTCGCTCATACTTTCGCGGAGCACCTCCGTAACGTCGCGCGATGGCGGCAGATCGAACGCGAAAGAAGGGAGGGGCAGAAGCCGAACCAGAGCCCGTCCGTATCAGAATGAACCGCTTCCTCGTCATGCTTGGGCCTACCCCGTCATGCCCGGACTTGTCCCACTGCTGTCCGGTTTAGAATTTCGACACGGGTTTTGCTCCGAAGGTCTGGTGGGGCAGGCGTTCTCCGGCACTCCTCTCCCTCCCAGTCGTCATGCCCGGACTTGTTCCGGGCATCCACGTCCCTCCGCCGCCTCGCCCGCGCCCGCTTATACCGCGATGCCGCAAGACGTGGATGCCCGGAACAAGTCCGGGCATGACGGTGGGGGGCGGCCGCGCGCCGGAATCCGCGTCCCGATCCACCCGATCCCACGGAAACCCTCCGGTACGCAGGCCGTCCTATTCCGCGGCCGGCTTGACCGGCGGGTGCGGTTCGGCGGCGGTTTCCGTCGTGGGTCCGATTACCAGATCCCGGTCATCGCGCGGCATCTGCACCTCGGTATCGATATACTGCGCCTCCGGCAAGGGCCGCGATGCGCCTTCCACCTTCAGGTCGGCGAAGCGCCGCGCCTGCGGCATCACCCGCGACTCCAGACTGCCGACGAAGGCGTTGTACCGCCGCACCGACCTGGCGATGTCTTGGCCCAGCCCGGCGATATGATCGCCCATCGTGCCCATGCGCTGGTAGAGCTCCTGTCCGAGCCTGGCGACTTCCCGGGCATTCTCGGCGACTTTCTCCTGCCGCCAGCCGAAGGCGACGGCCTTGGCGAGACCCAGCATCACCGTAGGCGTAACGATCAGCACGTTGGACTTCAGCGCGTCGTCATAGAGCGTCCGGTCGCGCTCGATCGCCGCTGCGTAGAAGTTGTCGCCCGGCACGAACATCACGACGAAGTCGGGCGTCACGTCGAGGGCGTCCTGGTAACGCTTCGAGGCCAGGCTTCGCATGTGCGTTCTGAGTTGCCCCGCGTGCCGCTTGAGCAGTTCTTCCCGCGTTTCGTCGTCCTCCGCCTCGACCGCGTCCAGGTAGGCGGCGAGCGAAGTCTTGGCGTCGACGATCATGTAGCGATCGCCCGGGAGACGGATGATCACGTCCGGGCGCAGAATCCCGGATTCTTCGTGCAGCGATTGTTCGCGGACGAAATCGCAATGTTCGGTCATGCCCGACAGCTCGAGCACGTTCCGCAGCGTTTCCTCGCCCCACCGCCCGCGTGTCTTGGGCGCCGCGCGAAGCGCGTTGACCAGCCTCGCGGCCTCGCCCCTGACCTTCTCCTGCCCGTCGACCACGTTCTTCAGCTCCGCGGTCAGGTTCCCGTAATGCTCCCTGCGGGTCTTTTCGATCTCTTCGAGATTCTTGCGCCAGTCGGCGAGCGCGGTCGCGATCGGCTTGAGCTCGACGCCGACACGCTCGCGGTGCTTGTCGAAGACCTCGTTGGCGAGTCCCAGGAACGAGGTCTGGTTCTCCTTCAGCGCCTGCTGGGCCAGCGCCTTGAGCTCCTTCTCGATGTCGCCCCGCACGCGTTCGAGCGAATCGATCTTCTCCTTGTGCGCCCGCTCGACCTCCTCCAGCCGCGTGCGGCTGGCCGCGAGCGCGATCCGTTCGGCTTCCAGGTCGCGCGACGCGGTATCCGCGCGCTGCCGCTCCGCGTCATGGGCGCCGGAAATCCGCGCGATTTCGCCCCGCTTCACGATCCAGACGATTGCCGCGCCGACCGCGAGCCCGGCGAGGGCCGCAATCACCGGTTCCATGGGCAATTCCTCATCGGCAACAGGCTTCGAATCTACGCCGCGCCGGAAATGGATGCGAGCCGAAAACTGCCTGAAAGCCGCGCACGATTCGTTCGAGGCACCGTCAATCTGTACTATCCGCGACATGGCCGGGGCCGGAAAGACAGCGGTTGCCGAGGACGGCGCGCATGAAGCGGATTGCGCGCTCCAGAGCATGACCGGATTCGCGCGCGCCGAGGGCGGGGACGGCGAGGTCCGGTGGAGTTGGGAAGTCAGAAGCGTCAACGGGCGCAACCTCGACCTGCGGGTTCGCACGCCTCACGGGCACGACGCGCTGGAGCCGCGGGCGCGCGCGCTGGCCGCGGAACGGTTCAGCCGGGGCTCCCTGTCGCTCCATTTGACGATCGCGCAGGCCGGTCGCGCGCCCGAGATCCGCGTCAACGAGGACGTCCTCGAACGTCTGCTGGAGATCCATCGCTCGCTACAGGATCGGCATGGCGCGCCGCCCGCGCGGCTCGAAGCGCTGATGGCGCTCCCGGGGGTTCTGGAGAGGATCGAGGCGGAGGAAACCGAAAGCGACCGCGACCGCCGCCTCGGCGCGATCGCGGATACCCTTGCCGGCGCTCTCGACGGTCTCGCAGCGGCCCGTTACGAGGAAGGCGAACGGCTGGGATCGGTGGTCAACCGTCAACTCGACGAGATCGATTCGCTCGCCCGAGCCGCCGCGGCCTCCGCCGCCGTCCAGCCCGAGCGGATCCGCGACCGGGTCCGCGACCAGATCGCCGCCCTCCTCGACGCCAAGCCCGCGGTCGCCGAGGACCGTCTCGCGCAGGAGGTGGCCTATCTCGCGGCGCGGGCCGACATTCGCGAGGAGATCGACCGGCTGACCGGCCATGTCGCGTCGGCGCGCGAACTCATGAGCGGCGGCGGACCGGTGGGCCGGCGGCTCGACTTCCTGTGCCAGGAATTCAACCGGGAAGCCAACACCCTATGCTCGAAATCGACCGATATGGATCTCACGCGCATCGGGCTTGATCTGAAGGCGGCGGTCGAAGGCCTCCGCGAGCAGGTTCAGAACCTCGAATAGCATGGGTACGGACGCAATTCGGCGCCGTGGCCTGATGCTGGTCCTGTCCTCCCCGTCAGGGGCCGGCAAGACCACCATTTCCCGGCTCTTGCTGGAGTCGGATGCGAGCCTCACGCTGTCGATCTCGGTGACCACGCGCCCCAAGCGGCCGGACGAGGTGGACCGGCGCGACTATTCGTTCCTGGACTCCGCCGCGTTCGAAAAGATGCGCGCCGCCGGCGATCTGCTGGAACACGCCAAGGTGTTCGGAAACGACTACGGGACGCCCCGGGCCCCGGTCGAAAAGGCGCTTCGCGAAGGTCGCGACGTCCTGTTCGACATCGACTGGCAGGGTGCGCGCCAGCTCAAGGGCAAGGCGCCAAAGGACGTCGTCAGCATCTTTATCCTGCCGCCATCGACCGCCGAACTTCACGCACGTCTGCGGCGGCGCGCGCAGGATCCGGACGAGGTGGTGGCGCAGCGGATGAAGAGGGCGCCCGACGAGATCGCGCATTGGAGCGAGTTCGACTACGCGGTGGTCAACCGGGACATTCAGGAAAGCGTGTCGAGCGTGCGCTCGATCCTTACCGCGGAGCGGCTGCGCCGCCAGCGTCAGATCGGCCTTCCCGATCTCGTCAAGCAGTTGAGCGAGGGGTTCTGAGCTCCGCGAGACCGCGTGCGAGCGCGCAGAACGCCTCGGGCGGGAGCGTCTCGGCCCGCGCCGTCGGCGCTATTCCCGCCTGTGTCAGAAGCGCCTCCGGATTCTCGACCAGCCCGGCGAGAGCCGAGCGCAGCATCTTGCGCCTGCGTCCGAAGGCGGCGGCGGTGACCGCTTCCAGCGCGGCCATGTCCGCGGGCGCCAGAGGCGCGTCGCGCGGGACCAGATTGACGACGCTCGACGTGACCCTGGGCGGGGGCACGAAAGCGGTCGGCGCGACGTCGAAGGCCCGCCTCGCTTCGCAGAGCCATTGCGCGACGACCGCGAGCCGGCCGTAGGCGCTCGTGCCCGGCGTCGCGACGATGCGCTCCGCGACCTCCTTCTGGAACATGAGCGTCATCGCGGAGATCGAACCGACGTTCCGCAGCCAGCCGATCAGGAGCGGCGTGGCGACGTTGTAGGGCAGGTTGGCGACGATCGCGACCCGTCCGGCCCCGGCGAGCGCGGGGATGTCGACATCCAGCGCATCGCCGGCGACGACGTCGAGCCGGTTCCCGTGGCGCTCGGAAAGATCCGAAAGCGCGTCGATGCAGCGCGGATCGCGCTCGATCGCGATCACGCGCGCCGCGCCGGTTTCGAGGAGGGCGCGGGTTAGGCCGCCCGGACCCGGTCCGATCTCGACCACGGTCTTCCCGCCAAGATCGCCCGCGGCCCGGACGATGCGCCGGGAAAGGTTGAGGTCGAGGAGGAAGTGCTGGCCGAGCTGCCGTCTCGCGCGAATCCCGTATCGGGCGATGACCTCGCGCAGCGGCGGCAGGGCGTCAGGCAAGGGCGTCCGGCGTCCCAGCCCGCGTGCCCGCCATCGTCGCGGCGAGGCGCAAGGCGGCAATCAGGCTGTCCGGCCGGGCCGCGCCCTTTCCCGCGATGTCGTAGCCAGTGCCATGATCGGGGGAGGTCCGGACGATGGGAAGGCCGAGCGTCACGTTGACCCCGCCGAAGAAATCGAGCGTCTTGATCGGGATCAGCGCCTGATCGTGATACATGCATAGCGCCGCGTCGTAGTCCCGGCGCGCTCCCTCGTGAAACAGCGTATCCGCGGGGGACGGTCCTTCGACTTGGATTCCGTCCCGGCGCAGGATGTCGATGGCGGGTTCGACGATCTCGATCTCCTCGCGCCCCAGATGTCCGCTCTCGCCGGCATGAGGGTTGAGACCCGCCACGGCGAGCCTCGGCGCGCGGATCCCGAAATCGCGCGCGAGCCCCGCCGCCGCGGTGCGTCCGCAATGCACGATCGCATCGACGGTGAGGGCCTTCGCAGCCTCCGCCAGCGGCAGGTGGACGGTTACCGGAACGACGCGCAGCGTGTCGCAGACGAGCATCATCGCGGGCGGCGACACGCTGCCGCAGAGATCCGCGAGATACTCGGTGTGGCCCGGATGCCGGAAGCCGCACCGGTAAAGGACGGCCTTGCCGATCGGGTTGGTGACGACCGCGGCGGCTTCGCCGGAGCCGGCCAGCTCCACCGCCCGATCGATCGCCTCGATGGTGGCGGGTCCGTTCGAGGGATCCGGCTTGCCGCAGACCACGGGCGCGGAAAGGGCGATCGGCAGTACCGGGAACGAATCCATGAAGACGTCCGCCGCCTCGGCCGGCCCGGACACGGTTTCCACCGGTACGTTGAGACCGAGCGTCGCGGCCAGGGCGTCGACGTGATCCCGCCCCCCGAGATAGACGAAGGGCGGGACGGCCGCTTCGCGCCGTCGAACCCAGGTTTCCAGCGCGATCTCGGGGCCGATTCCCGCGCTGTCTCCCATGGTCAGGGCTATGGCGCGCATCGGCCTCGCCCGAGCCTAGAGGCGTACATCGACGATCGCGGCGCTTCGCAAATCCCTGAGATAGCGTTGCACCGAAAGATCGAGCCGCTGCAGACGGAGCTGCTCCGTCACCGTTTCCCGGCTGGGCAGGTTCGCCTTGGGGAGGGTACGGCCGCAAACCACCATCAGCGCGATTCCTCCCGGGGTCAGGACCGGCTGGCCGGCTTTCCCGACCGCTACGCCGGCGACGCTTCTCCGAACCTCCGCCGACAGGTCGGTCAGCTTGACCTTGCCCAGATCCTGCGGCGCCTCCGCGCCCAGCCGCCGGGCCGCGTCGGACAGATCTTCGCAGCCCTCGATGGCATTGGCTTCCGACCTCGCGGCGTCGACGCGGGTTCGCATGCCGGCGGGATCCTCGCCGTCCGGGACGGGAAGGAATATCTGCTTGAGGTCGAGTTCCGCCAGGTCCGGATCGGGGGTCGCGATCCTGCGCTTGCCGGCCAGCGTCACGATCCGGAATCCGGACACGGTGCGAATCGGGCCGGCCACCTCGCCCGGCGAAAGACGGTCCGCCGCCGCCGCGACCTCCGGATCGAGCTGCGAGCGCGGGGTCCATCCGAGATCGCCGCCGACCGCGGCCGTCGCGGATTGCGAGAACTGGCGGGCGAGCGCGCTGAACCGGGCGCCCCCGCGAATCTGCTCCACCAGACGCTCGGCGGTCTCGCGGATCGAGGGTTCCTCGTCCGGACCGTTGACCGAAAGGAATATTTCCCCGAGGCGGTATGTGCGCTCGCCCTCGGCCGCCTTGAGCCGCGCGAAAATCTCGTCGACCTCTTCGGCGCCGATATCGATTCTCGGCGCCAGCCGGCGGCTCACCAGTTTGGACCAGGCGATTTCGCTCCTCATCTGGGCGCGGAGCGAATCGTAGCTCACGCCGTTGCGTTGGAATATGGAGGGGAGGCTTCCCGGCTGCATTCCATTGCGCTTCTCGATGCTCGAAACGCCCCGCCCGATATCGTCTTCGGAGACCGTTACGTTCCACTTTTTCGCTTCCTGAAGCTGGAGGCGCTCGTCGATCAGCCTTCGCAGCACCTGTCCCGCGACCCGCTGCCGTGCGTTCGCGGTATCGTCGATCCCGCTGGAAAAAAGGACCAGGCGTATGCGCTGCCTCAGATCCCGGAGGGAGATGACCTCGTCGTTGACGATCGCGGCGATCCTTTGTTCGGCCTGCGAGAGCGCCGGCGCGGGTGCCGCCAGGACGGCCGCGACAAGGAGGGCAAAGAACGGGCGCATCGACATGTTCAAGGCGACCTACTCCGGCCGACGGTTTCGCCGGCTCGACTGCCCGGGTTTATACCGCCTGGGCCGAAACCCTGTCCATTTGACAGAAAGGGCAGGCCGCGCAGGGGTTGGAGTCCGCCGCCGGTTGTGGCGGCGCGGCGGCCTTCTTAAGTTTGACCCGCCGACGGCGCCCGTCCGAATCCGGAAATCAGGAGACCGCCCATGAAGATCAGCTTCGCAGCCCCCAGACTTCCTCGAAGCGGCGCGCTCGCGCTCGGCGTCCACGATGGCGGCGATCTCGCCGCGACGGCGACGGAGGTGGACGCGGCAGCCGGCGGCGCCCTGTCGCGGGCGGTCGGGTCCAGCCGTTTCAGCGGCAAGAGCAACCAGACGCTGATCCTCAACGCGCCCGCCGGCGTGGCCGCGAGCCGTGTGGTGCTGGTGGGGCTCGGAAAGGCCGCCGATTTCGATGCCCGCGCCGCGCAGAGCATGGGCGGAACGATCGTTTCCACGCTCGAAAAAAGCGGAGACAGCGCGGTCACGATAGCGGTCGATGCGACGGACGGGGCGCCCGTTTCGCCCGCCGTCATGGCGGCCAATGTCGGTTTCGGCGCGTTGCTGCGCGGCTATCGGTTCGACAAGTACCGCACGAAGGAAAAACCGGACGACAAGCCGAGCCTGAACCGGATAACCGTTGCCACGCAGGTCCATGCGCGGGCGCGCGGCGAATTCCGGCCGCTCGCCGAGGTCGCGGAGGGGGTCTTCCTGACCCGCGACCTCGTCTCCGAGCCCGCCAACGTGATTTTCCCCGCGAGCCTCGCGGAACGGGCCAAGTCCCTGACCGAGCTCGGGGTAACGGTCGAAATCCTCGACGAAAAGCGGATGGCAAAACTCGGGATGGGTGCGCTTCTCGGCGTCGCCCAGGGAAGCGCCAACGCGCCCAAGCTGGTGACGATGCGCTGGAACGGCGCGCCCAGAGCGAAGGACAAGAGGCCGATCGCCTTCGTCGGCAAGGGCGTCACGTTCGATACCGGGGGCATTTCCATCAAGCCGTCCGGCGGCATGGAAGACATGAAATGGGATATGGGCGGTGCCGGCGTCGTGATCGGGCTCATGCGCGCTCTCGCCGGGCGCAAGGCCAGGGTCAACGCGGTCGGCATGATCGGCTTGGTGGAGAACATGCCGTCGGCCACCGCGCAGCGGCCCGGCGACGTGGTGACGTCGATGTCCGGCCAGACGGTCGAGGTCATCAACACCGACGCCGAGGGGCGCCTCGTGCTGTGCGATGCGTTCTGGTACTGCCAGGAGAAATACAGCCCGCGGGCCATCGTCGATCTGGCGACGCTGACCGGCGCGATCATCGTCTCGCTCGGACATGAGAATGCGGGGCTCTTCGCCAATGACGACACGTTGGCGGATCGGCTGATCGCCGCGGGCGGCGCGGTCGGCGAATCGGTGTGGCGGATGCCGCTCGGCGATGCCTACGACCGGCAAATCGATTCCGACATCGCCGACATGAAGAATGTCGGCGGACGCGACGCGGGTTCCATCACCGCCGCCCAGTTTCTCCAGCGCTTCATCAAGGAGGGGACGCCCTGGGCTCATCTCGACATCGCCGGCGTGACATGGTCGAAGAAGAGTTCCGCGACCGTCCCCAAGGGCGGAACCGGGTTCGGCGTGCGGCTGCTCGACCGGCTGGTGCGGGATCATTACGAGGGCTGAGCCCGCAGTGACCGATATCGGCTTCTACCATCTGACCCGGAGCACGCTCGAGCAGGCCTTGCCCAGGCTGCTGGAAAAGGCCCATGCGAGCGGCGCGCGCACCGTCGTCATGACGGGTTCGGAAGAAAGGACGAAGGCGCTCGACACGATCCTCTGGACCTATGACCAGAACGCGTTTCTCCCGCACGGCACCGCGCGCGACGGCAACCCGGGGGAACAGCCCATCTGGATCACCCATGAGGACGAGAATCCCAACGGCGCTGATATTCTCGTGCTCACCGACGGGGCGGTGTCCGGCCGCGTCGCCGACTTCGCCCGCTGTCTGGAGATGTTCGACGGCAACGACGACGATGCGGTGTCGAAGGCGCGCGAACGCTGGAAAGCCTATTCGACGGCGGGCCACAGCCTGACCTACTGGCAGCAATCGCCGGCCGGCCGCTGGGAGGAGAAGGCCGGGTAGCCGGTTGCCGCGTTCCCGGGATACGGATATATAGCCGCGCCACCCGCCCGCAGGGACAATCCGACATGGCCGTTGAACGGACGCTATCGATCATCAAGCCCGACGCCACGCGGCGCAATCTGACGGGACAGATCAATGCCCGGCTCGAGGAGGCCGGGCTCAGGATCGTCGCGCAGCGGCGGGTCCGGCTGACGCTGGAGCAGGCGCGGCAGTTTTACGCCGTTCACGCAAGCCGTGCCTTCTTCGACGATTTGTGCAAGTTCATGGTTTCCGGCCCGGTCGTGGCTCAGGTCCTCGAAGGAGAGGACGCGATCGCCAGGAACCGGGACGCGATGGGCGCGACCAATCCGGCGAACGCCGCGGACGGCACCATCCGCAAGGCGTTCGGCGAATCGATCGAGGCCAATTCGGTGCACGGCTCCGATTCGGCGGAGACCGCGGCTACGGAAATCGCGTTCTTCTTTTCCGAACGCGATATCGTCGGATAACGGCGGGCGCGGCGCTCAGAGCAGGAACAGAGCCATCAGGACGAGCGCGAGGATTACGGCGGCCGTCGACAAGAAGGTGAACAGCACAAAACCCTTCCAACCCGCAGCGTGGCGCGCGTTTTCCTGTTCGATGTCGAAAGCCATGCCGATCTTCTCCACGGTAAGCCGAGCCGCCGAACCTATAACCCACTCCGGCCGCGAGCGGAAGATGTCACCGGCCGCCCGGGGATGACGGCGAGAACAGCGTCGCGCCCGACTCTTCCTCACCGTCGATAACGCAGCGGTCCCCGGCAATCCGCACCCGGCCTTCGGCGATCAGCCTTACGGCAAGCGGATAGGCGCGATGCTCGGCCGCCAGGACGCGCGCCGCGAGCCGCGCCTCGTCGTCGCCCTCGACGACCGGCACGGCGGCCTGAACGACGATCGGGCCGCGATCCATCTCGGCGCGGACGAAATGGACGGTGCAACCGCTGACTCGCGCGCCGGCGGCAAGCACGCGGGCGTGGGTGTCGAGCCCCGGGAAGGCCGGCAACAGGGATGGATGGATGTTGATCAGCCGATCGCGCCAGCGCTCGACGAACCAGGGGGTGAGCAGGCGCATGAAACCGGCGAGACAGACCAGCCCGGTATCCGCCTCGCCCAGTGCCGCATCGAGCGCGCGTTCGAAAGCCTCCCGGTCGGCAAAAGGCCGGTGATCGACGGTGCGGGCGGCAATTCCCGCGCGCGCCGCGCGTTCAAGGCCCCGGGCGTCCGGGTTGTTGGAGATCGCGATCCCGATCTCGGCCGGATATCCGGCGTCGGCGCAGGCATCGATCAGGGATTGCAGGTTGGTCCCGCGCCCCGAAATCAGAACGGCGAGCCTCAGCCGGGCCATGCCGTCTCGTGGCCCGCGATCTGGACGGCCGGCAGGTCGGGCGTGCGCTGGACGATCGTGCCGATGTCGTATACCCGCTCGCCCTCGGCCTCGAACGCCCGGCGGCAGGCATCCGCGTCTTCGGCGGCCGCGATCGCGACAAGGCCGATGCCGCAGTTGAAGGTCTCGGCCAGGTGTGGCGCAGCGAGCCCGCCGGCCTCCGCCAGCCAGACGAAGACATCGGGCAGCGTCCACAGGCGGGCATCGATTTCCGCGGCGAGCCCGGCGGGCAGAACGCGGCCGATATTCTCGACCAGCCCGCCGCCGGTGATATGGGCGAACCCCCGAACCAGCCCCTCGCGATGGGCGGCCAGCGCGGCGGATGCGTAGATCCGCGTCGGCGCGAGGAGCGCCGCCCCGAGCGGCCGGGACGCGAACGGCGCGTCGTGGTCCCATGAAAGGCCGGCATCGGCGACGATCCGCCTGACCAGCGAGAAACCGTTCGAATGAACGCCCGAGGAGGCCAGCGCCAGAATCCGGTTGCCTTCCCGGACGCGCTCGCCGGTGAGCAGGGCACCCCGCTCCGCGGCGCCGACCGCAAAGCCCGCGAGGTCGTACTCCCCGTCGGCGTAGTGCCCCGGCATCTCCGCGGTCTCGCCGCCGATCAGGGTGCAGCCCGCTTCCCGGCAGCCGCGCGCAATGCCCTCCATCACCGTCGCCGCGACCGACGGGTCCAGCCGCCCGGTCGCGAAATAGTCGAGAAAGAACAGCGGCTGGGCCCCTTGGACCACGATGTCGTTGACGCACATGGCGACGAGATCGACGCCGATTCCGCCGTGCATCCCGCAGTCGATCGCGATCCTGAGCTTGGTGCCGACGCCGTCCGTCGCGGCGACCAGGATCGGGTCGGAGAATCCGGCGGCGCGCGGGTCGAAGAGCCCCCCGAACCCGCCGATTTCTCCCACCGCGCCGGGCCGCGCGGTAGACTTTGCGAGAGGTCGAATCGTTTCCACAAGGCGGGCCGCCGCGTGTATATCGACGCCTGCATCTCTGTAGGGAGAACGGTTGATGACTGCCCCGCAAGAGCCGGAATGCTAGACTGCGGCCGACAAGCCGTTCTGGGCCGGGCTCACCGCGACATGAGGATAGATGAACGGCGGCCGTTTTCAATGGCATGCCCAACGCGATCGAGGCGCAAGCCCGGTGCGCCGGCGGTGACCGCCGCCCTGTTTCTGGTGCCTCTTCTGCTTGCGATCGCGGCGGCCTGGCCGGCGGCTGCCCGCGACGCTTCGGTATTTCTGATCCGCGACGTGGCGGTCGACGCCTCCGCCGAAAACGCCACCCATGCGCGCGATATCGCGCTGGCGGACGGCCATGCCGTCGCGTTCCACCGGTTGATGGAACGGATCGTGCCAATGACCGCGGTCGGGAACGTGCCGCAACTGGACTCCGGCGACATAGCGCCGCTGGTGCAGAGTTTCGAGGTGGACGGCGAAAAGACCTCGCGGGTGCGCTATCTGGCTCGGTTGACGTTTCAGTTCGACCGTGCCGCGGTCCGCCGGTTCCTGCATGCGCGCGGGGTGAAGTTCGCGGTCACGAGGGCGAAGTCGCGCCTGGTGCTTCCGGTGTTGCGAATGGCCGGCACGTATCTCCTGTGGGACCGGCCCAACCCGTGGCGCGAGGCCTGGGCGGACCTTTCCGGGCTCGACGGGCTTGTGCCTCTCGCGATCCCCTCGGGCGATCTGAAGGATTTGCGCGACATAAGCGCGCGGCAGGCGGTACTCGGCGATCCCGAGCGTCTTGGCGCGATCGCAAAGCGCTACGGCGCCGGTTCGGTCGCCGTGATGGTGGCGACTCTCGGACGCAAGGGCGGGTCGCCGCCCGCGATAAACGTTTCGACCGCGACCCACGGTGCCGACGATGGCGGACGGCCCGTCGTCGAAACCTTCCCGGTCGATCCCGCCGACACGATCGATGGCCAATTCCGATCCGTGGCCTCCCGCGTCGCCCGGCGCATGCAGGAAGCCTGGAAATCGAGCAATCTGCTGTTCTTCGACCGCGGGGGGCAGATCGAGGCCACGGTACCGGTCTCGGGGCTGGAGGAGTGGGTGGCGGTTTCGCGCGCGCTTTCGGACACGCCGTCCACGCATGAGACCCGCGTGATTTCCGCCTCCCGGGACGCCGTCCGAATTCGCGTGCGCTATTTCGGGGACGCCGACGGGTTCCGGGCCGCGTTGCGGCGCAACCAGCTTGATCTGCGTCGCGGCGAAGCCGGCTGGATACTCACGCGCATCCCCGAAGGGCGCGGCCCGCAGCCGGGGGCGCCGGGGTCGGAGTCGTGAGCATTCCGAATCTGATAAGCCTCGCCAGGCTGCTTTCCGTACCGCTGATCATCTACCTGATCGTGAACGCGTCCTATGGCTGGGCCTTCGCGGTTTTCCTGCTCGCGGGCGCATCGGACGCGATCGACGGCTATATCGCCAAGGCCCTGGACCAGACCTCGACGCTCGGGGTCTATCTCGATCCTCTCGCCGACAAGGCGCTGATCGTCAGCGTCTACGTAACCCTCGGCCTCAACGGGTCGATCGACGATTTCGTCGTGATCCTGGTGGTTTTCCGCGATGTGCTGATCGTCGGCGGGCTGCTTCTGCTTCTGGTCCTGCGCAAGCATTGGGAGGTGAGGCCGGTACTCCTGAGCAAGGTCAACACGGGCGTGCAGATCTTTCTGGCGGGCGCGGTTCTCGCGCAATCGGGATTGTCGATCGACATCGCCGGGATCGTCGATGTCGCCGTTTACGCGGTCGTTCTGACGACCGTCGGTTCCGGCGGCTGGTACCTCGTGGCATGGGCCCGCCAGATGGCAAGCAATGGCGTCCGGCAATGACGGCGCAGCGGCAAACCCTCTACTGGCTGCTCGCGCTCGGCGTTTTCGTCCTCGCGGTCTACCTGCTTCGCAGCATCCTGCTACCCTTCGTTCTCGGCGTCGCGGTGGCGTATTTCCTCGACCCCGTGGCGGACTGGCTGGAACGGCGGCGTATTTCCCGAACCCTGGCCGCGACATTGCTGACCGTGGCTTTTCTGGTCGGGGTGGGGCTGTTCTTCGCGCTTCTCGTGCCGCTGCTCCAGTCCCAGCTCTTCGGTTTCGTGGGCCGCATTCCGGCCTATGCCGAGATGTTCCGGGTCGTGACCGAGGATCTGCTCTCCATAGTGCAGGCGAACCTGTCGGAGGAAGCGATCGCGCGCCTCCGCGAGGCGGCCGGCGGGCTGGCGTCGGCCACCGTGCGCTGGCTCGGAGACGCGGTCCTGAGCCTGTGGAGCGGCGGCCTCGCCCTGCTGAACCTGCTGTCGCTGGTCGTCATCACGCCGATCGTGGCGTTCTACCTCCTACGCGACTGGGACAGGATCGTTGCCAGGATCGACGGCTGGCTGCCGCGCGATCATGCGGAGACCATCCGGGAGCAGGTGGGGCTGGTCAACGAGACGCTGGCGGGTTTCGTCCGGGGTCAGGGACTCGTCTGCCTTGGACTGGGCACGTTCTATGCGGTGGCCCTTTCCATCGTCGGCCTGGATTTCGCCGTGATCGTGGGGCTGGGCACGGGACTCATCTCCTTCGTCCCCTATTTCGGGATGCTGGTCGGACTTTGCGCGTCCGTCGGGATGGCGTTCGCCCAGTTCGATACGTGGCAGCCGGTCGCCATCGTCGCGGCCATCTTCGCGGTCGGCCAGATCGTCGAGGGCAATTTCGTCACGCCCAAGCTGGTCGGCGACCGCGTCGGCCTGCACCCGGTCTGGATGATCTTCGCGCTGCTGGCGGGTGGCGCGCTGTTCGGCTTCCTCGGCGTCCTGCTCGCCGTGCCGGTCGCGGCGATCGTCGGCGTCCTCGTTCGGTTCCTCGTGTCGCGCTACACCGAAAGCCGGCTCTATTTGGGCGCGGGCGGAAAACGCGATGGCGAGTGACCGAAGACGGCGCGCGCAGCTCGCCCTTCCCCTCGAACAGAAGCCCGCCTTCGGGCGGGAAGATTTCCTGGTCGCCGATTGCAACCGGGACGCGCTGGACTGGATCGACGCGTGGCCCCGCTGGCCGGGACCCCTTGCCGTGCTTGCGGGACCGGAGGGAAGCGGAAAGACGCATCTCGCGCATATCTGGTGCCGCCGGTCGAACGCCCGAATCCTCGACGCCCACAGCCTCGATCTCGACGCTGTCGCCCGCGCGCCCGTCGCGGTCGAGGATGTCGACCGGTCGTCCGACGACGCGCGCCTGCTCCACGCGCTCAACCGCGCGGCCGAGGCGGGGGGGCATGTCCTGGTTACGGCGCGGGTGGCGCCAGGCTATTGGCGCGGCCGGCTTCCCGATCTCGTATCGCGGTTGCGGGCGGCGCCCACGGTGGAAATCGGCCGTCCCGACGACGGGCTGATCACGGCGGTCCTGCTCAAGCTCTTCCGCGACCGGCAGATCGAGGCCTCCGGCGAGGCGATCGCCTATCTGCTGCGGCACATGGAGCGCAGCCTGGAGGCCGCGCGGCGGACCGTCGAGGAGGCGGACCGGCTGGCGCTCGCGGAACGCCGGCCCGTCACGATTCCGCTTCTCGGCCGGGTGCTCAGAGGTTGAGCCCGTCGAGCCAGGCGGTGAAGCAGGCCTTTCCGGCGGCATTGCAGGCGCCCGCGAGGCGCCGGCTGTCCTCTCGCAGCTCAGCCAGCGACAGGCCTGCTCCCGCGATTTCCACGGCGTGGCCGACGAACCACGATTCCAGCGCCTCGGCGGTGGTTTCGAGGTGGAACTGGAGGCCGAGCGCGTTGGTGCCGAACAGGAACGCCTGATTCCGGCATAGGTCCGTCGCGGCGAGGTGCGCCGCGCCTTCCGGCAGGTCGAACGTGTCGCCGTGCCAGTGCAGCACGTGCAGATCCTCCGCCGCTAACGGGGCGAGGCAGGAGTTCCGGCCCGCGTCGCTCAACGTGAGCGGCTTCCAGCCGATTTCCTTGACGCCGGAGGGATAGACGCGCGCGCCGAGAGCCGCCGCCATCAGCTGGGCGCCGAGACAGATGCCGAGGGTGGGGAGGCCGCGGGCGAGACGTTCGCCCAGGATCGCGATCTCGCGCGAGAGAAACGGGTACAGGTTGGCCTCGTAGACGCCGATCGGCCCCCCGAGGACGATCAGCAGGTCGGGCGCGGCGGGGTCGACGTCATCCAGCGAGGCGCGGGGCGCGTCGACATGGCCGACCGAAATCCCCCGTTCCGCCAGCAAGGGCGCGAGTATGCCCAGATCCTCGAAACCGACGTGCGACACCACGCTCGCCGTTCGCAACCGCCGTTCGTCAGGATCGCGTGCCACCGCCGATCACCCGGATGCTGCCGTTCTCGATGCCGAGCGCGATCCTGCCGTGCTTGAGGGCGAGCGCATCCTCGCCGAAGATCTCGCGGCGCCAGCCCCGCAGCGCACGTACCTTCGCCCGGTCGTCCCGGGCGATGGCCTCGATGTCGTCGGCGCTGGCGACCAGCTTTTGCGCCACGTCGTTTTCTTCGCAGCGGAGCTTGAGGAGCACTTTAAGAAGATCGGCGGACGGCCCGGCATGGTTGGCGACGCGCGCGGGCTTTCTCTCGTCCGGGTAGGTCGAGGAGGGCGCCGCGCGCACCGCCGCGACGACGGCCAGCAGGGCGTCGGAGGCGTCCTTTCCGACGTGACCGCGGTTGAGACTGCGCAGGTTCCACAACTCTTCCCGCGTCCCTGGCTCCTGTGCCGCGATCTCGTTCAACGCCTCGTCCCGGAGCACGCGGTTTCTCGGCACGTCGCGTCGTTGCGCCTCGGCTTCGCGCCAAGCCGAGACCTCGCGGAGGACGGCCAGCTGACGGGGCTTCTTGAGCCGGGTCTTGACCCGGAGCCAGGCGTCCGACGGATCGAGACGATAGGTGGCCGGATCGGTGAGCGTCGCCATCTCCTCGGCGAGCCAGCCCTCGCGCCCGTCCCGCTCCAGCCGGGCCGCGATTTTCTCGTAGACGACGCGGAGATGGGTGACGTCGGAAATCGCGTAGTCGTACATCCGGCGGGGCAGGGGGCGGCGCGCCCAGTCGGTGAAGCGCTGGGTCTTGTCGATCGATGCGCGTACCAGCTTCGCGACCAGCTTCTCGTAGCCCACCTGATCGCCGAACCCGCAGACCATCGCCGCGACCTGGGTATCGAAGACGGGCGATGGGACATGGCCGTCGAGGTGGTAGAAGATCTCGATGTCCTGGCGCGCGGCGTGGAACACCTTGAGCACCCCGGGATCGCGCATCAGCGCGAGCAGCGGAGCCAGATCGATGTCCGGCGCCAGCGCATCGACCGCCGCCGCCTCGTCCGAAGACGCAAGCTGCACCAGACACAGGCGCGGCCAGTAGGTGGCGTCGCGCATGAATTCGGTGTCGACGGTGATGTAACGCGAAGCCGCCAGCCGATCGCAAAGGGCGCGAAGCGACCCGGTGTCGGCGATGAGATGCATGGCGGGGTCTATACACGGTTTGGCATAGGCGGAAAAGGGAAGCCCGCGAAGCCTTGCCTCGCTTGACAAACCCCGTCGCCCGTGCGCTCTTGCGCGCGCTTCGAAGCCCGCACCGGGCCGCCGGCACCCCGCATCATCGTTGCAATAAACCGAGGGTCAGACCGATGCACGCCTATCGCACGCACACATGTGGTGAGCTGAGGCGCGAGCATGAAGGCGAACCGGCCCGCCTGTCCGGCTGGGTCCACCGCAAGCGGGATCATGGAAACCTCCTGTTCGTCGATCTGCGGGACCATTACGGGCTGACCCAGTGCGTGATCGATTCGAGCAGCCCGGTCTTCGCCGAGGTCGAGGCGATCCGGCTGGAGGCGGTGATCACCGCGACCGGCAGGGTGGTGCGGCGGAGCGCCGATACGGTCAACCCGGACCTGCCGACCGGCGAGGTGGAGCTGGTCATCGAGAGCTTCGATGTGCAGTCCCACGCCGATCCGCTGCCGCTCGAGGTCAACAGCGACCGCGACTACGGCGAGGAAATCCGGCTTCGCTACCGGTTTCTCGACCTGCGGCGCGACAAGATGCACCGCAACATCATGCTCAGATCGGCGGTCATCCAGAGCATCCGGCGACGGATGATCGAAGGGGGCTTCACCGAATTCCAGACCCCGATCCTGAGCGCGGCGAGTCCCGAGGGTGCCCGCGATTTCCTGGTACCGAGCCGGCTTCACGCGGGCAGCTTCTACGCCCTCCCGCAGGCTCCGCAGCAGTTCAAGCAGCTCATCATGGCCGCGGGCTTCGACCGCTATTTCCAGATCGCGCCCTGCTTCCGCGACGAGGACGCGCGGGCCGACCGCTCGCCGGGCGAGTTCTACCAGCTCGACTTCGAGATGTCCTTCGTCACCCAGGAAGACGTGTTCGCCGCGCTGGAGCCGGTGCTGTTCGGGGTGTTCGACGAGTTTTCCGGCGGCCGTCCGGTATCGCCCGCGCCTTTTCCGCGGATACCGTACGCGGAGGCGATGCTCGCCTATGGCAGCGACAAGCCCGACCTGCGCAACCCGCTCAGGATCGCCGAGGCGACCGAAATCTGGCGCGGCACAGAGTTCAAGATCTTCGCGCGGCAGATCGAAACGGGTGCGGTGGTACGCGCGATCCCGGCCCCCGCGGCGGCGGCGCAGCCGCGCAGCTTCTTCGACAGGCTCAACGACTGGGCGCGGGACGAGGGCGCCGGCGGGCTCGGCTACATCGTCTTCGAGGACGGCGAGGCGAAGGGGCCCATAGCACGGTTTCTCGATGCCTCGCGCATGGAGGCGCTCCGCGAGGCGACCGGCGCGGGGGACGGCGACGCCGTCTTCTTCAGCTGCGGCGAGGAGGACCGCGCGGCGCGCTTCGCCGGCCTTGCCCGCACGCGGATCGGAGAGGAGCTGGACCTCGTCGACCGGGACCGGTTCCTGTTCTGCTGGATCGTCGACTTCCCGATGTACGAGCGCGACGAGCGAACCGGCGCGATCGCGTTCTCGCACAACCCCTTCTCGATGCCGCAGGGCGGGCTCGAAGCGCTGGAGACGCAGGACCCGCTCTCGATCCTCGCCTACCAGTACGACATCGTCTGCAACGGGGTGGAGCTGTCGAGCGGCGCGATCAGGAACCACCGGCCCGACATCATGTGCAAGGCCTTCGAGATCGCGGGCTACGGCAGGGAAGAGGTGGAGGCGCGCTTCGGCGGGATGCTGAACGGGCTCAGGTTCGGCGCGCCGCCGCACGGCGGGTCGGCGCCGGGCATCGACCGTATCGTGATGCTGCTCGCCGACGAGCCCAACATTCGCGAGATCACGCTGTTTCCGATGAACCAGCAGGCCCAGGACCTGATGATGGGATCCCCGGCCCCGGTTACGGAAGACCGGCTGCGCGAACTGTCGATCCGTGTGGTCGCTCCGCCCGCGGGCGGCTCCGCCCCTACTTGATCTTCGCTTCCTTGAACAGGACGTGCTTGCGCGCGACCGGATCGTATTTCCGGAACTCGAGCTTGCCGGTCGTCGTCCGCGTGTTCTTCTTGGCGACGTAGTAGTAGCCGGTATCCGCCGTGCTCACGAGCTTGATCAGTGTCGTGGTCGGTTTCGCCATCGCGCCGGTCTCCGGAACCCTGTCGATCCGCCGCGGAAGATAGGGGGCGGGTTGGCGATGTCAAGGCTGGGGCGTTTATGTCTCTCTCGGGCCGGGTGGGGCCATTCGGCCGCCGCCGCTTGGCCGACGAACCGGCGATGCATTAACCTTCGGATCGGAGCGGTCCCGGGGGAAGATCATCGGCCGACGCATGCGTGACGAGTCGTTTCCTTTCTTCGCTCCCCGGCTGTCTCTCGCCGGGCTCGAACCCTTCGCCACGGGCGGGCATCGGCGTTGCTACGTTCACCCCGAAAACCCCGATCTGTGCGTCAAGGTCCCCGCGCGGTCCGACGACGGGCGCTGTCTCGCGCTCCAGCGACGGGAGCTCGAAGACTACGCCTCGCTCCGGGATCGCGGGCCGGCGACGCTCCTCGAGAGGATTCCCGTCATAGAGGGCGTTGTCGATACAGATCTGGGCGTCGGCATCGTTTCGGAGTTATGCCGCGACGCGGACGGCCGGATTTCGCGGAATCTGACGACGGTCATTTCGGAGCAAGGCTTGTCCCCCTCTCTCGTTGCGGCGATCGACGGGTTGAAGCAGTGGCTGAAAGCCCAGCGCCTGGTGACCCGCGACACCGGGCCGCACAATGTCGTCGCGATGCGTTTGGACGAGGACGAATGGAAGCTGGTCATCGTGGAAGGGTGGGTGCATCGCAGATACCAATGGCTCGCGCGTTGCCACCGCGTCTTCGCCGACCGCATGGTCGGCCGTCAGCTTGCCAAGTTCGATCGCCGTGTCTCCCTGTTGGCAGGGATACGCGCCGGCGGTTCCTGACGAACGTTCGGCCGCTGCCGGATCAGAATGACGTCGCCCCGCCGGGCGGGCGTTTTCTCCCGATAGCGGCGGGCGTGTCGACCGATACGATGGAGCAGACGAGCGAACCGGTTCTCGTATGGACCTCGTCCAGCCTCACCCGCAGCGCATCGCCCAGCCGGGCGACGGACCTGCCCCGCCGGTCGGTCAGCCGGACGCCGTGCGGATCGACGCGAAGGGGTTCGGCCCGGACGGTCGACAGGGGCACCAGCGCGCTGGCGCCGGTCTCGTCCAGCCTGACGAACAGGCCGGCGCGCGTGATGCCGGCGATCGTCGCCGCGAATTCCCCGCCCGTCCGGTCGGCCAGAAAGATCGAGCATAACCGGTCCATCGCGTCGCGCTCGGCGGCGGCGGCGCGCCGCTCGGTGCCGGAGATGTGCTCGGCCACCGCCTCCGCCCGTTCCTTTCCGCCGCCCTCGGACCCGCCCTCGCCGAGACCGCAGGCGGCAATCAGGGAGCGGTGCACCATGAGGTCCGCATAGCGGCGGATCGGCGAGGTGAAGTGTGCGTACCGCCCGAGCGCCAGCCCGAAATGGCCGATGTTCGCGGTGCTGTATACCGCTTGCGCCTGCGTCCTCAGGATCGCCTCGCCCACCAGCTCCGCCTCGGGCGTGTCGGCAACCCGGTCGAGCAGCCGCGAGAAATGAATGGCCCGCAAGGCGCCGCCGCGGGGGAGGTTGAGCCCCAGACTCCCCAGCATCTCCCGAAGGGCTTCGATCTTCTTCGGGTCCGGGCTGTCGTGAACCCGGTAGACGCAGAGCGCGCGCTTCTCTTCGAGGGTCTCCGCCGCCGCGACGTTGGCGGCGATCATGAACTCCTCGATCAGCCGGTGGGCGTCCAGCGTGCGGCGGCGTTCGATCCCGGCGATCGAGCCGTCGCCGGCCAGCCTGACCCGGCGCTCGGGGATCTCCAGGTCGAGCGTTCCCCGGGCGCGGCGCGCGTCGTTCAGGACCAGGAACGCGCGGTGAAGGGCTTCGACCGGGGCCTTCCCCGTATCCGGACCCCGCTTGCCCTCGATCGCGGCCTGTAGCTCGGTGTAGGTCAGCCGCGCGGCCGAGCGCATGAGCCCGCGGACGAAGCGGTGTTCGCGCTTGCGGCCCTCCGCATCGAACCGCAGGTGCACGGCGAGACAGGGGCGGTCCTCGCCCGGCTTGAGAGAGCACCAGCCGTTCGACAGGGTCTCCGGCAGCATCGGCACGACGCGGTCGGGGAAGTAGACCGAGTTCCCGCGCTCGCGCGCCGCGTCGTCGAGGGCGGAGCCGGGGCGGACGTACCAGGCAACGTCGGCGATGGCGACGATCAGGCGGAAGCCGCCGTCAGGTCCGGTCTCCGCCCAAACCGCGTCGTCGAAATCCCGCGCGCTCTCGTCGTCGATGGTCACCAGCGGGATGCCGCGCAAATCCTCGCGTTCTCCGAGAAGCGCCGCGACGGCGGCTTCCGCCTCCGCCGTCGCCGCGTCGGCGAAGCGGTCGGGAATGTCGTGCTCGGCGATCGCGATCAGGCTCGCGGTCGCGACGGGGGAGCCGCGGCCGAGCCTCTCGATCACGCGCGCCTGGGGCAGGCCGAGCCGCCGTCCGGGGCGGGTCTCCGCGCGCACCAGCTCGCCGGGCCTTGCGCTCATCGAGTCGCTCTTGGCGATCGCGTACGCGGTCCTGACCCGCCGGTCGGTCGGGTCCAGCCGGCCGCCGCCGGCGACGCGCCGGTAGATCCCCACGACGCTCCTGTCCGTTTCCCGGGGAAGGCGGCGCATCGTGCGCGCTTCGTAGGTGTCGGGCCCCAGCCTCTCGATCCGCGCGAGAATGCGGTCGCCGGGCGCGATGGCCGCACCCGCGCGGTTGTCGGGCAGCACCTGGATGCGCGGCGGGGGTCCGTCCTCCCTCGCGGGGGCTGGCCGCGCCGTGGCGACGCCGTCCTCGTCGACGTCGAGCACTTCCAGGACGGCGACCGGAGGCAGTCGCCCGTCCCGTCGCTTCTTTGTCCGGTTCGCGTTTTTCCTGCGTCTCAAGGGCGCGGTTGGCCGCTCACGCCTGCGTCGCCTCGGCGTCGGCCTTCTTCTTCCTGCCGCGCGCCGCCCTGGAGCGAGACTTGCCGCCCTTGGCCGCGCGCGCGGCCAGGAGCTCGAGCGCGCCCTCCATGGTCAGCGTGTCCGCGTCGGCGCCCTTGGGCAGCGAGGCGTTGGACCTCCCGTGCTTGACATAGGGGCCGTAGCGGCCGGAAAGGATTTCGACCGGCTTGCCGTCCTGCGGATGGTCGCCGAGCGACCGCAACGCCTTCGCCCGGCCCCGCTGCGGCGCTTCGTCGATCAGCGTGACCGCCCGGTTGAGACCGATCGTCAGCAGGTCCTCGTCCGGGCCGAGGGAAGTGTACCGGCCGTCGTGGCGCAGGTACGGGCCGTACCGGCCGAGGCCCGCGGCGATCGTCTTTCCGGTCCCGGGATGGGTGCCGACATCGCGCGGCAGCGACAGCAGCGCCAGTGCTTGGTCGAGGGTGATCTCGTCCGGGTCCATCGATTTGGGCAGCGAACACCGTTTCGGTTTCTGCTTTCCCCTGGCTTCGCCGGCCTGCACGTAGAATCCGTAAGGTCCCTTGCGCAGCGTCACGGCCTCGCCGGTTTCCGGGTCCTCGCCCATCTCTCTGGGACCGGCCGGAATTTCGGCGTCGCCGGGGCCCACCGTGAGCGGCCGCGTGAAGGCGCATTCCGGGTAGTTGGAACAGCCGATGAACGCGCCGTGGCGGCTGAGCTTCAGCCCCAGCCGGCCGCCGGCGCAGGCCGGGCAGGTCCTGGGGTCGCGGCCGTTGCCGCCGTCGGCGGGGAAGAAATGCGGGCCGAGATCCTTGTCGAGCGCGTCGATGACGTCGCCGATCTTCAGGTCCCTGGTTCCGCCCACCGCGGCCGAGAACCCGCGCCAGAACTGCTCCAGCACCGCGCGCCAGTCGCGTTCGCCGCGCGCCACCCCGTCGAGTTGTTCCTCCAACTCGGCGGTGAAGTCGTACTGGACGTAGCGGTCGAAGAAGCCGGAGAGGAACGCGGTGACGATACGCCCCCGGTCTTCCGGGACGAACCGCCGGCTTTCGAGCCTGACATAATCCCGTTCCTGAAGAACGCTCAGGATCCTGGCGTAGGTCGAAGGCCGGCCGATGCCGAGCTCCTCCAGCCTCCGGACGAGGCTTGCCTCGGTATAGCGCGGGGGCGGCTTGGTGAAATGCTGCTCGGGGCGGGTCTCGGTGCGTTCCAGCGCCTCGCCCTCGGAAAGCGGCGGCAGGATACGGTCCTCCCCGTTCGCCGACTTGTCGTCCTGGCCTTCTTCGTAGAGCCGCAGGAAACCGTCGAACAGGACCACCGACCCGGTTGCCCGGAACGTCGTGGAGCGGTCCGCCGAGGCGATGTCGACGGCGACCTGCTCCAGCAGGGCGCTGTCCATCTGGCTCGCGACCGCCCGCTTCCAGATCAGGTCGTAGAGCCGGCTCTCGTCCGCCCCGAGCGCGCGGGCGACCGAAGCCGGGTGCCGGGTGACGTCGGTGGGGCGGATCGCCTCGTGCGCCTCCTGCGCGTTGCGGGCCCGGGACCGGAAGGCGTGCGGGCGCTCGGGCACGTAGCGCGGCCCGTATTCGCTCTCGATCAGCCGGCGCATCGCCTGCCGCGCCTCGTTGGCCAGATTGATGCTGTCGGTCCGCATGTAGGTGACGAGCCCGATGGTCTCGCCGCCCAGATCGACGCCTTCGTAGAGCCGCTGCGCCGCGCGCATGGTCCTCGATGCGCCGAATCCCAGCTTGCGCGACGCCTCCTGCTGCAATGTCGAGGTCGTGAAGGGCGGCTGCGGGTTGCGCCTGACCTGCTTCTTCTCGATCTGCGAGACGCCGTATGCGTGGCGTTCGATCTCCGCGACCGCGGCGGCGGCCGCTTCCCCGTCGCCGATTTCCAGGCGGTCGAGCTTGGCGCCGTTCAGATGGGTCAGACGCGCGGCGACCGCGGAGCCGCCCGCGGTGCGGAAATCGGCCTCGATGGACCAGTATTCCCGCGGCCGGAAGATCTCGATCTCCGCCTCGCGCTCGCAGATCAGGCGGAGCGCGACCGACTGGACCCGCCCGGCGGACCGCGCGCCCGGCAGCTTGTGCCAGAGCACCGGCGACAGCGTGAAGCCGACGAGATAGTCCAGCGCGCGGCGCGCCAGATAGGCGTCGATCAGCCCCTGGTCGAGTTCGCGCGGGTTGCGCAACGCCTCGTTGACGGCGGACTCGGTGACCTCGTGGAACACCACCCGCTTGACGTCGACGCCCTTGAGCGCCGCCTTCTCGGCCAGCACCGCGCAGACGTGCCAGGAGATCGCCTCGCCCTCCCGGTCGGGGTCCGTCGCGAGGTAGAGGGTCTTCGCGCCCTTGACCGCCCTGACGATCGAGGCGAGGTTTTTCTGGGATCTGGCCATGACCTGCCAGCGCATCGCGAAACCGTCGTCTGGGAGAACCGAGCCGTCCTTTTCCGGCAGGTCCCGGACATGCCCGTTGCTCGCCACGACGGCGTAACGGCCGCCGACATATTTGCCGATTGTCCTGGCCTTGGTCGGCGACTCGACGACGACGACATCCATCGGGCGGGGCGCTCACTCACCGGATTGCCGGGACGGCCGGAACCGTCCGGAGGCGGAAAAGGCTCTCGTTTTCCTCACGTTATCAGGGATACGCGGTTCCCCGGCTGGCGCGAGACGCGGCCCGCCAACTCCAGTTCCAGCAGGACGGTCTGCACCGACGCGGCAGACAATTGGCATTCGCGAACCAGTTCGTCAACCGTGAGCGGAGCGTGCCCGAGTCGGTCCGCCACGATCCCCCGGGTGCTGTCGTCCACCTCGTCGGAGGACGGAATATCGGGTTCCGCGGCGGTTTCGGGCGCCTGGCCGGCCGGCCGCGCCATGCCCTCGATCGCCGCCAGCACGTCTTCCGCGTTCTCCACCAGCACCGCCCCCTGGCGCAGCAGGTCGTTGGGTCCGGCGGCGCGCGGATCGAGCGGCGAGCCCGGGACCGCGAAGACGATCCGGCCCTGCTCGTTGGCGAGGCGGGCGGTGATGAGCGAGCCCGAGCGGAGATTGGCCTCGACCACCGCCACCCCGAGCGAAAGGCCCGAGACGATCCTGTTGCGCGGCGGGAAATGCCGCGCGGTCGCCACCGTGCCGAGGGGCTGATCGGAGACGACGGCGCCTTGCGAGATCAGACGGTCGTAGAGCCCCGCGTTCTCGCGCGGGTAGGGCATGTCGACGCCGCCCGCGAGCACCGCCACCGAGCCCGTCGCGAGCGAGCCCTCGTGCGCCGCGGCGTCGATCCCCCGCGCCATGCCCGAGACGACGACGACGCCGGCGGCGCCGAGGTCGCCGGCGAGCATGCGCGCGAACTTGCGCCCCGCCGCCGAGCCGTTCCGCATCCCCACCATGCCGACCGCCGGTCCCGCCAGCCGCGCGGCGTCGCCCAGCACCGAGAGCGCCGGCGGCGGATCGGGGATCGCGGCGAGCGCCGCCGGATAGTCCGGACCGCCGAGAAGAACCATTTTTCCGCCGAGCCCTTCGAGCGCGGCGAGCTCGGCCTCGGCGTCCCGCTCCGGGCAGGGCTTGAGCGGACGCCGCCGCCCGCCGCGCGCCGACATTTCGGGCAGTCCTTCCAGCGCCTCGGCGGCGGTCCCGAAATGCGCCATCAGCTGCAGCCAGGTGCGGGGTCCCACGCCCTCGCTGCGCGCGAGCCTCAGCCGCGCGAGCCGGTCGGCATGTCCGGTCATTCGCGCCCGCCCCCGATGCGGGGCTCGGTTCCGGTCAGCAGACGGCGGATGTTTCCCGTATGGCGCAGCCAGACCAGCACGGCCATCAGGAGGGAGAACTCCATCTTCTGCGGATCGGCGAACTGCCAGAGCCAGACCGGAGCGAGCGCGAACGAGACCAGCGCGGAGAGCGACGAGTAGCGCGCGAGACCCGCGACCGCCAGCCAGGTGACGCAGGCCAGCGCGCCGGCCGGCCAGGAGAGGCCGAGCAGAATGCCGAGCCCGGTCGCCACGCCCTTTCCACCCCTGAAGCGGAGCCAGACCGGAAACAGGTGTCCCACCAGCGCGCCCAGCGCCGCCACGATCGCGATGTCCGGGCCCCAGTGCGCCGCGATCAGGACCGCGGCCGCGCCCTTGCCCCCGTCGAGCAGGAGGGTCAGCGCGGCAAGCGGCTTCGAGCCCGTCCGGAGCACGTTGGTCGCGCCGATATTGCCCGACCCGATCTCGCGAATATCGCCGTGCCCCGCGAGCCGGGTGAGGATCAGCCCGAAGGGGATCGACCCCAGCAGATAGGCAAGCGCGAACGCCGCCCCGAGATAGGGCGCCGCATGCGCCCAGCTGATCGGATAGATCATCCGACCGTCTCCATCGGCCTGCCTCCGCGGACTGTCTCGGTTGGAATGTTAGTGCGGGGACGGTCGTCTCGGGAACCTGCGGGATGACTATAGAGCAACCCGCCGGCGCATTCCGGCCTCTCCTCTACCGCGTCATGCCCGGATCAAGTCCACTGCTGTCCGGTTCGGATTTTCGGCGCGGGCTTTGCGCCCATGGGCGGGGACGATGTCGGGCGGGGCGGGCCTTCTTCAGCACTCCTTTCCCTCCCGGTCGTGGGGGGGGGGGGGGGGTGGGGGGGGGCGGGGGGGGGGGGGGGGGGGGGGGGGGGGGGGGGGGGGGGGGG
>JAPPIT010000217.1 GCA_028820505.1 Defluviicoccus sp.
AGATGAGCGTGCCATTGAGCGGATAACCATCTCCACGGTCTGGCGGAACGCTTACTTCGACATGCAGGTCCATGGCTTCTCCGTTTCGTCAAGCAGGCGATTATCCGTGTACATGCCCGGGCGTACAGCAAATCGAGCCGCGCGGACGATGGCCCGGACCGCCCACCAGGTCGCAGACCGTCCGACAACGGCAAGTCGGAAGTGTCAATTGGGACCGAAAAGTTCTCATTTTCTGTGATCCAATAGTTCCCGATTGGGGCATGGGGTCGTCCCTCCCGAGTCTTCCGCGACAATCAGGATGAGACGGGGAAGGCGGCGTGTCCTATGGTGGATCGGTGCAAACCCTGTGCCGCGATTGCGGCCGCCGGCCGCCCACTGGTGCCGAGGCCTGCCCGGCCTGCGGCTCGGCCCGCGTGCTAAGCCACCCGGAGCTTCACGACCTCGCCATCGCCCATCTCGACTGCGACGCCTTCTATGCCGCCATAGAGAAGCGCGACCGCCCGGAGCTGCGCGACGCCCCGGTGATCGTCGGCGGCCGTCACCGCGGCGTCGTCGCCGCCTGCTGCTATGTCGCTCGCACCTACGGGGTGCGCTCGGCGATGCCCATGTTCAGGGCGCTGAAGGCCTGCCCCGACGCGGTTGTGGTCAAGCCGGACATGAAGAAATACGCCGCCATCGGGCGCGAGGTCCGGGCGATGATGCGGGAGCTCACGCCGCTGGTCGAGCCGCTGTCGATCGACGAGGCCTTCATGGACCTCTCGGGCACGGAGTCGCTGCACCGGGGCAGCCCCGCCACGACCCTGGCGCGGCTCGCGCGCCGGGTGGAGGACGCGCTCTCCATCACCGTTTCGATCGGTCTCAGCTACAACAAGTTCCTGGCCAAGATCGCCTCCGATCTCGACAAGCCGCGCGGCTTCGCCGTGCTCGGCCGGGCCGAGGCGCGGTCCTTTCTCTCGGACAAGCCCGTGCGCCTGCTGTGGGGCGTCGGCGAGGCGATGCAGGGGCGCCTCGCGCGGGACGGGATCGCGCGGATCGGCGATCTCGCGCAGCTCGAGGAGGACGAGCTCGTGGCGCGGTACGGCAAGATCGGCAGGCGGCTCCATCTCTGCTCCCGCGGCGAGGACGACCGGCCGGTGGATCCCGACCGGGAGGCCAAGAGCATGTCGTCGGAGATCACGCTCGACGAGGACGTGTCCGAGGCCGAGGCGCTGCGTCCGATACTGTGGCAGCTCGCCGAGACGGTGGCGAGCCGCATGAAGAAGGCGGGCATTGCGGGCGGGGGCGTCACGCTGAAGCTGAAGACGGCGGATTTCCGCATTCTCACTCGCGGGCGGCGCCTCAACACCGCCACCCAGTCGGCGGAGGAGATGTTCCGGGCGGCCGAACCGCTGCTTGCCCGCGAGGCCGATGGCCGCGCCTTCCGCCTGATCGGGATCGGCGCCCACGACCTTGTCGAGGCCGCGACGGCGGCTCAGGGCGACCTGTTCGGCGGTATCGCCCGTGACGAAGACGGGGTCGACGAGGCGCTCGACGCGGTGCGGACCAGGTTCGGCGACGACGCCATCGTCAAGGGGAGGGGCTTCGGAACGAAGCTCGTGCGGCAGGGTCCGTCGAAGGTGGAGTGAACCCCCCGCCGGGACAGAAGAACGGCCTCGGGTCGCACCCGGCGGCACCATGGGTGATACGCAGTGCCGTTCGCAGGGCATGTCGGAGGGCCTATCCGTTGGAGGCGGGCATGTCCCGAGCGAATTCCCCGGATATCAAATGGGAGGACGGTACCTGGTTCGTCACGCTGCCCCTTGAGGACGGCAAGACGACCGAAGCCGGCTGGAAGCCCGGTCTTACCTTCGTGGTTCGCATCAGGGAGGCGGGAAGCGGGGACTGGAGCTTCGGCTTCGAGACTCCGATAACGAGCTTCACCGTCCTCGATCTCGAGCCGGACACCGTCTGCTTGTCGACGAGGTCTACGCCTCGGGTTTGTGCGACTGGCCTGGAGAGTTCGCGCCACAAACGCTGCTGATTCTGGACGAGGCGCATAAAGTCGGGCCCGCAAGCGGTGTGCGCTTTGCCATCGATGCCCAGATCATGCGAGCAACGCGAACGCAGGCCTGACCCATCCACTTGCTCGTGAGCCCCACCGATGGAAAGCAAGCTCAAGCACCTTGAACTCATTCAGGGCGTCATCAATCGCCTCGCCGCCGATTCCTTCCGAATGAAGGGCTGGACCGTGGTCCTGGTCGCCGCCGTGTTCGTCCTCTTGGCCCGCCAGAACGCCTTCGACGCTGGCTACATCGCTCTCCTCCCCATCGCCGCCTTCTGGGGTCTCGACGGCTACTTCCTCTGGCAGCAACGTCTCTTTCGAGCCCACTACGACAACGTCCGCACCCAGCCTGCCGAGAACATCGATTTCTCGATGGATGTCCGCACATACAAAGGACCGTTGCGGCAAAGCTGGCTTGGGACATCGTTCTCCGGCACCCTGGCGTTGTTCTACGGAGCCTTGCTCGTATTCGTCCTGGTCGCCGTGTCCGTCGTTGGCGGCGAACCGGACCCCGCAGCCGTGCTGCGGGCACCCCAAGCTTCGATTTCCGGAAACGGGTAGGGCAGAGCGATGGCCAGAGTCGTTTTCTTCAGCTTCGACTACGACGATGTGTGGCGCGTCAACCAGGTCCGCAACTCCGGCGCGTTCATAGGCGAGCAACGCTCGGGCTTTCGGGACAAGGCGCAGTACGAGCAAGTCAAGCGAACCGGAGACGCCGCCATCGAACGGTGGATCCGAAAGCAGATGCACGGCTGCTCGGTCACTTGCGTTCTGATCGGCGCTGACACCCATCGAAGCAAATGGGTCAACTTCGAGATCGCGGAGTCCATCGCAAACGGCATGGGCCTTGTGGGCATCTACATCCACAAGCTGCACATGCCGAACGCCGAGCGGGACGCAGTTCTCGATATGCTTTTCCTGCCACACAATCCGCTGGAGGACCACAGCATGCCGCCAAGAAACTCGTTCGAGCAGCTATTTCCTGATAAGGCCAGCGATCGCTTTGAGACCCATAGCTGGGAACCGGCAGACGCCGGGTTCAATTGGGCGAACGATCTTGGCGCCTGGGTCGACGAGGCGGCCCGGCGGGCGGGGCGCTGACCTCCCGCGGCGCGAATTGTCGACGCTCACCCCCTTGCACGGTCGGGCCCGATCAACATCCCCGATGTTTCCGGGTACGTTGCAGTATCGTTAGAACGGTACCGGTGAGGCAGGAGAATTGACAGGCGCAGCGAACACGCCCTTGAACGCGAGTGCTTAGGTCGGCGACCGCCTGATCGATGCTTTGCGGCTGAACCTGATCGGCCGGACCCCCGAGACGGCAATCTTCAGCATGAACGCCTGCCACATTCGCCATCCCGCTGGTACCTGACCGGCTTTCTGGCACCGACGGGCGCACCGGACGCACAGCCGACCCAGGACGCCGAGGAGGATCTCGACGAGCGATCCGAACCCGCGCAAGGGGGCGACGACGCCAGCACGACGGAGCGGGGCAGCAGCAAGCACGACTTTCTGCCCTCGTCCATGGAATGGCCGTTCTCCCTCGGCGGCGCCCGCCTCTCGCTTCGCATCGCGATCCTGGCCGCCGCCACGGGAGGTTTCAGGCGCCTGTAGCGCGTAGCGGACCCCGGCTGCCCCTTCCGCCTCTTCATTCCCTCCGCCTCCCATCGGCAACGCAGAGCTCCCCTCGCTCCCACCCGACGGGGCCAAGCCTGCGCACCGGCCGGAGTCGGGGTTCGCCCTCTTCCGATCGAACCCTTTCGGTCCAGCCGCTGCGGTGCTTCGCCTTGCCCCGGCAACCGGAGCGGCCGCCGCGATTCCACTTTACCGAGCTCCAGGTGACGCATGACCAGCACCCCGCCCGGCCCCGTCCGCGCAGCCATCTACGCGCGGTTCTCCAGCCATCTCCAGGACCCGCGATCCATCGACGACCAGGTGCGTCTCTGCCGCGCCAAGCTGCGCGAGATCGGGGTCGTCTCCGCCCGGGTCTGTTGTTTCGCAGATTGTCTGAGGTCGGATTTGCCGGATTATTTCGCGTCCT
>JAPPIT010000020.1 GCA_028820505.1 Defluviicoccus sp.
ATGACGGTGAAGGTGTCGTTGACCTCCCGCTCGTCAACTAGTCTTTGTAAGCGCCTATCGAAGGGCGGAACCCGGCTTCAGCGCAGCCCGTCCTCGCCCTTGACGTCGGCGTCGCTGAGGCCGCCGGCGCGGTCGTAGATCCGGGGCGCGGTCGACATCGACTGGATCCAGACGATCTCGTTCGCCCGGGGCGCGTCGGGAATGACGCATTCGATCGAATCGAAATGGCTCCGCACATAGGCCGCGTGGGCATGGGCGATCGGTACGTCGACCGCGGTCCCGGGACCGCCGACCTTCTTGGTCGAGGGCACGATGGCCGCCGATTTCTCCATCAGCTGCCGCATGCCGTAGCCGCCGGGCTCGTGCCACAAGGCGGCGTGCTCCAGTTCGCCGTTCTCGCCGACCACGGCGGACTTGCCATAGGCGACGATCCTGTCGGCCCCGCCGAGCACGTCCATGAGGCGTTGCGCCATGGCAAGGCCGAGGGGCTTGAGCGCCTCCATCAGCGGCATCAGGTCGTCGACGTAACGCCCGGCATAAGGGTTGGCGGCGACCGCCGCGATATAGCCCTTGAGCTGCGGCGTCCGGGCCGGCGGGCCGAACTCGTGCAGCACCTCCTCGACGTGAAAGACGAACTTCCGCACCTTCACCAGCGGTCCGAAATCGCCTTCGGCGGTGGTCTCGATAACCGTCCTCGCGTCGTCCATCTGTCTCTCCTCAGGGTTCCGGCCGGGCGAGCGCGCGGGCGTCGCCGACGAAGCGCCGCTGTTGCCGCAATACGAGCATTGCCGCCACGATGTGTCCAGCGGCGCGCATCGACCGCGCCGCAAGGGCGCCCCGGTCGAGCGCCGCCGCCACCGCCGCCTTCGGCAACGGTCCCACGGCGACGGTGACCGGACGGTCGCCGAGGTCGCTATCGTCGTCGAGCTCGAATGCGGGGCGCCGGGCGATGGCGGGGTCCTCGACCGTCACCGCGTTGGCGATCAGGGTCGCCGCGGCATCGGCGGCCGCGGCATCGCGCGCCAGAACGGTCACCGAATCCGCGATGCCGAAGGACCGGCTGCGCCCGCGCCAGCCGCTGGTCGCGATCCCGCGCACCAGCATGTCGTGGGTCAGCCGTGCCGTCGCATCGATGGCGGGGCTGTCGAGCCGCGCGACCACGCCGAGGTCGAGCGCCGCCCCGGGCGCAAGATGGACGGCGATATCGCCGCCGTTGTTGACGTAGGCGGTCTCCAGCGAGCGAGCGGCGGTGAGCGCCGCCAGCATCTCGTCTGCCACCGCGCCGGCGACGGCCGCCATCGGTGTGACGAATGTCCCTCGGTGCGGCCAGACGGCCGCGACCATGCGGCGCGCAACCGGGCCTTCCGGTTCGGGGCGGGACCCACCGACGGGCGTTCTGAGCAGTCGGAGCTCGTCGACCAGGCGTTGCAGCACGTCCTGGAACGCCGCCGCGATCTGACGATAGGCGGCTTCGATCTCGGCGTCCGGTCCGGCGGCCCCGACGACCAGGTCGATCGGGCCGTGCTGCAGGTGGAGCCGCCGCCCGTCGGGCAGCAGGCGGATATCAGGCCTGCTCGAGAACGTCCTGCTCTTCCATCGGCCACGGATTGTCGGGGCGCTGCGGTTCGGATCGCACGGGACCGCGCTGCATCGCCCGTTCCAGCGCCACGATCTCGTCGCCGTAGCCGCCGAAATCGAGGAACTCCTGCTTCGGCATGGTGAATTCGATGGGAGCGACGAGGGCGGGGGTCGGCACATAGCCGAACGCGTTGTCCGGCATGACGGTGACGTCGACCATCAGCGTGATCCCGCCGCCCGGCCAGACATAGACCGGCGCGCCGCCGCAGGTGACGCGCGTGGCGTGGCGCTTGACCGAGCGCGTCAGCCTCACCGGGTTGACCGTGACGCCGGCGCGCAGCGAGCCCCCCGCGCCGCCCATGAAGAGCACGCTGGAAAGCGCGGGTTCGCAGTTCTCGCCGATCCGGTCGACCACGACCTGGAGGTCGGACGGCATTTCGTCCTGCGCCGGCCTGAGATCGCCGTCGAGCACGAAATAGGCCGCGTCCTCCCCGGTGGTCGAAACCATCAGCAGCTTGAGGCCGGGCCATGCCGTCTTGCCGTCGATCCGCTCGATGATGTCCAGCGGGTCGGTGATGTCGGTGCCGCCCCAGCCGCTGCCGTGGTCGGCGACCTGAAAGTAGCGCCCGGGCGTCGAGCGGCGCCCGCGCACCCGGATGCCCGCCGCCGGCATGTCGAGAAACTTGCCCGACTGGTGCTCGGTGAGCACGCCGGTGATGTGGTCGTCGACCACGATCACCTCGTCGACGAGACCGTGCCATTGCGGCGCGAAGATGCCGATGGCGGCGGAGCCGCAGCCGACCCGCATGCGTTCCTCCTGCACACCGTCGATGACCGGGGGCCGGCCGGCCTGGACGGTGAGCGCGGCGCCGCCGTCGATCTTCATCTCGACCGGCTCCTTGTTGCAGAGCGAGAGCATCGCCGCACAGGTGACGTTGCCCTCCTTCTTGGAACCGCCGGTGAGGTGCCGCACGCCGCCGATGGCGAGCATCTGCGATCCGTATTCCGCCGTCGTCACATGGCCGATCTGCTCGCCGTCGACCCGGACCGCGGCCGGTTCGGGGCCGATATAGCGGTCGGTGTCGATCTTCACCTTGACGCCGCAATAGCTGAAGACGCCTTCGGAGACGACGGTCACCATGTCGACCCCCTCATGCTCGGAGGAGACGATGAAGGGCGCGGGCTTGTAGTCGGGATAGGTGGTGGTGGCGCCGATCCCGGTCACGAAGACCGGCGCCTCGCGGTTCACCAGGGAGCCGTCCCAGCTCTCCGACGCTTCGAGGAAGGGGACCAGCTTGCCAGCTTCGTCCACCACCTTCTGCGTGACCAGGAGCGGATCGATGCGGGTGAGAACGCCGTCGAAATTGCCGTAGCGGTCGCAGGCGCCGGTCTTGCCGGGGCGGATCCGGCACAGCACCGGGCAGGCGTCGCAGGTGATGATGCCGTCGGTCATGGAATCAGCCTTTCGCCGCGCCGTTATGGGCGAGGATCGCCGCGCGCACCCGGTCCGGCGTCGCCGGCGCGCGGGTGAGCCGCACCCCGGTCGCGTGGTAGATCGCGCCGAAGATCGCGGGCGGCGTCGGAATCAGGGTGGGCTCGCCGATCCCCTTGGCGCCCCACGGACCGGTCGGCTCGGGGTCCTCGACGACGACATAGTCGATTTCCGGCATGTCGCCGACGGTGGGTATCAGGTAGTCGTGCAGGTTCTCGGTCCGGCCGGGGACGTACTCCTCCATCAGCGCGAGGCCGAGCCCCTGAGCGACGCCGCCGTCGATCTGCCCCTCGACCTGCTGCGGGTTGAGCGACCTGCCGACATCGTGGGCGGCGACCATGCGGCGGACCTTGACGGTGCCGAGCGCCACGTCGACCTCGACCTCCGCCATGTGGGCGGCGAAGGCGTAGGTGGCGTAGGGGGTTCCCTGGCCGAACTCGTCGGACGGCTCGGTCGGCGGATCGAAGGTCCCCTCGCCCACCAGCACATCGCTGTCGCGGGTGAGAGGGAGCGCCCGGAGATCGACCTCGCGCACCGCCTCGCCGTCGCGGACGACCAGGCTCCCCTTCCCGAATTCGATCTCCGCGTCGTCGCCGACATTGGCGAGGCGGAGGATCTGACGCCTGAGATCCTCGCCGGCGAATTTCGCCGCGTTGCCGGAGATATAGGCCTGGCGCGAGGCCGAGGTCTTGCCGGCGTCCGCCGTGAGGTCTGTGTCGCCCCAGACGAGGTCGATCCGGGACATTTCGATCCCGAGCCCGTCGGCGGCGCATTGCATCGCGGTCGTGTTGATGCCCTGGCCGATATCCTGGGCGCCGGAATAGAGCGTGACCACCCCCTCGCGCGACAACCCCATGTGCAGGGTCGACGGGTTGGGCATGGAGGTGTTGCCGCAGCCGTACCACATGCACCCGACGCCGACGCCGCGTCTCAGAACGCCCGATGCGCGCGCGTTGAACGCCTCGGCCTCCGCGCGGGCCTTCCGCCAATGCGGCTGGAGCCCTTCCAGGCAGGCGGCCAAGCCGGCGCTCGCCTTGAGCACCTGGCCGGTCGCTGTCGCGTCGCCCACGCGGATCGCGTTGATATGACGGAATTCGAGCGGGTCGATACCGCACCGCTCCGCCATCATGTCCATCAGCATGTCGTGCAGCAGCGCCGATTGCGGCACGCCGAAGCCGCGGAACGCGCCCGCCGGCGGCTCGTGGGTGTAGATGCCAGCCGAGGTCGCGAGCACGTTGGGGACGTGGTAAGGGCCGGTCGCGTGCACCGGCACGCGGTCCTTGACCGTGAGGCCGAACGAGACATAGGCGCCGGTGTTGAAGTCGCCGTGGAACCTGTAGGCGGTGAGCTTGCCGTCCTTGGTGCAGCCGTAGGTGGCGGACGTCCTCGACGGGTGGCGCTTGGTCGTCGACGCCATCGACTCGATCCTGCTGAAGACGGTGCGGACCGGCCGGTCGAGGTTCCACGCCACGACCGCCAACAGCACCTGGAGCATGCCGTCGATCTTGCCGCCGAACCCGCCGCCGCAGGCGCAGGGGAGCACGTGGACCGCATCGACGGGAAGGCCCAGCACGTTGGCGATCTCGTCGCGGTCCATGTGCGGCGCCTGGGTGGTGGCCGCGATCTCCAGCCGGTCGCCGACACGGCGCGCCCAGCCGGCCTCGGGCTCGATATAGGCGTGCTCGACGAAAGCGGTCTCGAAGCTGCCCTCGACGACGACGTCCGACGCGGCCAGCGCCGCCTCGGCGTCGCCCTTCTTCACGAAGCCGCGCCCCATCACGTTGTCTTCGCTGCCGGCGTGGACGATGGGCGCCCCGGCCGCCATCGCGTCCTCGATCCCGTGCACATGCGGGCGGACCTCGTAGCGGATCGGTACCTCCTCGTCGCGGATCCCGTAGACCGCCTCGTATTCGCCGACCAGCGCCAGCACGGGCTCGCCGCGGTACTTGACCTCGCCGTCGGCGAAAACCGGCTGGTCCTTGATATGCGGATAGACGCCGAAGGCGTTGAGCGCGGGCACGTCCGCCGGCCCGACGACCCTGACGAGGCCGGGATGCGCATCGAACAAAGGCTTTAGATCGCCGACAGTGAAGGCCGCGCTCCAGTGCGGCGAGCGGACGGCGCGCATCCACAGCGCATCGGCCGGCGCGCCGTCGGCGCCGAATATCTCGGTGCCGTCGACCTTGCACCGTCCGTCGATCTTGGGCACCCGGGCGCCGACCGCCTCGCCCGGGCCGGGGTCGTCGAGCTCGATGCCGTTGGGCTCGATCGCGTGGCGCACGGCCGAGAGGATGTTCTTGTAGCCGGTGCAGCGGCACAGCACGCCGCCCAGCGCGTCCTCGATCGCCGCGTCGTCGGGTGTCTCCTGCCGTCCGAGCAGGTCGGCCGCGGCCATCAGCATCCCTGGCGTACAGATGCCGCACTGGGCGGCGCCGTGCATGTGGAAGGCATCCTGAAGCGTGGCGAGGCGGCCGCCCGCCGCTTCCAAGCCCTCGACGGTCAGCACCTCGCGCCCCTCGACCTGGGCCACCGGCGTCATGCAGGAGCAGACCTGTCGGCCGTCGAGCAGCACCGTGCAGGCGCCGCAATCGCCGGCGTCGCAGCCGACCTTGGTGCCGGTCAGCGAGAGTTCCTCGCGCAACACGTGGGAGAGCCGGCGGATCGGGTCGGTGCGGATCTCGGCCGGGCTGCCGTTGAGGGTGAAGGAAACGGTCGATTGCGTGGCCATCATGCGCTCCCGAGCTCAGCCAGCGTCCGGCGCACCAGGGTGAGCGCCGCGTCCATCCGGTACTCCCCGCTGCCGCGAACGTCGTCGATCGGCGACAGCGCGGCGAGGTGATCTTCCGTCACGGCCTCCTGCAGCCGGGCGTCGACGGGCCGGCCGCGCAACGCCTCCTCAAGCGCGTAAAGGCGCTGGGCCACCGCCGAGCACGACCCGACGGCGAGTCGCATCGAGGCGACCGTGCCGCCGGGCGCGGGTTCCAGCACACCGGCGGTCATCACGATCGATATGACCAGGTAATGCCGGGCGCCGAGCTTCAGGAAGCTGCTCGTCGTTCCCTCGGCCGGCTTGGGAATCGAGATCGCGGTGACGACCTCGTCCTTGGCCCGAACGGTTTCCCGATTGCCGGTGATGAATTTCCCGATGGGGACGGAACGGGTGGCATCGCAGGAGGCGAGCTCGATCTCGGCATCGAGGGCAAGCAGGTTGGGCACGCCGTCGGCGGCGGGCGAGGCATTGCATACGTTTCCCACCACGGTGCCCGAGTTCTGCACCTGAACGCCGCCGACTTCCCGGGCGGCCCGCTTGAGTCCGTCGAACATCGGCGGCAGGGGCGTCTCGATGGTCTGGGTCCAGGTGACGAGCGCGCCGATTCGGTATCGGTCGCCGAGATCCTCGATCTCCCGCAGCGATTCGATGCCGGTCACGTCGAGGACGTCGTCGTCGAGCGGCCTGCCGACGCGGGCGGGATAGTAGTCGGTGCCGCCGGCAACGACGGTGCGGGGCGCGTCCGCCATCGCCGCAAGCGCCGATTCGAGATTCCTGGGCCTCAGATAGCTTGCCATTGCCGGGCACGCCCCCACGTCTACGGGGAAAGGAAATCTTCCCTATTGCGGTCCGGGAGATTGTCCCGTGAAAATTGTTCGTGTACAAACAAATTTAAGTGCATTAGCCTTTCGCGTGTCAAGAGAACCGCCACACTTGGGCCCGGCTCCGGGCGACGGGCGGGAACGTGCGGAGCATTACTTGACTTTGAGCCTTACGGGGTCGATTACTCCCTGCGGCAGTCACCACCCCACCAACGAGCACATACGGGTGAGCCAATGGCGACGAAGCTAGCCGAGTCGCGGCCGGACGGAGAATTGCAGCGCAAGTCCGTCGATGCCGTGGTCATCCGCTTCGCGGGCGATTCGGGCGACGGGATGCAGTTGACGGGGACCCAGTTCACCCAGTCGACGGCTCTGATGGGGAACGACCTTGCGACGTTCCCGGATTTCCCGGCCGAGATCAGGGCGCCGGTGGGCACCACCTACGGCGTGTCCGCGTTCCAGATCAACTTCGCGTCCTACGACATCATGACGCCGGGCGATGCGCCGGACGTTCTGGTGGCGATGAACCCGGCGGCGCTCAAGGTGCATCTGCGCGACGTGCCCAAAGGCGGCACCATCGTGCTCAACACCGATGCCTTCACCGACCGTAACATCGCCAAGGCGGGCTTCGGCGCGAACCCGCTCGAGGACGGAACGCTCGACAATTACGTCACCATCGAGATCGACATCCAGAAGATGACGCTGGCCGCCGTCGCGGACATCGGGGTCACCAACAAGGAAGCCGTCCGCTGCAAGAATATGTGGGCGCTCGGCCTGATGTGCTGGATGTACGACCGCGACCGGCAGCCGACCGTCGACTGGATAAACCAGCGCTTCGGCGAGCGCGCGCCGGCGATCGCCAAGGCCAACGTCGCCGCGCTCAATGCCGGTCACGCCTACGGAGAGACGGCGGAGCTGCCGAGCGGCATCCCGGCCTATATCGTCCCCAAGGCGGACGTGCAGCCGGGCGTCTACCGCGCGGTCACCGGCACCGAGGCGATCGCCTGGGGACTCGTGACCGGCGCGCGGAAGGCGGGCCTGGAACTGTTCTTCGGCTCGTACCCGATTACCCCTGCGTCGGCGCTGCTCCACACGCTCTCGAACCTCAAGCAGTACGGCGTGACCACCTTCCAGGCGGAGGACGAGATCGCCGCGGTGTGCTCCGCGATCGGCGCCTCCTTCGCCGGTTCCATCGGCGTCACGTCGAGCTCGGGTCCCGGCGTCGCGCTGAAGACCGAGGGGATCACGCTGGCCTTCGCCGCCGAACTGCCGCTGGTGGTCGTCAACAGCCAGCGCGGCGGCCCGTCGACCGGACTCCCGACCAAGACGGAGCAATCGGACCTTTACCAGGCGGTCTATGGCCGCAACGCGGATTCGCCGCTTCCCGTCGTCGCGTCCTGCACCGCCGGCGACTGCTTCTTCGCGGCGATCGAAGCGGTCAGGATCGCCGTCACCTACATGACCCCGGTGATTTTGCTGACCGACGGCTACCTCGCCAACGCGGCGGAGCCGTGGGAAATCCCGGACGTCGACGGAATCCCCGAATTCAAGGTCGATTTCGCGACCGCGAGCGACGATTTCCACCCCTTCCTGCGCGACGGGAAGACGCTGGCGCGAAACTGGCCGGTTCCCGGGACGCCCGGCCTGATGCACCGGATCGGGGGCATCGAGAAGAGTTACGACACCGGTCACATCTCCTACGACCCGGAGAACCACCACCGCATGACCAAGGTGCGGGCGGCCAAGGTGGACGGTATCGCCGACGACATCCCGCTGCAGGAGGTGGCTTCAGGGCCGTCGAAGGGAAGGCTCGCCGTGGTCGGCTGGGGCTCGACGTTCGGTGCGATCAACCAGGCGGTGGAGCGCTCGCTCGCCGGGGGGCTCGACGTCGCGCACATCCACATCCGCCATATCTGGCCGCTGCCGCGCAATCTCGGCGACCTGCTGGCGGGGTACGAGAAGATACTGGTCCCGGAGATGAACAACGGCCAGCTGATCACCGTACTGCGCGACCGGTTCCTCGTCCCCGCCGAGGGTCTGAACCAGATTTCCGGCCTGCCCTTCAAGGTCTCCGATCTCGAAGCGGCGATCCGCGAGCGCATGGAGGGCCAGCCATGAACGTCCAGACTCCCGTCGAGCAGCTCAAGCCGGCCGATTACGCGTCGGACCAGGAGGTTCGCTGGTGCCCCGGCTGCGGCGATTACGCGATCGTGAAATCGGTGCAGCGGACAATGGCCGATCTCAAGCTCGCGCCCGAGGATTTGGTGTTCATTTCCGGCATCGGCTGCGCGGCCCGTTTCCCCTACTACATGGCGACGTACGGGTTCCACACGATCCACGGCCGGGCGCCGGCGATCGCGACGGGCACCAAGCTCGCCAATCCCGAGCTCGACATCTGGGTGGTGATGGGCGACGGCGATTGCCTGTCGATCGGCGGCAACCACACGCTGCACGCGATCAGGCGCAACGTCGACATCCAGATGCTGCTGTTCAACAACGAGATCTACGGCCTCACCAAGGGCCAGTACTCGCCCACCTCGCGGCTCGGAACGCGCTCGCCATCGACCCCGCAGGGCTCGGTCGATGCGCCGGTCAACGCGACCGTGTTCGCGCTCGGCGCCGGCGCCCGCTTCGTGGCGCGGTCGGTCGACACCAACCAGAAGCACCTGCCCGAGATTCTCAAGCGGGCGCACGCCCATCGCGGCGCGTCCTTCGTGGAGATCATCCAGAACTGCATCGTCTACAACGACGGCGCGTTCTCGGGGTGGACCGACAAGGCGGCGGCCGCCGATTCGCAGATCCAGGTCGAGCACGGCAAGAAGCTGATCTTCGGCAAGGACGGCGACAGGGGGTTGAGGCTCGACCGCAATTCCCTCAGCCTCGAAGTCGTGACCGTCGGGGACAACGGCGTCGCCGAGGACGACATCCTGGTCCATGACGAGACCAACCGGGTGCTCGCCAATCTTCTCGGCGCGATGGAACACCCGGAATATCCCGTGGCGATCGGCGTGCTCTACTGCGATCCGGCGGAGACCTACGACTCAGCGGTTCACCGGCAGATCGCGGAGTCCGTCGAAAAGACGCCGCCGACGGACCTCAACGCCATGCTGCGGCGCGGCCGTACCTGGACGGTGGCGCCCAGCTGAGGCGGCCGCCGAAGGCCGTCCTACGCTTCGAGCAGCGGTGAGAGGCGCGCCGCGGCGTCGGCGGCGAAGGGATTCACGAACTCGACGCCGCCCAGGCGACGGCCGTGCTGCATGTCCTCGCTGAGGATCGCCGAGCATCCGGCCTGCCGTACCGCCGCCCAGAGCATGGCGTCCCAAAAGGAGATCCGGTGTTCCTCGACCGCGCCCATCGCGTCGACGAGCGCCGAATCGTCCGCCGAGGTCACCTGGAAAACATCGAGCCAGCTTCGCACGAAAGCGGTTGCCCGATCGGGTTGGAGCAGCCTCTTCCGCGTCGTCGCGTGGAAGAACTCGGCAAGCGCCTGCATCGCGAGTACGCAGTCGCACAGCGCTGCCCGCCCCATGAGGTCCTTGGCTCGTCGGTGCCGTTCGCCTGCATCGCGGTCGACGGCATAGACGAGGATGTTGGTGTCGAGCGAGAAGCGGCCCTTAACGGTCATACAGGGTATCTCGCTCGACCCGGAGCCCGCCGAGCGAAGCGCCTTCGTCCAGCCGTTCCATCATTCTCCGGTGGACGGCGGCCCAGTCCGGATCGGCCGTCTTGTCGGCGCTATGCGGCACCAGCTTTGCGATCGGGCGGCCGCGCCGGGTGATCACGATGTCTTCGCCGCGCTCGACATCCCTGATCAGCCGGGAGAACTCCTGGTTGGCAGTCATCAGCGAGACGGTGCGCATTGGTCCGAACCCATTGTAGGATATACTATAAGTATATGAGCGGCGTGCGGACGGTCAAGGTACGAGCCGTTGGAGGCGGCGCCGGAACGGCCCCGATATCCCGGGAGCGGGTCTTTACCGGCCTCGACTGCTCGCTATCATGGCGCCGGCCGAAACCGGGAGGGGATCCTCGATGCCGAGAAGCGTTGCCGTCGTGGGGTCGGGTCCCGGCGGCATGTATGTCGCGCAGGGGCTGATCGACCGGTCCCCCGGCTGCCGCGTCGACGTCTTCGACCGCCTGCCCTCGCCGTTCGGGCTGATCCGGGGCGGGGTCGCGCCCGACCACCAGACGACCAAGAAGATCTCCCGCGCCTTCGAGAAGACCATGCTGTCGGGCGGCGTGCGCTTCGTCGGCAATGTCGAGATCGGGCGCGACGTGGAAATCGGCGAGATCGAGCGGATCTACGACGCGGTCGTGCTCGCCTACGGCGCGCCCCACGACAACCGGCTCGGCATCGCCGGCGAGGACAAGACGAACGTCTTCGGCTCCAACGCTTTCGTCGGCTGGTACAACTGCCATCCGGACTTCATCGACCTCGACCCCGACCTCGATATCGGGACGGCGGTGGTGATCGGCGTCGGCAATGTCGCCGTCGACGTCGCCCGGGTGCTCGCCAAGACCCGGAAGGAGATGTCGGTCACCGACCTTCCGGATTACGCGGCGGATACCATCGAGGCCTCGCCGATCGAGGACATCTACATGTTCGGACGGCGGGGGCCGGTGGAGGCGGTGTTCACCAATGTCGAGCTGCGCGAGATGGGCCAGCTCGAAGACGCGCAGCCCATCGTCCATCTCGAGCAGCTGCCGGAGGAAGTGGTTGCGCCCCACATGAGCGACCGCGATCTGCGGCTGCGCACCCGCAATGTCGAGACGCTCAGGAGCTTCGCCGACGTTTCCGGCGACGGGAAACGCAAGCGGGTTCATTTCCGCTTCTTCTGCTCGCCGGTGGAGATCCTCGGCGGCGACCGGGTCGAGGGCGTGAGAATGGAGAAGACCCGGGTCGAGGACGGCCGCGCGGTGCCGACCGGGGAGACCTTCGAGATCCCCTGCGGCATGGTCATCACCTGCATCGGCTCGCGCGCCGAGGCCATCGATTCGGTGCCGTTCGACGACCGCAAGGGGATCGTCGTCCACGAGGCCGGGCGGGTGCGCGACGGGCTCTACGCCGCGGGCTGGGTAAAGCGCGGCGCGGTCGGCACCATCGGCACCAACAAGAACGATTCGCTCGACGTGGTGGACCGGATGATCGCCGAGTTCTCCGGCGCGGAAAGGGACGGGCCCGACGAATTCGACCGGATCGCCGCCGGGCGCGGCCTGCGCGTGGTCTCCTACCCCGACTGGCAGATCATCGACCGGCTGGAGGAAGAAGCCGCCCCCGACGGCGCGCCGCGCAGGAAGTTCGCCACCCCCGAGGCGATGCTCGCCGCGCTGGACGGGAACGGAGGCCAGGTGACGAAGACGCGCAATACGGGAAATTGAGCCCCCGGGGCGTTACGCCGGGCTTCTAATTCTCTAAGGTTATCCGGGGAACGGGCCGTGGCAGGACCTGATCGGGGAGGAAACCTTGCCCGATGCACCTCGGAAGAAGGTCAGCATCGAGCGCCTGCTGACGATGAAGGAGCGGGGCGATACCATCGTCGCGCTCGGCGTATACGATTCGCCCATGGCGGCCTGGGCGGACAGCATCGGCTTCGAGATTTTCGTGATCGGCAATTCCGGTCCGATGTCGCTGTTCGGCCACCAGGCCGCGACGACGGTAAGGGCGGACGAGCTCCTGTTCATGACGCGGGCGGTAAGTCGGGTCACCCGATACGCCCTGATCGTCGCGACCATGCCCTATATGAGCTACGCCGCCTCACGCGAGGAGTCGGTTCGCACCGCGGCTTGGCTGGTAAGCGAGGGCGGCGCAGATTGCGTGCAATGCCACGGGAACCTGCAGACCGCCGAGTTCATTGCCGCCATTACCGGGGCGGGCGTTCCGGTATACGCACATCTCGGCCTGCAATCGGTGCGCAAGACAGAGCAGAGCGGGTTCGGCCTGAAGGGTCGAACGGCTGACGCCGCAAAACGGATCGTCGACGAGGCCCGCGCGATGGTGGACGCGGGCGCCTTCGCGATCATGCTGGAGCATGTCCCGGTCGAATTGACACGGACAATCCGGGAAATGGTGCCGGTTCCGGTGATCAGCTTGGGCTCGGGCGCGGATGCCGACGGCGTCTATCTCGTCAGCGCCGACCTGATCGGCTACAGCGTTTTCCGGAAGCCGGCGACGGCAGGGCAGTTCGCGGACGTGAAGCCGGTCGTCGAAGAAGCTCTGAAAGCGTACGCTTCTCAGGTTCGCAGCGGGGAATATCCGTCGGAAGAACAGACGAAGCACATGGATCCGGAGGCGTTGGAAGAACTCCGGAAGTCGATCGAATAAACCGCAACAAGGGAGGAATCTGATGTCTCGAACCAAGTCTCACGGCAAACGGGCGACGCTTGCGGTCGCGGCCGCGGCAATCGCCTTCGCCGCTGCGCCCGCGCTCGCGGACCCGCTTTCTAAGGCGAGTCTCACCTTGGACGAGTTGGTAGCCGGCTCGAAGAAGGAAGGAAAGCTTGTCTTCTATACCTCGATCCCGGTCAAGTCGGCGCGCGTGGTGCTCGCCAAGTTCGGCAAGAAGCACCCCTGGCTCAAGACGTCCTTCATCCGCAAGGGCGGCCCGGTGCTGGCGCAGCAGTTCTATGCCGACAAGAAGAGCGGCGTCGAAAAAGCCGACGTGGTGAACTCGGGGGCGGCGGAAGTCTATACCGACTGGCACAAGCAGGGCTTCCTGGCGAAGATCGACAACCTTCCCGAATGGGGCGCCATGCGCGGGGTCTCTCAGGGGCCGGGCGGCACCTACGTCTCCTATCTCTTCGTTTCCCAGCCGATGTTCTGGAACACCAAGCTGGTCAAGGAAGCGGACGTGCCGGACGATCTTTGGGAGCTCGCCGACCCGAAATGGAAGGACAAGCTCGCGTCGGGCAATCCCATCGTCGGCGGCGCGGCCATGAACTGGTACAGCTGGGTCTGCGACTGCCGGAAGCAGATCAAGGGGAGCAATCGTCCGCCGTCGGGCCTCGGCGCCAAGTGGATGGAGGCGATGCGCAAGAACGACATGGTGCTTCCCGGTCAGGTCGGCCCGCTGACCAATACGGTGGTGCGCGGGCAGGCGCATATCGGGGTATCCCAGTGGATGGGATCGGTGACCCGGGCGATCAAGGACGGCGCGCCGATCGACTACAAGTATCCGAAGCAGGGAACCATCGGCCAGCACTGGGTCGGAGCGGTAAACGTCAAGGCGCAGAATCCCTATTCGGCGCGGCTGTTGCTCAACTGGCTGATGTCGCGCGAGGGCCAGATCGCGCTGATCGAGGAGCTCGGCACCCATTCCGGGCGGAAGGACATCGTGACCCACGAACACTTCCCGCTTAAGCGCGGCGCGGTGACCTTCGACAAGTTGTGGATCATGGATCTGGAAGCGATTACCGCCGAGGACACTCGCAATTTCGTCAGCTACGTGTCCAAGGCACTGACGGGCAAGGCGGTCAAGTAGCCGCGACCGCAACCGGGCAGGCACGATGCGCCGGGCCCCTCTCGAATGGGCCGTGTTCTATGGCGTGGCCGCGATCATCGGCTTTCTGGTGGTCTATCCCATCGGAATGATGATCGGCGGGACCTTCGTTTCCGATACCGGGTCGCTCACGCTCGAACACTGGTCCAACGTGAAGGGCCTGGCGCTGCTTTGGGAAGTCCTGCGCAACACGCTGATCGTCACCATATCGGCGACCTTGATCGCGCTGGTGATCGGCCTGTTCCTGGCCTTTCTAGTCGCCCGCACCGATTTGCCGATGAGCTCGCTGTTCGAGTTCATCTCCATCGTCCCGTTCATTACCCCGCCGATCATCGCCGGGCTGGCCTGGCAGCTCCTCGCGGAGAAGCAGAGCGGCGTGCTCAACATCATCCTCGATGGGCTTGGAATCGGCTGGCGGCTCGACGTCATGACGCTGGTCGGCGTGACACTGGTAAGCGCGCTCTACCTGATCCCCTTCGTCTTCCTTATCACTTCCGGGGTGCTTCGCTCGATCAACCCGGACCTCGAAGAGGCGTCGGTGGTGACCGGGGCGGGGAAATTCAGGACTTTTTTTTATATTACGCTACCCCTCCTGAAACCCGGGCTTTCGTCGGCGGCACTCCTGGCGTTCATGTATTCCAACATCCTGTTCGGCATACATGCCACCCTGGGAATGCCGAAGAACATCTGGTTTCTCACCACTTCCATCTACCAGTCGCTCAGCGTCATCCCGGCGGAGACCAACCGGGCGGCGATCCTCGCCTGCATCCTGATGGTCTTCGGGATGCTGGCCACCTACATGCAGATCCGCATCCTGGCGGGCGAGCAGAGCTACGAGACCCTGACCGGTAAGGGTTTCCGCACCAAGCTGATCAATCTCGGCCCGTGGCGCTGGGTGGCCTGGTCGGTCTGCATGCTCTACGTCTTCGTTGTCATCGTGCTGCCCTACCTTGTGCTTTTCCTGCGCTCGATGAAGCCATTCATGTTCGTCCCGGGGATGACCTGGGCCGACGCTTTCGGCGGGTGGGAGTTCGACAAGTACCTGCTGGTGCTCTCCGGCGAGGACCCGCTCATGGTCGCCTCGGTCTGGCACAGCTTCATCCTGGCGCTCGGCGGCGGGTTGATTGCCATGGCGCTCACCAGCGTTGCCGCCTACATGATCACCAAGACCGACATCGGCGGCCGCCAGATTCTGAACTTCCTCTGCATGACGCCTTTCACCCTGCCTGGGGTGGTGCTCGGCGTGGCGATCCTGTGGGGCTACACGCAGGAAGCCGTCTTGCTCTACGGCACGATATGGATATTGCTGGTCGCATACGTGACCAAGGACCTGCCGCTCGGCCTCAAGTCGGTGCACTCGTCCTTCCTGCAGGTCCATTCGGAGCTTGAGGAATCGTCGCGGGTCTGCGGCGCGAGCTGGCTCCGGCAATTTGCGACCATCACTTTGCCGCTGGTAAAGCCCGGGATCGTTATCGGCTTCGTGCTGACATTCGCCTCGATCCTCCGCGAGGTCGGTGCGTCCATCCTGCTCTATACGCAGGGCAACGAAGTCGTTGCCTACGTCCTGTTCAATCTGTGGGAGAACGGCGAAAACCAGACGCTTGCCTCCTTTATCATCCTCACCACGCTGCTCACTCTTGCTGTCGTTATCGTGATTCTCAAGCTGGGACGTCTGAGATTCGTCGAGTTGACACGATCCGAGGTCACGCAGTCATGAGCGCCGTTCGTATCGAGAACCTGGTCAAGAGGTTCGGCGACTTCGTCGCCGTAAACGAAGTCTCGATTACGGCGGAAGAGGGTCGCTTGACGACGTTGCTCGGGCCGAGCGGTTGCGGCAAGACGACCACGTTGCGCATGACGTCGGGACTGGAAACGCCCGATAGCGGCGAAATTTGGATCGGGGACGATCTCGTCGCGTCGCCCTCCAAGGGAATCAACGTCGCGCCCGAGCATCGGAATGTCGGCATGGTTTTCCAGTCATATGCCATATGGCCCCACAAGACTGCGTTCGAGAACGTAGCCTATCCCCTCAAGCTGCGGCGGATGTCGAAGGCGCAAATCAGGCAACGCGTCGAAGAGATTTTTTCCCTCTTGCGGCTGGAGGGGCTGGAAGGCCGCTACCCCGGGCAGCTCAGCGGCGGGCAGCAACAGCGCGTCGCGCTGGGCCGGGCGATTGTCTACCAGTCCCGTCTGCTGCTGTTGGACGAGCCGCTGGCCAATCTGGACGCGAAAGTGCGCGAAGCGGTCCGTCTGGAGCTCAAGGAGCTGCAGCGCCAGCTCAAGTTCACGACCATCTACGTGACGCACGATCAGGCCGAGGCGATGGCAATTTCCGACAAGATCGTGGTCATGGACCAGGGGGTGGTGGTGCAGGAAGGGACCGCATTGGAGATATACCGCACGCCCCGGACGAAGTTCGTCGCCGAGTTCGTCGGGCAGTCGAACTTTGTCGACGGCCGGCTTGTTTCCTCGAACGGCTCGCTCGGCGTGGTGGATGTCGGTGAGGGAATCGCAATCGAGGCGAAGGTCGGTGAGGCTGGCCTGGACGGCGGGACCGTCTCCCTCTGCATTCGGCCCGAAGACTTCGAACTAAGCGCAGACCGACCGGTGCCGGGTTCCCGGGGACGCGACTGGTTCGAGGGAAACATCAGGGATTTCACCTTCCACGGAAACATCATCAATTATTTCGTCGCGTGCGGAGCCCATGTTCTCACGGTCCAGTCCGAAGCCGGATCGCAGTTGAAGTTCAAAGAGGCCGATAAAGTGTATCTGCGCGTCCGGCCCAACGGAGCGATTGTGCTTTCCTGACCCTGGGAATCTACCGGCTCCGGTTGTCGATTTCGAAGCAAGGTTATTGCAGGCAGTGGCATCCGGCGGCGCGGCGCGCAAGAGATTTGCGACGCCAGCAGCGATGCTCGCCGCGCTCGATGGGAAGGGCGGGTGACCGGTTTTCCTGCTACCGGGCCTTGCCGCTTCCTTTCCTCGTCGCCGGCTTGCGGCGGATGAATACCGGCTCGCCGGGCTCTTTCCGGACCTCGAAACCCCCGGACTTCGTCACCAGCGTACTGAGGTTCGAGCAGCCATAGGTCCTCGGATCGAAGTCGGGCGCCGCGCCGAGGATGCGGCTCCCGACGCTGCCGAGGTTCACCCAGCCGTCCTCGTCTTCGCCCTCCATCGCCTTGATGACGATTTTGACGGCCTTCGACGGCGGCTGTTTCTTTGACGCGGCGGCGGTCGTGCCGCTCCCGCTACCCTTTTCCGGGACGGCCTCGACCAGGTTCTCGACATAGATGAAGCGGTTGCAGGCGTTTCGGAACGCCTCGGGCGTTTTGCGCTCGCCGAATCCGTAGACGGCAAGCCCGTCCTCGCGCAGCCGCTGCGCGAGCCGCGTGAAGTCGCTGTCGGAACTGACGAGGCAGAAGCCGTCGAGCGTGCCCTTGTGCATGAGGTCCATGGCGTCGATGACGAGCGCGATGTCGGAGGCATTCTTGCCTTTCGTGTTGCTGCGCTGCTGGTTTTGCAGAATCGCCAGCGACTTGATCGCCCCGTCCCAGCCGGCCAGCTGGGCGTTCGAGAAGTCGCCGTAGATGCGCCTTACATTGGCCTCGCCCAAGGTCACGATCTCTTCGAAAATCGGTTGCGCATAGCGGGCGCTGGTGTTGTCGGCGTCGATCAGTACGGCAAGGCTCTTGGGTGTACCGTTGTCAGGCATACATATTCCCCGGGGCGCGCCGAGGGGGTCGCGCCCGTTCTCGTCCTAGGCCAGCCGCTTCAGCAACGACAGGAAGGATCGGCGTTCGGTCTCGCTCAGATCCCCCAGGGTTTCGTCGGTGATCGCATGGCCGTTGGGCATGGCGGCGGCGATGAGCGCGCCTCCACGGTCGGTGAGGCTCAACACGACGCGGCGTCGGTCCTCCGGGTCGGGCTTGCGGTCGATCAGCCCGCGCCCGAGCAGGCGCTTGATGACGCCCTGCATGGTGGCGGCATCCATCGCGGTGCGGCGGCCGAGCTCGTTCTGCGAGACCTCGCCGAGATCGTCGAGCTTGACCAGCGCCGCGAACTGCAGGGGGGTGAGCTGCGGATCGCCGATCATCTCCTGGAAGATCGCCGCGTGGCGCTGGTGCGCGCGCCGCAGCAGGTGGCCGACCTGGTCCTCCAGCACATAGGCCGGATCGGCTTCGTTTCCGCCCTCCCGCGCGAGCGCCGCGACCGGTTTCATTCGAGTCCTTCGAGAAATCGTTTGTACACGAACAATGGGGGCGGCACAGAGTCGGGTCAAGCGCGGGCGCCGGTGGACGGGGTGCGGGCGAGGCTTTAGAACCGGAACCGCAACGTGACGGCGGCGCGGAGGGTCCCCCATGCAGCTCTATTCCTATTTCCGTTCATCGGCCGCCTATCGCATGCGCATCGCGCTGAACCTGAAGGGGCTGGACTACGAGCAGGTCGCCGTGGACCTGCCCGGCGGGGTGCATCGCGAGGCGGCGTTCGAGGCGGTCAACCCGCAGCGTCTGGTGCCGGCGCTGGTCGACGGCGGACGCACGCTGATCCAGTCCGTCGCCCAGATGGAATACCTGGAGGAGACCCGTCCGGAACCGCCGCTGCTCCCGAGCGACCCGCACGAGAGGGCGCGGGTGCGCGCGCTGGTGCAGATCGTCGCCTGCGACATCCACCCGCTCAACAATCTCAGGGTGCTCAAATACCTGCAGGGGCCGCTGGGCCACGACGACGCGGCGCGGGACACCTGGTACGCCCACTGGATCGCGGAGGGCTTCGTCGCGCTCGAACGGCTGCTCGCCGGCAGCGAACACACCGGCACGTTCTGCCACGGGGACGCGCCCGGCATGGCCGACGTGTGCCTGGTGCCGCAGGTCTTCAACGCGCAGCGCTTCAAATGCCCGACCGACCCCTATCCGACGGTCATGCGTATCTTCGCGGCGTGCAACGAGCTGGAAGCCTTCGCCGCCGCCCATCCCGGCAAGCAGCCGGACTCGCCTTCCGCCTGAAGCGCTGCCCCCGCCCGCGGGCACAGGAATCGTTCGCCCCGAGGGCATGAAATTTCCTAAGATGCCGGCACAGGATTGCCAACCAGGGGAGAGCGACGAATGAAGATCAGGACACTCTTTGCAGGCGCGGCCGCCGCGGCAGCGGTGCTTGCGATGGGCGCGGCCGGCACGGCCGAGGCCCAGTTCAAGCTCAAGGGCGATCCCAGGGTCGCCTTCGTCTATTTCGCCTCCAAGAACGACGGCGGCTGGACCCAGGCGATCGACGAGGCCCGCATCAGGACGGAGAAGGCGCTCGGCTGGAAGATTCCCTACGCCGAGCGGGTGCCGGAGAAGGCCTCCGCCATCCGCCCCGTGGTCGAACGCTTCATCAGCCGGGGCTTCAACGTCATCAACGGGTCCGCCTTCGGCTACAGCGACACCTTCCTGGAGCTGTCGAAGGAATATCCCGACATCGCTTTCGTGAACCCGGCGGGGATCACCAACGGCCCCAATTTGCAGTCCTATTACGGCCGGACCTATGAGAGCCAGTATCTCTGCGGCATGGTCGCCGGCGCGATGACCAAGTCGAACAAGCTCGGCTTCGTCGCCGCCCATCCGCTCGGCCTCGTCACCTGGACGGTCAACGCCTATGCGATGGGCGCCCAGGCGGTGAACCCGAAGGCGACGGTCAACGTGGTCTATACCGGCTCGTGGAACGATCCGGTCAAGGAGCGGGCCACCGCGCTCGCCCTGATCGAGCGCGGCGTCGACGTGATCGGCCAGCATGTCGACACCCCGGCGGTCCAGGTCGCCGCCCAAGAGAAGGGCGTCTGGGGCACCGGCCACCACCGCGACATGCGCGAGTTCGCGCCCAAGGCGACGCTCTGCTCGTCGGTCTGGGTGTGGGATCGCTTCCTGATCCCGCTCTACAAGCAGATCGCGTCGGGCAGCTGGAAGACCAAGCCCTATGGCGAGTTCGTCGGGCTCGGGCATGGCGGCACGGACATCGCCTGCTGCAACGAGATCGTGCCCAAGGCGGTGGTCGACAAGGTGATGGCGGCGCGCCAAAGGATCGTCGACGGCTGGCACGTCTATACCGGCCCGATCGTGGACAACAAGGGCAAGGAAGTCGTCGCGGCCGGCAAGACGCCGTCGGACGCCGATCTGTGGGGCATGAAATACCTGGTCAAGGGCGTCATCGGCCAGCTCTGAGCCCGGTTCCCGCAGGATCGTTTGCGCCCGGCCGGCATCCGCCGGCCGGGCGCGAATTGTCGGAGCGCCCGCGATGACCGTCGCGCTCGAGATGAGCGACGTCAGCAAGGAGTTCGACGGCAACCGGGCACTGGATTCCGCCTGTTTCCGGGCCGAGTACGGCCGGGTCCAGGCGTTGCTGGGCGAGAACGGCGCCGGCAAGTCCTCGCTGATGAACGTGGTCTGCGGGCTCTACGCCCCGGACGCGGGCAGGATCGCCGTCGACGGCGTTCCGGTCTCGATCGACGGCCCGGCGCATGCCAGGGCGCTCGGCATCGGCATGGTGCACCAGCACTTCAAGCTGGTGCGCCCGTTCACGGTCGCCGAGAACGTGGCGTTGGCGAACCGCCTCGGCGGGCGCTGGACCGACGAGCTGGCGCGGGTGGCCGAGACCGTCGAACGCTATTGCGGCGAGCTGGGCTTCGAACTCGACCCCGCTTCCCGCATCGATTCGATCTCGGTCGCGGAGCGGCAGCGGGTCGAAATCGTCAAGGTGCTGATGTCCGGCGCCCGGATCCTGATCCTCGACGAGCCGACCGCGGTGCTGACCGACGACGAGGCGGACCGTCTGCTGGCCGTGGTCCGCGGCCTCGCGGGGCGCGGCGCGGCGGTCGTCCTGATAACCCACAAGCTGCGCGAGGTGCACGATTTCGCCGATCGGGTCACCATCATGCGGGCCGGACGGACGGTCGCCGATGAGGATCCGAAGACGCTCGACGACCGACGCATGACGGAGCTGATGGTGGGCTCCGCGCCGCGCAGCGCGGTGGCCGCGAGAAGCGGCGGCGGCAGGGCGAGGCTCGAAATCGCGGACCTCTCGGCGGCGCGCGACGACGGCGTGGCGGCGCTCGCGGGGGTCACGCTGGCCGTCCAGGAGGGTGAGATCTACGGCGTCGCCGGGGTCGGCGGCAACGGCCAGACCGAGCTTGCCGAGGTGCTGATGGGCGTTCGTCCGGCGCTCCACGGAACCGTTTCGCTCGACGGGGAGGACCGTACCGCCGCCCACCCCGGCGAGCGCCGCAAGGGCGGGCTCGGCACCGTCCCCTCCGACCGCTATCTCTACGGGCTCACCGCGGATCTCTCCGTGGCCGAGAATTTCGGCCTCGCCGGGCTGGCCGCCGGGCGTTACGGGAGCTGGTGGGTCGCGTCGGCGCGGATGCGCGGCGACACCGAGGCCGCGATCGCCGACTTCGAGATCCAGGGCGGAGGGCCGGCGACGCGCTCCCGCCTCCTGTCGGGCGGCAACGCGCAGAAGCTGGTGCTGGCCCGCGAGCTCTCGGGCGGCGCCGGCATCCTGGTCGCGCATTCGCCGACGCGCGGGCTCGACGTGCGCGCCTGCGCGGCGGTGCAGAGCCAGCTCCTGGAGGCCCGGGACCGCGGCGCCGCGGTGCTCCTGATCAGCGAGGATCTCGACGAGGTGCTCGACCTGTCGGACCGCGTCGGCGTGCTCAACCGGGGCCGCATCGTGGGCGAGTTCGCCCGTCCGGCGGACCGCCATGCGGTCGGACGGCTGATGGTCGGCCATGCCTGACCGCGCCGCCGCCCCGCCCGCCGGGGCCTACCGCGCCCGCCGTCTCGGACGCCTCAACCTCGAGGTCCGCCAGTCGATCGGCCGCGTCAGGCACGCCGCCTTCATCGCCTTCGGGCTCGGCGTCGGGCTCGCGATCTCGGTCGCCATCCTGTTGGCGGCGGGCGTCGAGGCGGCCAACATCTTCGACGAGTTCGTGGTGCTGACCTTCTTCGACCGGCTGGGACTGTCCTCCGTGCTGATCGAGTGCAGCCCGCTGATCCTGGTGGGGCTGAGCGCCGCGGTCGCGTTCCGCGTCAATTTCTGGAACATCGGCATCGAGGGCCAGTTCTTCTGGGGCGCCATCGGCGCGACGGTGATCGCGATCTTCGACGTCGGCCCGCCGGCGACCAGGATCGGGCTGATGCTGGTGTTTGCCATCGTCGGCGGGTTCCTGTGGATCGTCCCGCCGGCGATCTTCAAGATCAAGCTCGGCGTCAACGAGGTGATCTCGACGCTGCTGCTCAACTACGTCGCCTATCAGTTCGTCCTCAACCAGATCTACGGCGCCTGGCAGGACCCGCGCGACCGCTTTCCGCACTCCGAAGCCTTCGACGCGGCGGAGCGCCTGCCGCTGCTGGGCTGGGAGAAGGTGCATCTCGGGCTCGTCATCAGCCTCGTGGCCGTCGCCTTCGTCTGGTGGCTGATGCAGCGGAGCCGCTTCGGCGTCTACATGCGCTTCGTCGGCGCCAACCCGCATATGGCGCTCGCCGCCGGCATCCCGGTGGCGATGACGATCTTCCTGGCGGTCGGCCTCTCGGGCGCGCTCTCGGGCGCCGCAGGCTTCGTCATGGGCGCGGCGCAGGAGCACCGGCTGACCGGCACGATGGCGGCCGGCTACGGTTTCTCGGGGATCATGATCGCCTTCCTCGCGCGCAACAATCCGGTGGCGGTGCTCATCGTCGCCTTCATGATCGGCGGGCTCTACGCGGCGGGGCAGAGCGTCAAGGTGTTCTACAGCCTGCCGCAGGCGCTGGTCTCGCTGATCCAGGCGATCGTGGTGATGTGCGTGGCGGCGTCCGACTTCCTGGTCCGCTACCGGGTGCACTGGCTGCGCGGGGACGGGCGATGATCGAGTTCCTCGCCAACTGGCTCGCCTTCACCCCGGTCTTCGCGGTGCCGCTCCTGCTGGCGACGCTCGGGCTGATCGTGAACGAGCGCGCCGGCGTCATCAATCTCGGCGCCGAGGGGATGATGCTGTGCGGCGCGCTGGCGGGCGTCGCCTGCTATATCGAGTTCGGCGAGAGCACCGCGGTGGGCATGACGGCGGCCGCGTTCGCGGGGCTCCTCATCGCCTTCCTGTTCGCCTTCGTGGTCGTGGTGCTGCGCGCCGACCAGGTGGTGACCGGGATCACCATCGTGTTCTTCGGGGCCGGGCTCACCGGGCTGATCGGGCTGCGCTGGAACGACACCGCGATCGCCGGTTTCCAGAAGCTCGATCTCGGCTTCCTCTCGCAGATCCCGTTCTTCGGCAAGGTGGTCTTCGCCCAGGACGCGATGGTCTATCTCACCGTGCCGATCGCCTTCGGGGTCTGGTACTTCCTGTTCCGCACCCGGGCCGGTCTCAACCTGCGCGCGGTGGGGGAGAACCCGCAGGCCGCCGACGCGGCCGGCATCGCGGTCGATTTCTACCGCTTCTGGGCGGTCGCGGCGGGGGGCGCGCTGTGCGGGCTGGCCGGCGGCTACCTCGCGCTGGCCGCGGCCAAGATCTGGGTCAACGAGATGACCCACGGGCGCGGCTGGATCGCCATCGCGCTGGTCATCTTCGCCCGCTGGATGCCGGGCCGCGCGGTGTTCGGCGCGATCCTCTTCGGCGGCATCGAGGCCCTGATCCCCCGCATCTTCGCCGCCGGCTGGCCGGTGCCGCAGTATTTCCTGCAGATGACGCCGTTCCTGGCGACGCTCGGGGTGCTGGTCTGGGTCGGGCTGGCCGGAAAGCGCCGCTCCGCCGCGCCGGGGGCGCTCGGCCTGCCCTACGTGCGGGAGGATCGGTGGTGAGTCAAACCCCCGTTCAAGCCGCGTCCCATGGCCGCCACCGCGGAATCCAGCGCGGCACGTTCGCCTTGTAGAGCCGGTAGCTCTCGCCGAACCGCTGGTCCAGCGCGGGCTCCTCGCGGCGGATGAAATAGACCGTGTTGAGGACGACGAAGATCGCCATCCAGCCCGCGATGTACCACGAGCCGAACAGGAGCGCTTCGGCGACCAGCATGACGTTCACCGCGGACAGCATCGGGTTGCGGACATGGCGGTAGGGGCCGCGCACCACCAGTTTCTTCGGCGGCGCCCAAGGCGCGGGAGTGCCCTCTCCGGCGGTGACGAACAAGCGGACGGTCCACACCGCCAGCGCGAAACCCGGCACGGCAAGCGCTACGCCGATCCAGAACCGAAGATCGGCTGTCCCCGCCGGCGCCCATCCGCCGGGGAAGGGAGCCGTCAACCACACGATCGCGCCCGGAACGTAGACGAGGGCGGTCCCGGGAAGGATCAGGACCGCCTTGACCAGTTCCCGGTTCATTCCGTCGATCCTATCCGCCTCGACGGGCCAGACCGTACGCGCGCTTCACCGCTTCCCGGGACGTGCCCGGCAGCAAGACCAGCTTCGCCGTCGCGAAGAATTGTTCGTCCAACTCGGAGATGTCGGAGGTGTCGATCTCCCCGTCGGAGATTGCGTCGATCTCGGCCAGGCGATCCTTAGAGACAGGCATGAAACCTCTTACCGTCCGGTCGCCGTTGGGAGCAAGTAGTCCACACGTTCCCGCCACGGCCGAGCGCGTATCCGGTCCGGCGCAGGTCCTTCGATACGCGGCTTCGCCGCTACTCAGGATGAGGGGTTCTTCGAATTCGAAGAAAAAAATGCCCTCACCCCGCCAGTATCCCCCGCACCGTCCCCGCCGCGTCCTCCTCCACCGGGGCCATGCGGTCGCGGTCGTCCTCGGTGACCCAGTCGGCGATGCCGGTCTGGTAGCTCGGCCGCGCGCGGATGCGGTCGAACCAGCGGGCGACCCTTCCGTAGCGCTCGGCCCAGATGCCGAACAGGCCGAGATCGTTCATCCGGTTGGCGTAGGGAGTCGCGGCGGCGTCGGCGAGCGAATAGAGATCCCCGCCGAGCCACGGGCCGTGGGCGAGCGTATCGTCGATGCGCGCGAACACGGACTCCATGTCGCGCACCGCATCGACGGCGAGCGAGGCGGCGAGCCCCTCCTCGTAGACCGCGCGCTGACGCGCGCGCCGGCGCGGGTCGGGAACCTTCGCCATGCGCGCCTCGATCGCCTCCGGCGTGCGGTAGTCCTTGCGGAAGGCGATCGCATGCGTCAGCAGGCCGGTCGCCGGGTGGACCGGATCGTCGATCGTCTTCATCAGGAGCCGCACCCGGTAGCGTGCGACCGGGTCGGCGGGCATCATGGAGGGCTCGGGAAACGCGTCCTCCAGGTAGTACTGGATGACCGAGGATTCGAGGATCGTCTGCCCGTCATGGATCAGCGCCGGCACCACCGCGCCCGGATGGATCTTCCGGTATTCCGGATCGAACTGGTCGCCGCGCCGGAGGTCGACGAAGCGGCCCTCGTAGTCGATCCCCTTCTCCAGCAGGGTGAGCCGGACCTTGATCGCGCAGACCGAGGTCGAGTGTTCGTAAAGCGCCAGCATGCAAGGCCTCCCCGACGGACGGCGAGAGCATAGCCGGCTTGCCCTTTTACCGTCATCGCCGGCACATCATATTTGAGGTCAGGATCGAGGAGAGAACGCCATGGGTGCTTTGAGACTCGCAAAACCGCTCGTCGTTGCGATGGCCGCCGGGCTGATCGCCGCCGCCGCGGCGCAGGCGCAGCAGGCGCGCAGCGGCACCTTCGAGGGCAAGAGCGGGCACGTATCGTCGGGCGGGGTTTCCGTCGCGCAGGAAAAGGGCCGGTGGGTGATGCGGTTCGCCGAAGACTTCCGCCTCGACCGCGCGCCCGATCCGCGCATCGCGTTCGGCAATGACGGCTATGACGCGAGCACGACGCTCGGGCGGCTGAAATCGCTCAAGGGCGCCGCCCGCTACCGGCTGCCCGCCAGGATCGACCCGGCGAAGTACAACGAGGTCTGGCTGTGGTGCAAGAAGTTCGAGGTCCCGCTGGCCGTGGCGAAGCTGAAGTGACGGGCCGCAGCACCTCGTCTTCCGCGAGGTCTCTTGCTACCCTCTCCCGGTGACACCGACGGGACCATGACATGGCGGGAAGCCTGAGCGCGGCGGAAGTCGCCCATTTCGAGGAGCACGGCTACCTGTTCCCCAAACGCGCCATCGACGCCGGGGAAGCGGAGCGCTACCGCCTCAAGCTGGAGCATTACGAGACCGTGCTCGGCGTCGAGCCGCAGACCTATCTCAAGATCAAGGCGCACGTGGCGGCGCCCTGGATCGTCGAGCTCGCGCGCAACGAGGCCATCCTGGACGCGGTCGAGTCGCTGATCGGCGAGGATATCCTGCTGTTCGGGACCTCGCTGTTCCAGAAGAAGGGGAACGATCCCCGCTTCGTCTCCTGGCACCAGGATTCGGCCTATTACGGGCTCGATCCGCATGACGAGGTCACCGCCTGGGTGGCGCTGACCCCGGCGACGCGCGAGAACGGCTGCATGCGGGTGATGCCGGGCTCGCACAAGGGCCCGGACCTCGATCACGACGAGACCTACGACCCCGAGAACCTGCTCGCGCGCGGCCAGACCATCCGCGGCCTGGAGGACGACAGGGCGGTCTACATGGAGCTCGAGGCGGGCGAGTTCTCGCTGCACCACGAGCGCACCGCGCACGGCTCGCTCGCCAACGAGACCGACGGGCCGAGGGTCGGCGTCGCCTATTTCTACATGCCCGCCCATTGCCGCTCGACGATCGGACGGCGGACCGCTCTCCCGATGCGCGGCGAGGACCGCCACGGCCACTGGGATACCGATCCCCTGCCCAGGGAGGATCTCGATCCCGACTGCATGGCCTTCCTCAAGGACATGTGGGCCCGCTACCAGGACACCGAGGTGGCCCAGGAGGCGCGCCGGCCCGGCTAGCGGGCCGAAGGGCGCGCCTCACAGCGGGCAGCGACGGTCCTTCACGTAATCGTGGACGACGATCCGGCCGGCGACGATGTCGGCCCTCGCCTTCTCCACCGCCGCGCGGACCCGGGGGGCGATGAGCTTCGCGTTGTGCTCGTCGAGCGCCCAGTCGACCCCGCCCTCGGCGAGGCCGAGCGTCACGACCCCGGCGGTGAATTTGCCCGCCATCGCGTCCTTCAGGGTCTCGTAGGCGGCGACGTCGACCCGTTTCACCATCGAGGTCAGCACCGTTCCCGGCGCGAGCCCGTTCTGGTTGAGGTCGACGCCGATGGCGTATTTGCCCGCTTCGGCGGCGGCGCGGATCACGCCGATGCCGGTGCCCCCCGCCGCGTGGAAAACCACGTCCGCGCCCCGCGCCAGCTGGCTGTGCGCCAGGGCCGCCCCCTTCTCCGGACTGTTCCACGCGGCCGGTGTCCGCCCGGTCATGTCCTGGAGGACCCCGATCCCCGGTTTCGCCGCCGCGGCGCCCTGCCGGTAGCCGCAGGCGAACCTGTGGATCAGCGGTACGTCCATGCCGCCGACGAAACCGAGCGTCCCGGTCTTCGAGGTGAGCGCGGCGGCGATTCCAACCAGATAAGAGCCCTCATGCTCCCTGAACGCGTACTGGCGGAGGTTGGGCAGGTCGAGCCAGTTGACGTCGATGATGGCGAACGTCCGGTCCGGGTTCTCCGCCGCCACCGCCTCGATCGCCCGGGCGTAGGAGAACCCGACGGCGATCGTCAGGGTCGCCCCGCGCGCGATCGCGCGGCGGATGGCGGGCGCCCGGTCCGCCGCGTTCGCCGCGTCCGCCGTGTGGACCGCCACGCCGGTTTCCTCCATGAACCGCTCGACCCCCTGCCAGACGGCCGCGTTGAAGCTCCGGTCCGACCTTCCGCCGACATCGAACACGACCGCAGGCCTGAATTCCGCGGCATCGGTTCCACCGGCCAGGAGCGTCGCGAGAAGAACACCGACAAGCACCCGAACGCGCATCGCATCGCCTCCTCAATGTTCCCATCGGACTCGTCATGGTCGGCGGAGGCCGACCATCCACGAGTTTTTCTTTCCTGCCGACCGATTCCAACCGAAAAGAAACAAAATCGTGGATGGTCGGCCTCCGCCGACCACGACGCGGTTTGCTGGACGCGACACGGATCGGACCCGCCCGCCGCTCCGCTTGACCGGCCGACTGCGCCTGCCTAGCTAATGAGCGGTCCACCTCGGACGGGAGCGCGGCTCCATGACCGCCGAACTTACCTTGCGCGTCGACGGAATGACCTGCGGCAATTGCCGCGCCAGGGTGGAGCGCGCGCTGAACGCGCTGGAGGGCGTGGCCGGCGCCGACGTCAACCTGGCGACCGAGCGGGCGCGGATCGTATACCTGCCGGAGGTCCTGAACCCGCCGGCGATCGCCGACGCGATCCGCGGGGCGGGCTACGTCCCCGGCGAAGTCGACGCCTCCGCCGCCCCGGGCCGGGATGCGCGGGCCGCGCACGATGACGAGATCGCCGGTCTCAAGCGGCGGTTCGTCGTCGCCGCCGCCGTCACGATCCCGCTGTTCCTGATCGCGATGGGATCGATGCTCCCCGGTTTAGGCCTCGATTCCGTTGCCGGTGAAGAATCGTGGCTCTGGGCGCAGTTCGCGCTGGCGGCGCCGGTCGTTCTGTGGTCGGGGCGCGGGTTCTTCGTGCATGGCTGGGCCGAGCTTCGCCATGCGAGCCCGGGGATGAACAGCCTCGTGATGATCGGCGCGGGCGCGGCGTTCGCCTATTCGGTCCTGGCCCTCTTCGCGCCCTCGATCTTCCCGGAAGGGACGGCGGTGCCCTATTTCGAGGCGGCCGGCGTGATCGTGACGCTGATCCTGCTCGGCAGGCTGCTCGAAGCCATCGCGCGCGGCCGCGCGTCGGACGCGATCGCGGCCCTCATGGAGCTCCGCCCGGCGACGGCGCGCGTGCTGCGCGACGGCGAGGAGCGCGAGGTTCCGGTCGATCGGGTCGCGGTCGGCGACACGGTGCTGATCAGGCCGGGCGAGCGGGTTCCGGTCGACGCATCCGTGGCCGACGGCAGCAGTTTCGTCGACGAATCGACGATCACCGGCGAGCCCGTCCCGGTCGCGAAGGGGGCGGGCGACGAGGTCTTCGGCGGCACGGTGAACGGGGCGGGCGCGCTGACGGTCCGGGTGGTGCGCACCGGCGGCGACACGGTGCTCGGCCGGATCCTCGCCACGGTCGCAGAGGCGCAGGGCGCCAAGGCGCCGATCGCCCGCCAGGCCGACCGCATCGCGGGCATCCTCGTTCCGTGCGCCCTCGTGGTGGCCGCGCTCGCCTTCGCCGCCTGGCTCGCCTTCGCGCCGCCGCCCGCGCTGAGCTACGCCTTCGTCGCGGCGGTCTCGGTCCTGCTGATCGCCTGCCCCTGCGCGATGGGGCTCGCGACGCCGACCGCGATCCTGGTCGGCACCGGCGTCGGGGCGGAGCGCGGCGTGCTGATCCGCAACGGCGCCGCGCTCGAGATGCTGGCGCGCGCGCGCATCCTCGCGTTCGACAAGACAGGCACGCTGACCTCCGGAAACCCGGTGCTGACCGACCGGCTCCTTCCCGACGGGTCGGGGACGGTCGCGGACGAGCCGTTCGCCCTGATCGCGGCGGCGGAGACGCGCAGCGAGCATCCGCTCGCGTCGGCCCTGGTCGACGCCGCCGACGGCCCGCTCGCCCCGGTGGAGGAGTTTTCGGTGGAACCGGGTCTCGGGATCGCCGCCCGGGTCGCGGGGCGCGAGGTCGTCGTCGGCTCCGCCCGCTTTCTCGGGGGCCGCGGCATCGATTGCGCCGTATCGGACGGGGTTCGCGACGGCCTTTCCCGCGACGGCAAGACGGCCGTGCTGGCGGCCATCGACGGAGAGCTCGCCGCCGTCCTCGCGTTCCGCGATCCGCCGAAGCCGGAGAGCCGCCAGGCAATATCCGATCTCGCGGCGCAAGGCGCCGATATCGTGATGATCACCGGCGACAGCCGGGCGACGGCGCAGTCGGTCGCGAGCTCGCTCGGCATCTCCGAGATCGAGGCGGAAATCCTGCCGGACCGCAAGGCGGAAGCGGTGAAGGCGTTGCGGCGGGAGGGCGGCACGGTCGCCTTCGTGGGCGACGGCATCAACGACGCTCCGGCGCTTGCGGAGGCCGACGCGGGGATCGCCATCGGCACCGGGACCGACATCGCCATGGAAACCGCGGATGTCGTCCTGATGTCGGGCGATCTGCGCGGCGTCGTCACCGCGATCCGGCTCGCCCGGAAGACGCTCGCCACCATCCGCGTGAACCTGTTCTGGGCCTACGCCTACAACGTGGCGCTGATCCCGCTCGCCGCGGGGGCGCTCTACCCGGTTTTCGGGATCCTGCTCGACCCGATGCTGGCGGCCGCGGCGATGAGCGCCTCGAGCGTGCTGGTCGTCGCCAACTCGCTCCGTCTGCGCCGCTTCGCCTGACCCCCGGCTGCCGCTCTATTGTCGTCATGCCCGGACTTGTTCCGGGCATCCACGTCCCTCCGCCGCCTCGCCGGCGCCCGCTTATACCGCGATGCCGCAAGACGTGGATGCCCGGAACAAGTCCGGGCATGACGGTTGGAGGACGGTGGCGGTCGGGGGACGGCGCCGACCGGGGGACAAGGACGGCGGGGCGGACCCTCTCCGGCGCCCCCTCACCCGGTCGGGTCGGAAAATGCTGTAGACTGCCTCCCCCGGCAAGAAGGAGCGGCGGCGTGGCCAACAAGGATTTGCGGAACTGGCTGGAGGATGTCGAGAGCATCGGCGAGCTCCGGACCGTCACGGGCGTCGAGCATCGCGAGGAAATCGGCGGGCTGGTCGACATCTTCCAGCGCAAGATGGGCAACCCGGCGGTGATGTTCGACGAGGTTCCGGGCTTCCCGAAGGGGCACCGGGTGATCGCCAACATCCTGACGTCCGTGCCGCGCATCAACGTCGCGCTCGGCCTCGACCCGGAAGCCTCCGAGATGGATCTGATCCGCTGGTGGCGCGACTATATGGGCGACGCGCCGACCCATGCGCCGCGCGAGGTCAATGGCGGGCCGCTGCTCGACAATGTGAGCGAGGGCGCGGCGGTCGACATCACCACCATCCCGACGCCCAAATGGCACGAGCACGACGGCGGGCACTTCATCGGCACCGGCTGCATGGTGGTGATGAAGGATCCCGACACGGGCTGGGTCAATTTCGGCTGCTACCGGGTGCAGTCGCACGAGCCGGCGCTGGCGACGGTGATGATGTCGCCCGGCAAGCACGGCAGGCTGATCATGGAGAAGTACCACAAGCGCGGCGAAGCCTGCCCGGTCGCCGTGGTGGCCGGGATGCACCCGGCGTTCTTCATGATCGCCGGGCTGGAGATCCCCTACGGCAAGAACGAGTTCGACGCGGTCGGCGGGCTGATGCGGGAGCCGATCGAAGTCGTCAACATGCCGAGGACCGGACTGCCCGTCCCGGCCGCGGCCGAGATCGCCTTCGAGGGCTTCATCCACGCCGACGACAAGGTGCTGGAAGGCCCGCTCGGCGAGTGGACCGGCTACTACGCGGGCGGCCAGCGCGAGGAGCCGGCGATCCGGATCGAGACCTTCATGCACCGCGACAACCCGGTGCTGACCGGGGCGATCCCCGCCGTGCCGCCCAACGACAACACGTTCTATCTCGGCACCTATCGCTGCGGCGCGGTGTGGAACCAGCTGGAGGCCGCCGGCGTGCCCGAGGTCAAGGGCGTCTGGGCGCACGAGGCGGGCGGCAGCCGGATGTGGCTCACGGTTTCCATCAAGCAGATGTACGGCGGCCATTCCAAGCAGGCCGGGATGATCGCGGCCTCCTGCCATGCCGGCGCCTACTGCAATCGCTGGGTGGTCGTGGTCGACGACGACATCGATCCGACCGACATGGACGCGGTGGTCTGGGCGATGTGCACCCGGTTCGATCCGCGCGAGGACATGGAGACCATCCGCGGCGGCTGGAGCAGCCATCTCGACCCGATGTGCTACGACGGCGACACCGACCGGCGCAGCGCGCGCGTGGTGGTCGATGCCTGCATCCCGTTCAACCGCAGGGACAGCTTCCCCACCGTCGCCCGCTCGTCGAGGGAGCTCGACGACCGAATGCGGGCGAAATACGCCGACGTGCTGCCGTAGCCGGCAATTGCCGCGCGCGCCAGTCTGCTGATATTCTCCCGCGCAATCCTGGGAGGATCCCATGAAGATTTTGAGGCTGGAGACGACCGCGCCGTTCCAGGGGCTCGCCGAGCTCGTGGCGGACCAGGAAGGGCTGTTCGAGGCCGAGGGCCTTGCGATCGAGTGGGTCAAGCGGGTCGACACGCCGCGCGAGATCGACACCAGCGAGACCTCGCCGGACGCGTTTTCCGCCTTCGGCAGCCACGGCAACACCTTCGAGCAGGGCGGCGCGGACATGTACAACGCCTGCGAGTGGGGGAATTACCGCCGCGTCCAGGACAGCGCGGCCAGGGGACGGCAGGTCGGCCGGCGCTCGATCGTCACCTGCGCCGCCATCGCGGTCAGGCCGGGCTCCGACGTCTTCACCCCGCAGCAGCTCGCCGGGCGGACGATCGGCGTGCCGTACTTCTTCGGCACCCACTATCTCACCATGCACCTGCTCGAAGGCTTCATGCCGCGCGGGGACATCAGGACCTGCCGCGCGCCGAACGGCTCGGCGGCGCGCTACGAGGCGATGTACTCGGGCGAGGTGGAGGCGACGACGCTCACCGAGCCCTACATCACGCTGGCCGAGAAGAACGGCTGCCGGGTGATCTGCGAGGCGCTCTATCACGGCACCGAGGTGGTCTCGGACGCGGTCGACGCCGAGACCTACGCCGCGTTCAACCGGGCGGTCTCCAGGGCGGTCAGGCTGATCGACGCCGACAAGCGGAAATACGCGCAGATCTTCCTCGACTACCACGCGGGGCAGCACCCGGGGCTCGCCGGGCTCACGGTCGACGATCTGCGGCTGAGCCGGATCCAGGTCACCGACCCGGCGCCGATCCCCGAGCACGAGCTCCAGCGCACCTACGAATGGATGCGCAGCTGGAACATGCTCGACGACGTGGGCGAGCAGAGCCTGATCGACGCGAAGCGGCAGGCCCGGGCACACGACCTGCTCGGCGCCTGAGCCGGCGCGCCCGGCCCCCCCCCCGGCGGGGGAGAGGGTCGGGTTGAGGGCGCGCGCGTCACGACGAAATAGAGCCCGTCCGTTTCATACAGAAGCGCCTTTACCCCAGTCTCCTCACCGTCATGGTCGGCGAAGGCCGACCATCCACGAGTTTTTAAGCCTCTGGAAACAAAAACAAAACGTGGACGGTCGGCCTTCGCCGACCATGACGGAAGAGAACGGAAGAAGCGGTTCCAGCTAAAACAGATCCGCTTTGGAACCCGAAAGAAGGGCCGCGGCGCGAATGCCGCCGGCTGGGACCGCATGCGCTGCCGGCATGGAGCCGATCCCGGATAGCATTTTCTTCCGGTTCCGGATGGCGGTATCGGATCGACGGGCCCAGAGTCCGCCGGCTCGCGATAACCGTCCGTTCTAGGATGACGGCAACGTCAACGCCCGCTGCCGTGGGAGGGAAACGAT
>JAPPIT010000178.1 GCA_028820505.1 Defluviicoccus sp.
GTCCGTTCTAGGATGACGGCAACGTCAACGCCCGCTGCCGTGGGAGGGAAACGATGAATCGCCATGCGCTCCGCCGGACCCTGGCGGCCGCCCTGGTCGCCTCGCCCGCCGCCTTCGCCGTGACCGGCGCCCATGCCGCGCCGCAGGTGCTGGCGCTGTTCTCGACCGACCGGCCGGTCGCGCTCGCCTGCGAGGGCGGGACATGCCGGGCCGAAATGCCGACTCTGTGTCTACAACCCGGCCGGCGCGCGCCGCAGCCGGGGCGCGGCTACCGCCTCGCCGAGGGGCAGGAGATCGCCCTGGTGGGGCGCCGTGGCGACGGCACGGAAATGTCGATTCCACTTGGGCATGAGGTGGCGATAACCGCCGCGCGTACGCATGTATCGGTCGAAATGTCGATCCCGCGCGCGCTGATCGACAAATACGGGTTCGAAGCGGCAGGACTCGGCATCGGCGAGGTCGCCGCCGCCGTTCCGGTCGCCGACCCGGACGATCTGCGTCCTCAGACGCCGGACGAGACCGCATGGGCGGCCCGCGAGGCCCGGCAGCTCGCGGCCGCCATCGTCGACCGCGAGCCGGACCGGATGCCGGCGGTGCGGCTGATGACCCGGATGTCGAACGCGCTGCCGGCCGGGGACGCCGATGCGCTGTGGGCGTCGATGGTGGCGGATGCGAAGCGCGACGGCGTGTCGGACGCCGCGATCGGCTTCGCGCGGTTCACCTACGACCTCTGCAAGTTCAAGACCGCGAATGGGATCGTCGCCACGGTCGGGCAGTGCCTCCGGGGCCTGAGCGGCGATTCGATGGAGTACCTGAACGAGGACCTCGAAAAGGCGCTCGGCTCGGGCAGCTAGGAACGCCCCAGCGGTAACGGCTGTTCGGCCAGCATCGCGCCCACCACCACCTCGCGGACGCGCTCGGCGTCGAGCCCGTACTCGGCGATCATGTCGGCCGAATCGGCGAGGATCGTGTCGGCGTCCTGCATGATCTTGAGCCGCTTGAAGAGATCGGGGCGGGCGAGCCCCATGCTCTCGCCGATGAGCTCCATGAAATTGACCACCTCGAACGGCCAGTCGCGCTCGTGGGTGCAGAGCTCGCGGTGGCAGGCATGGTAGATCCCGGCCAGCGCGTCCACGCCCGCCGCCTCCGCCGCCGCCAGCTGTTCGGCGTGCACGTCCCGCTTGTAGTCGGGCAGCACCGAGAGCGTGTTGCACATATAACCGACGCGGGGCTGCGCGAGGTCGACGAAGTCGAGCCCCGGGATCGCGCGCAGGATCGTCTCGGCGGCCTCGGCGATGCCGGCGACGCCGGGATGCTCGTGCAGCCCGACCCGCTTCTCCACCCGCCGGGTCATCAGCGGGCGCAGATCGTCGAGCCGGCTTTCCAGCCAGATCACGAACGGGGTGAGGCGGAAGGGCGAATCGCCGGCCGCTTCGCGGGTCTCCAGCGCGGCCTCGCCGAGATGGACCTGGCAGCTCGGACACCAGGACAGCACCTCGTCGACGCCGGATTCGGCGAAGCGGTCGATTGTCCGCCCCGACAGGTCGGCGAACTTCTCCAGATCGCCCGAGCGGAACTGGTAGACGCCGCAGCAATGGCTCGGCCCGCCGCGCACGACATATTCGACCCCGAGCGCATCCATGACGTCGAGGCAGAGGAGCGCGATATGCGGCGTCTTCAGCACGTTGCAGCCGGTGTAGAAGACGGTTTCCGGGTTCTCCGGCTCGGCCGCCAGCGCGCCGATCTGGCCGAGGCGGGCCAGCAGGTCGGGCGGGAGCTGGAGGCGGGAAAGCGTCCGCACGCCCCGGCTCATCGCGCCGAACTGCTTGCCGCCGCCGGTCCTGAGGTCGTCGGCCGGCCGGGCGGTCCTGAGATCGGCAATGCGCGCGAGCGCCAGCATAAAGCGCGGGTTGACTCCGTACTCGCAGGCCGGGATGCAGTGCCCGCTGCCGGTGCAGATTTCCGCCCAGCGGCGCGCGGCGTCGGGCCCCTCCCCGGTCCGGATCAGGTCGATGACGCCGGCCGCCACGGCTTTCGGATCGGAAACGTCCAGCCCGGCCGGCCCCGGCATCGGACAGACCTCCACGCAAGCGCCGCATTTGGTGCAGGCATCCAGAATGCCGGCGCGCCGCACATCCAGCGCGGCGAAGAAATCCTGCGACCTGTCGAGACCGTCGGGCATGGCGTCGGGGGCGTTGTGGAACCTTCGGGGAACCTTAGTGTACAGGCGGTCAGGATGAAACCATTTCCCCGTTGTCCGTATCCGTCATGGTCGGCGGAGGCCGACCATCCACGTTTTGTTTTTGTTGCGCTTCGGTGAACGCAGTAAAACTCGTGGATGGTCGGCCTCCGCCGACCATGACGCGCGGGCCAATTCCCCTTGTGCCCTGCAGTCGTTTTCGTGGAAGCAGATAAGAAAATGCCTTACCGTGCTTATCGGTCATTACGGACAAAGGTGCCGCATGAGGTCTGTCTTCCCGCAGAAATCTGACGTGTTGGGTGAACAGGAACGCGACGCAGCGGTGGAACTTTGGTTGCGCCAAAGGGTTGTTCCCGTTGCAACTGCCATGAAGGCCGATCCAGGACGCGCAATCCCCTTCAAACAGGTCTTTGACGAAATCCGCGGTATCCACGCGAGGTATCGGGCGCCAAACCGCGCAAAGCCATAATCCCCACCAAACCGGCAACACGCGTATGGGCAACAACAACACCCTGATCGACTGGCCCGAGGAAGGCGTTGCGCGGGCGCCGTATGCGGTGTTTTCCGATCCCGATGTCTACGCGGCCGAGATGCGGCGGATCTTTCGCGGGCCGGTCTGGCACTATCTCGGGCTGGAGGCGGAGCTGCCGGAGCCGGGCGATTACCGGCTGATCGATGTCGGCGACACGCCGGTGATCGTGCTCAGGACCCCGGACGGCGGGATCAACGCGCTGGTCAACCGCTGCGCCCACAAGGGGACGATGCTGCTGTTCGAGCCGTTCGGGCGGGTCGAGCGGCTGATGTGCATCTATCACAACTGGGCCTACGACCTCGACGGCTGCCTCAGGAGCATCCCCTTCGCCCGGGGGATCGACGGCAAGGGCGGGATGCCGGAGTCCTTCGACATGGCGGCGAACGGCCTCGACCGGCTCCGCGTCGAGAGCCTGGGCGGCATCGTCTTCGGCACGTTTTCGGACGCCACGCCGCCGCTCGAGGCCTATATCGGCGAGCGGCTGATGGCGAACTACCGCCGGATGACCTCGCGCCCCTTCAGGGTGCTCGGCTATTACAGCCAGCACCTCGATTCCAACTGGAAGCTCTATTTCGAGAACGCGAGCGACCCCTACCACGCAACGATCCTGCACGCCTGGGCGACGCGGCTGAAGCTCAACCGCTTCACCATGGAGGGCGCGATCGAGATGAGCGAGCAGGGCTGGCATCACCTTAGCTGGTCGAAGATGGCGACCGACCGGGACGGCGAGGTCTACGAGACCGACGCGTTCCGGAGCGGCGGCGACGATTTCGACGGGTTCGGGCTCAACGACGCCTCGGTGATCGAGCAGTGGGACGAGTTCGGCGACGGCATCACCACCGCGATCCAGACCGCGTTTCCCAATTTCGTCCTGCAGCAGATCCACAACACCATCGCCACCCGCTACCTCGTGCCGCGCGGGCCGGCGGGCTCGGAGCTCGTCTGGACCGTGCTGGGCTATGCCGACGACGACGAGGAGCGGACGCGGATCCGGCTCAAGCAGGGCAATCTGATCGGCCCGTCGGGCTACATCTCGCTCGAGGACGGGATGGTCGGCTCGCTGGTGCAGAAGGGGATCGAGGGCGACAAGGACAAGTCCTCGGTGATGGAAATGGCCGGCCGGTCCATCGAGAGCATCGTCAACAGCCGCGCCTCGGAATGCGGCGTCCGCGGCTTCTGGACCGCCTACCGAGCGCTGATGGGCGTCTGAGATGGCGACCCCGGTCGCGGATTCGGCGCATGTGCCGGCGGCGGTCGCCGCGCTGATGGCGGAATACGTGCACGCGATCGACGACGACCGGCTGGAGGAGTGGCCGGGTTTCTTCACCGACCCCTGCCTCTACCGGATCGCGACGCGCGACAACGAGGAGCGCGGCCTGCCGGCCTCGCTGGTCTGGTGCGATTCCCGCGCGATGCTGCTCGACCGCGTGGTCTCGGTGCGCCACGCCAACGTGTTCGAGCCGCACCGCTACCGCCACATGGTGAGCGCGATCCGCGTCCTCGGCGCGGAAGGCGGGGAATACCGGGTCGTTTCGAACTATCTGGTGACGCGGACGATGCGCGACGGGACGATGGCTGTGTTCTCGACCGGCGCCTATCGGGACGTTATCGTGGTGGAGAACGGCGGCGCGCTGTTCAGGGAACGCGTCGTCGTCTGCGATCACGGCATGATCAACAACCTGATCGCCATTCCGATCTGAGCGCGGCGGCGGGTACGGAGGAAGACATGCGCAAGCACCTGATCTGCGGGACGCTGTTCGACGGGCTCGACGAGACCGCGAAGACCGACCGGACGGTGGTCGTCGACGACGACCGGATCGCCTATGTCGGGCCGTCGGCGGAAGCGCCGGACCAGAGGCCGGGCGAGGCGGTGATCGACCACAGCGCGGATTTCGTCATGCCGGGGCTGATCGACATCCATGTCCATCTGAGCTACGGCGACGCCCAGGCGAACGAGGACATCGACATGTTCTCCCCGCCGGAATACCGGGCGCTGCGCGCGCTCCGGGCGGCGCAGACGGTGATGAAGGCGGGCTACACCTCGATCGCCGACCCGGCCTCGACCGGGCGGACGACGGTCGGCGTGCGCGACGCGATCAATGCCGGCATGTTCGAGGGGCCGCGGATCACCACCTCCGGGCGCCAGATCACCGCGCGCCAGGGGCTGGCGGACTGGTACCCGACCTGGATCGGAGTCCCCGAGAGCTCGGTCGGCGTCCTGGTGCGCAACACCGACGAGGCGATCGAAGAGATCCGCATGCAGGTCAAGGACCGGGTCGACTTCGTCAAGATCGCGCTCGACGGGCTGCACCGCAAGGATTCGGACGGCGAGCTGATGGCCTGCTTCAACCAGCGCGAGATGGACGCGATGGTCGAGGAGAGCCACCGGCTGGGGCGCAAGGTCATCGTCCATGCGGTCGGGCGGGAGGCGGTGCTGACCTCGGCCCGGGCCGGCGTCGACGTGATCTTCCACGCCTTCGAGATGGACGAGGAAGGGCTGGACGCGGTGTTGGAAAGCGGCGCGACCCTGTCGCCGGCGCTCACCTTCATGGCCAACACCATCGAGTTCACCCGCCCGACCGACCCCTGCTTCAAGTGGCGGCCCAACCAGAACCGGCGGGTTATCGACGATGCGTGCGAAATGCTGATCAAGGCGCGCGAGCAGGGCGTGCCCTTCATGGTGGGCACCGATTCGGGCTTCGCGGTCACCCCCTACGGGGAGTGGCACGCGAAGGAGCTGGAGTTGATGGTGGACGATCTCGGCTTCACGCCCGGCGAGGCGCTGAAGGCGACGACCAGCGGCAACTCGGCGCTGTTGCGCGAACGCGGCGACGTCGGCCGCCTCGCCGAGGGCGCCTACGCCGACATCACGGCGGTCGCCGGCAACCCGCTGGACGACATCGCGATCCTGCAGAAGCGGGAGGCGATCAAGGCGGTCTATCGCGGCGGAGAGCCGGTCGACCTCGCGCCGGAACCGCGCGCGTCCGGTTACCGGTGGGAATACTCCTACCGGCAGTGGAACGACATCTACACGCGAGATCGGGTCGCCGAACTGCACTAGATCGCGGGTCTGTTTTCGTTGGAACCGCCGCGTCCGTTCCCTCCCGTCATGGTCGGCGCAGGCCGACCATCCACGAGTTTTAAGTTGCTGGAATCAAAAACAAAACGTGGATGGTCGGCCTGCGCCGACCATGACGGTGAGCGGATAGGGGTAGTGGCGCTTCTATCCAAAACGGACAGGCTTTAGGTCGCGGGCGTAGCATCGAACACTTCAGGACCATCGGCCGGCCGGTCCGGCGCAGGGAGGACTCGCGCCTGCTGACCGGCGGGGGCCGCTTCACCGACGATTTCTCCCTGCCCGGCCAGGTCCACGCCGCGATGGTGCGCTCGCCGCATCCGCACGCGCAAATCGTCTCGGTCGACGCGAGCGCGGCGCTCGCCCTGCCCGGCGTCCTCGCCGTCCTCGCCGGGGCGGACTGCGCGGCGGACGGGCTCGGCCGGCTCGACCACAGACCGCTGCCGAAGACCCGCTTCGACCTCAAGCTGCACGGCCCGGGCGGGTCCGAGGTTTTCGTGGGCGACCACGCGCTGCTGCCCGCGGACAAGGCGCGCCATGTGGGCGAGGCGGTCGCCATGGTCGTCGCCGAGACGAAGGCTCGGGCGCAGGACGCGGCCGAGGCGGTGTTCGTCGACTACGAGCCGCTGCCGGCGGTCACCGGCACCGCGTCCGCTGCCGGACCCGACGCGCCGCTCGTCTGGGACACCTGCCCGGACAACGTCCTCGTCGAGACCTTCTTCGGGGACGAGGCCGGCACCGACGCCGCGTTCGCGGAAGCGGCGCATGTCGTCGGCCGCCGGTTCGTCGTCTCGCGCGTCACCGGCTGCCCGCTGGAACCGCGCGCGGCGCTGGCGCATTACGATCCGGAGACCGGGCGCTACACGATCTACGCCGGGAGCGGCGGCGCGGTCCGCCAGAAGCGGGAAATCGCCGCCGTGCTGGGGGTCGAGCCCGACCGGGTGCGCGTCCACGCCTACGACGTCGGCGGCAATTTCGGCACGCGCAACCGGTGCTACGTGGAGTTCCCCCTGGCCGCCTGGGCGTCGAGAAGGGTCGGGCGGCCGGTCAAGTGCACCGTCGAGCGGAGCGAGGCACTGATCAGCGATTACCAGGGCCGCGACCTGGTGACGGAGGTGACGCTCGCCTTCGACCGGGACGGTGCGATCCTCGGGCTGCGGGCGGAGAATCTCAGCAATGTCGGCGCGCGCTGCGTCTCGCTATCGCCGCTGTCGAAAGGGTCGGGAATCGTCACGGGGTCCTACCGCGTGCCGGTGGCGCGGTTGCGGTCGCGCGCGACCTTCTCCAACACCCCGCCGACCAACGCCTATCGCAGCTCGGGCCGGCCGGAATGCATCTTCGCGATAGAGCGGCTGATCGAGATCGCCGCCGAAGAGCTCGGGATGGACGCTCTCGAGCTGCGGCGCCGGAACCTCGTCGCGCCGCACGAGATGCCCTACCGCAACGCGGTCGGCATGACCTACGACAGCGGCGAGTACGGGAAGAGCCTCGACATGGCGCTCGGCCTCTCGGACCCGGGTGGATTCCCGGCACGGAAGGAGAAGGCCAAGGCGCGCGGCCGGCTGCTGGGACGCGGCGTCGCGCACTACGTCGAGTCCTCCATCGGCACGCCCGTCGAGCAAACCCGCATCCACGTGTTCGGCAGGGACCGGCGTGTCGATGTCACGATCGGCACCCAGCCGAGCGGGCAGGGCCACGAGACCAGCTTCGCCCAGGTCGCCGCCGAACGGCTGGGCGTTCGCCTCGACGATGTCCGCATCGTCATGGGGGATACGGATATCGTCATGGTCGGGGGCGGGTCGCATTCCGGCCGGTCGATGCGGATGGCGGGCACGGTGATCGTGAAGGGCGTCGATGCGCTGATCGAAAAGGCGAGGCCGGTCGCGGCCGGCCTGCTCGAAGCGGCGGAGGTCGACCTCGTGTTCGCGGAAGGCCGGTTCTCGGTCGCGGGGACCGACCGGACCGTGACGCTCTACGAGGTCGCGGCGGCGTCGGACGGCGGCGAGATCGGGGTCGTCGCTGACAACGAGATGCACACGCCGGTCTTTCCCAACGGCTGCCACGTCTGCGAGGTCGAGGTCGATCCGGAGACCGGCGAGGTGGAGATCGTCCGCTACGCGGCGGTCGACGACGTAGGCCGCGCGATCAACCCCCTGATCGTTGACGGGCAGACGCATGGCGGCATCGTCCAGGGGGTCGGCCAGGCGATGTGGGAACACTGCGTCAACGATCCGGAGAGCCAGCAGCCGCTCGCCGGCTCGTTCATGGATTACGCCCTGCCGCGCGCCGACCGGTTCCCGTTCTTCGACACCGCGCTCAACGAGGTCCCCTCGCCGACCAACCCGCTCGGCATCAAGGCCGGCGGCGAGGGCGGGACCACGCCGGCGCTCGCGGTGATCGTCAACGCGATCGTGGACGCGCTCCGGCCGCTCGGCGTCGCGGACCTGACGATGCCGGCGACCCCGTTCCGCGTGTGGAGCGCGATCCGGGCGGCGAGACGCGCTTGAGGGCCGGCCCTCCGCCACCCCGGCATATTCCGTCCCTCGATACGGCGCTGCGCGCCTACTCGGGATGAGGGGGGAGGTTTGGGCCGTTCACCACCTCCCCTCATCCTGAGTAGCCCCCGGAGGGGGCGTATCGAAGGACGGCAACAAACGCCGAAGCGGCTTGGCATCGGGGGGCCGCGCGTGTAACGGTTCGTGAACGTCATCGCGGAAGCTGAGAGGACGAGCCCGTGTTTTTCAAATCGCGTTCGGCCGGCCGGCCGTTCCATTTCGGCCCCTTCCCGCTGGAAACGCTTCCGCGCGACGAGTCCGTACTCGAAACGGAATCGTCGCGTCCGCCGGTCGCGGAACCGGCTCGGGACCGCGCGGAAGGCCTTCTTGTCGACTCCATCGGCAAGTTCACCCGGCTCTACGCCGAATTCGCCGAGGCGGAGGCGGCGAAGGAAAAAGCGCCGGTCTCGGACGACCTCGAACGCCGCTCGGTCGACGTCAAGGGCGTCGGCTATTTCATGGACGCGAGTCAGGTCGGCATCTGCCGGATCCCGGACAATGCCTGGCTCGCGGGTTCGGAGCGTCTCGGCCACGACCACGCGATCGTCGTCCTGATCGAGCATTCGCGCGCCGCGGAGGAGGGCAATCTCGCCCGGGAATGGATGCTGCCCGCGGTCGCCGCCAACGCGGAAATGCGCGCGGCCGAGATCGCCGCCCTGATCGCCGGCCACATCCGCGTCATGGGTTACGGCGCGCACATGCACGGGATCGGCGCGGAGCGGCTCGACGCGGACCGCCTGACGGTGCTCGCCGGGCTGGCCGTCCGGCGGGGCGGGAACATCGTCAACCCGTTCGTCGGCGAGGCGTTCTCGGTTTGTGTCGTCTCGACCGACTATCCGCTGGCGGTCGACAGGCCGCTCGCGGCGAACGCGGCCGGCGCGTCGCGGGGATTCGGCTACTGGCTCGGGCGCAACGGCGCGCGGTCGGGGCGCGAGCGGAACCGGCGCGCGAAGCGTCGCACCGATCTCGGCCCCTTCGCGATGGAAACCGTCAAGCGGGTCGACCGGCCGACGACGCTGATCCTCGACGAGGAGGTGCCGCGCGTCCCCAAGAGGGCGAGCTTCTTCGAACGCGCGCTGCAGGGCGATCTCGGGGTCAAGGCGCAGATGGCGCGCCGCGTGTTCTCGTTCAAGCACCCGCTGTCGCTGAGCCAACTCAAGGTGATCCGCAGCATGGTGCCCTACCAGGACGGGCCGGTCGCCGAGGTCGACACCGGCCGCTTCCAGGACGCCGAGGCCAACACCAGGGCGCTGAAATCGCTCGCCTATTTCCTCGGCACCGATGTCGCCGGCATCTGCGAGGTGCCGCGCTATGCCTGGTATTCGCACAAGGCGAACAGCGAAGCGATCGAGCCCTACCACAAATACGCCGTGGTGATGCTGATCGACCAGGGCTTCGACACGATGGAGGGAGCCAGCGGCGACGACTGGATTTCCGGGGCCCAGTCGATGCGCGCCTATCTGCGGGGCGCGGAGATCGCCTCGGTGATGGCCGACCTCGTGCGCGCCAACGGCTTCCCGGCGCGCTCGCAGACCAACGCGGACTCGGACGTGCTGCACATCCCGCTGGTTCTCTGGGCCGGGCTGGGCGAGCTGTCCCGGATCGGCGAGTTGATCCTCAACCCGTTCCTCGGGCCCCGGCTCAAGACCGTGGTGATGACCACCGACATGCCGCTGGTGCCCGACAAGCCGATCGATTTCGGCCTCCAGTATTTCTGCAGCCATTGCTTCAAGTGCGCCCGCGAATGCCCCTGCGACGCGATCCCGTTGGGCGACAAGGTGATGTTCAACGGCTACGAGATGTGGAAGCCGGATGTCGAGCGCTGCACCCGTTACCGCCTCACCAACGTCAAGGGCTCGGCCTGCGGGCGCTGCATGAAGACCTGCCCGCTCAACAAGGTCGTGGACGCCGACGGCCCGTTGGTGACCCGGGTGGCGAGCTGGCTCGGCATCAACGCGATGTTCCTCAAGCCGCTGATGGTCCCGGTCGCGGCCTGGCTCGACGACGCGCTCGGCAACGGCAAGCGCAACCCGCTCAAGAAATGGTGGTTCGACCACGAGGTGGTGAACGGCGTCGCCACCGCGCCCAAGGCGACCAACCAGCGCGACATCGACCCTTCCAAGAAGCTCGACCCGGCGAACCAGAAGATGGCCTATTACCACGCCAACATGATGCCGCCGCCGGACTCGCCCGAGCCGTTCATGGTCGACCGCAAGCAGGCGCTCGCGGCCAAGGACGCGATCGAGACCCCGGACGAGGCGCGGGCGAGGCGCGGCAACGGCGCCCATACGCCCGAGCATTACGTCCCCACCCCGCCGCTCGGCGTTGCCGACGCCGACAAGGGGATCGTCGGGAGCCCCTACGCCGAGAAGAACTAGGCGGGCCTTCGCCGCGCCATGCCCCTCGTCGACTGCGGCGGGCGGAAGATCGGCTACGAGTCCGGCGGGCCGGCGGACGGTTCGGCGCCGCTGCTGGTGCTTCAGCCGCCGGGCGCCAGCGGCGCGTCGATCTGGCGGGCGATCGCGGCGCCGCTGCAGAACCGTTTTCGAACCGTCGCGGTCAACCCCTCGGCCTACGGCGATACCGAACCGTTCGCCGGGCGGGAGCCGATGACGATCCGGGACGAAGCCGCGGCGACGGCCGCCGTCATCCGCGCGGAGATGCGGAACGCCGCCGGCGAACGCGCCCGTTTCGCGGGCCACTCCTATGGCGGCACGGTCGGGCTGGTGCTGGCGCTCGAATGGCCCGATCTCGTGGACCGGATGACGCTGCTCGAACCGGCGCCCTACCCCCTGCTCCGCGAGGCGGGCGAGGCCGCCTTCGCCGCGGAGATCGAAGGACGCAACGAGGATTTCATCGCCACGGTGCGCGGGGGCGGTCTCAACCGCGAGGCGATGGAGAGCTATCTCGACTATTTCAACGCCAGGCCGGGCTACTGGCGGAGCCTGGATCGGGAAACGCAGGCGAGGATGCTCACCCTGTCCGAGCGTCTGGCGGTCGGGCTGGAGGCTGTGGGGCGGCTGGAAACGAGCCGCGCGGACCTCGAGGCCATCGCGGTGCCGGTCACCGTGATCCGCGGCGGCGCGACCGACCCGCTGCACGCGAGGCTGTCGGAGCTGGTCGCCGGCGCGATTCCCGGCGCCGCGCTCGTCGACCTGCCGGGCGCCGGCCACATGATGACGCTGACCCACGGTCCGCAGATCGCGGAGATTCTGCGGATCAGCGCCGGCGCGGCGTCATGAGCGGAAACGCGCAGGCGAAGCTCAGCAACGCCATCGAGCCCATCGCCAGGAAAGCGAACCCCCAGGCGTTCGCCCCGCCCAGCGGCGCGGCGAGGTCGAGGACCAGCCCCACCAGCGCCGGCGCGAACAGGGATCCGCTGAACCCGAATATCGAATGGACGGCGAGCGTCGCGCCGCGATGGCCCGACGGAGACGTCGCGACCGCGCCGGCGGTGAGGGCCGCCGAGTCCGCCTGGATCGCGGCGGAATAGAGCAGACACAGAATCACCACGACGGCGAAGGGCAGCGGCGAGGAAAACCCCGTCGCGGCGCTTATCGCGAAGGTCCCCAGCATGACCCAGGCGATCAGCCGCGCGCGGCCGATGCGCAGGGCCAGCTCCGCGCCGGCGATGCTGGAGACCACCGAGACGAGGGCGAACACGGTGGCGAACAGCGTGGCGTCGAGCTCGAACCCGGAGCCGCTGCCGAGGCAGAACACCAGGAACGGAACGATCCAGGAGCGCATGGCGAACAGCTCGGCCCCGTGGCCGGCATAGGCGACGATGTAGCCCATCGTCTCGCGCGAGCGCAGGACCGGGCGGAAATCCAGCACGTGGCCGCGTTCCTCGGAGGCCGGTTCGGGCGCCTGCGGCGAAATCGCCGCCATCAGGACGAGTCCCGCCAGCACCGGCCCGGCGGCCGTGAACAGGAACGCGCCGCGCCATCCGAACCACTCCAGGGCAACGCCCGCGAGCGAATAGGAGAGCGCGGTGCCGACGCTGAAGCTGGCGGTATAGAACGCGACCGCCCGCGCGTGCCGGGCCTGCGGCAGGCGGTCGGTGAGCATCTTGAGACCGGGCATGTAGCTGCCGGCGAGGCCGGCGCCGGCGATCGCGCGCCACGGCAGGGCGGACCAGAACCCGTCCGCGAACAGCGCCAGCCCCGCCAGACCGAGGGCGGAGAGCGCCGCGCCGAGAATGACGATATGGCGGGCATCGACCCGGTCGGTCATCGCGGAAAGAAACGGGACCGCGACGACATAGCCGCCGAAAAACGCACCGGACAGCCAGCCGGCCATGGCGTTGCTCATCTGCCAGGCGGGCTGCAGCACCGGCAGCAGCGACCAGTAGGCCGCGAAACCGGCCATCGTCAGCACTTCGGTCAGGCACACCAGGGCGACCAGCCCGGCCGGCCGCCGCAATGCGGCCGCAAGCGTCACGTCGCGCGGCCCCCTACCCTCGCGCCCGCCAGACCCGCGCGGTGGCGCTGGCGGTGGCGAGCGGGGCGCCGTCGGAATCCAGCAGACGGCCCTCCATGAAGCAGATCGTCTTTCCCGCGCGCACCGGCCAGCCTTCTCCGATCAGACGGCCGGGCCGGGCGGGAGCGAGGAAGGTCGTCTTCATCTCCAGCGTGGGCACGCGGAACTCGGGGCCGATCCTGGCGATGGCGGCGAACGACATCGCCATGTCGAGCATGGTCGTCACCATGCCGCCCTGCAGCACGCCGAGCATGTTGCAGAACGCGTCCCTCCCCTCGAAACCGATCCTGAACCTGCCGCTCCCGGGGTCGTGGGAAATCGGCCGCGCGCCGAGGAGGGAGGCGACCGGCGTGTCGTCCAGCAGGCGCGTCACCCAGGGCGGGTATTCTTCCGGCAGGGCGTCCATCGCCCTAAACTAGCCATTCGGCGAAGCGGGCAAAACCGGGGGCGGGCATGGGCGACGAACTCTGGCGCTGGACGGCGGAAGATCTGGTCCGCGGCATCCGGACGCGCGCGATTTCGAGCCGCGAGGCGACGGAGAGCTGCCTCGCCCGGCTCGACGCGGTCAATCCGCGGATCAATGCCGTGGTCGATCCGCTCGCGGACGAGGCGCTGGCCGCCGCCGACCGGGCGGACGACGCGATCCGCCGGGGCGAGGCGCCCGGGGCGCTTCACGGGGTGCCGGTCACGGTCAAGATCAACGTCGATTATGCCGGCCGTGCGACCACCAACGGGGTCACCGCCTTCGCCAACATGGCGGCGGAGGAAGACAGCATCTCCGTCGCCAATCTCCGCAAGGCGGGCGCGGTAATCCTCGGCCGGACCAACGTGCCCGGCTTCTCGACCCGCTACTTCACCGACAACGATTTGCACGGGCGGACCCTCAACCCGTGGGACCCGGGCCGCACGCCGGGGGGATCGAGCGGCGGCGCGGCGGCCGCGGTCGCCGCCGGCATCGGGCCGATCGGCCACGGCAACGACCGCGCCGGCTCGGTGCGCTACCCGGCCTATGCCTGCGGCGTGGCCGGCCTGCGCCCGAGCCTCGGCCGGGTGCCCGACTTCAACCCGTCCGCCGCCGAAGAGCGCGGCATCTCCTCGCAGATGGCGAACGTCCAGGGTCCGCTCGCGCGCTCGATCGGCGACATCCGCCTCGGGCTGGAGGCGCTCGCCGCGCCCGATCCGCGCGACCCCTGGTCGGTCCCGGTGCCGCTCGGCGCGCGGGAGGGCGGGCGAGGCCGCGCCGCAATCCTCTCCTCGATGCCGGGCGTCGACGCCGACCCGGCGGTGACCGAAGCGGTGCGGCAGGCGGGCGCGTGGCTGGAGGACGCGGGCCACGACGTGGAGGAGGCGCCGCCGCCCCGGCTCGACGACGCCTCCGCCCTGTTCTGGCCGATCCTGATGGCGGAGGAGCGCGCGGCGACGGCGGCCGAACGCGCCGCCTCGTCGAGCGGCATCGAGCGCTACGGCGACGAGGCGGTGAAGCGCGCCCGCGCCTCGGTCCGCGCCTATGCTGGCGATCTCGACTACGAGACCTATGTCCGCGCGCTCGCCTCGCGGACTACCATGCTGCGCGACTGGTACGCCTTCTTCGAGCGCTACCCGATCCTCGTCATGCCGATCTCCTGGCAGCGCCCGTACCCGATCGACCACGACCAGAAGGGCGACGACGCGGTGCGCGAGATGCTCGACGCGCACCGGCCGATGCTGGCGGTCTCGCTGCTCGGCCTGCCCGGGCTCTCGGTTCCGGTGAGCCTCGCCGACGGCGTGCCCGTGGGCGTCCAGATCGTTTCCGCGCGGTTCGGCGAGGAACGCCTGCTGGCGGCCGGCGAGGTGATCGAGGCGCGCGCCGCCGTCGCCACGCCGATAGACCCGCGCGGTTGAGGAGGGCGCGATGACGGACCGGAATGCGATGTTCGAGGCGCTGATCGAGGCCTCCGGCGTGCCGGTCTCGGAGGACGAGAAGGCCGACCTCCGCAAGACCTACGCCACGCTGATGGACCTGGCCGAACGCACCCGCCGGCCGGGGCGAAGCTGGGAGGTCCGGACGCTCCCCCACTTCACGCCGCCGGCGCCCGCCGATGACGGCTGAGCTCCCGACGATCGCCGAAGCGGCGCGCGGCTACCGGGACGGCACGCTGTCGCCGGTCGCGGTCACCGCGCTGTGCCTGGAGCGCATCGAACGCTTCGACGGCAGGCTTTGCACCTACCACCGTGTCTTCGCCGACGAGGCCATGGCAGCGGCGCGGGCGGCCGGGGACGCGCTGGGCCGGGGCGAGGATCTCGGCCCGCTCCACGGTATCCCGATCGCGCTCAAGGACGTCTTCTACTGGAAGGGCAGGAAGACGACCTCGAACTCCCGCGTGATGCTGGATTTCGAGGCGGACGAAGATGCGGGCGTCGTCACCCGGCTCAAGGAGGGCGGCGCGGTCCTCCTCGGCCAGCTCAACACCTACGAGTTCACCTTCGGCGGCCGGCCGTCGACCGAGCCCCCCTTCCCGCCGGCGCTCAACCCGTGGAATACCGGGCGGATCACCGGCGGATCGTCGAGCGGATCGGGCGCGGCGGTCGCCGCCGGGCTCTGCCTCGGTGCGCTCGGAACCGATGCCGGCGGGTCGATCCGGCTGCCGGCCGCGTTCTGCGGCATCGCGGGTCTCAAGCCCACCATCGGCCGCGTCGGCGCCTATGGCGACATGCCGCTCACCTATTCCTTCGACTGCGTCGGCCCGATGGCGTGGACCGGCGAGGACGCCGCGATCATGCTGCAGGCGCTCGCCGGGCACGACCCGCGCGATCCGATGAGCGCGGACGTTCCGGTGCCGGACTACCTCGCCGGGCTGAACGGCGGCGTGGACGGAATGCGGGTCGGGCTGATCCGGCACTTCTACACCGACGACTTCGCCTCGCCGCCGGAGATCGTGTCGGCCATCGACGGCGTGGCGGAGACGCTGGCCGGGCTCGGCGCGGAGGTCGAGGAAGTCTCGGTCTCCTCCCTGATCGACTGGCACGCCGTCGGGCGGGTCCTGGTTCCCGCCGAGGCTTTCGCGATCCACGAGGAGCGGCTGCAGACCCGATGGCACGAGTACGGGCGGCTCGCACGCAACCGGCTGATGCTGGGCGGCCTGTTCCGCGCGGTCGACTACATCCAGGCGCAGCGCCGGCGGACCGAGCTGCTGGCGGAGCTCGAAGCGGTGCTCGCACGCTGCGACATCGTGGTGACCACGGGGATGATGACGCCGGCGCCGCCGCTCGACGACACCGAGCCCTTCCCCTTCATCGACGTGCCGACCATCGGCATTCCGTTCAACCTGACCGCCCATCCCTGCCTCGCGGTGCGGGCGGGCTTCTTCGAGGACGGGACGCCGATCGGGGCGCAGATCGCGGGCAGGCACTGGGACGAGGCGACGGTGCTGCGGGCGGGCCACGCGTTCGAGCGGGCCGCCGGACTGCTCGAACGCAGGCCGCCGCTCGAAGGCTGAGGTGCCGGTTCAGGCGAATATGAGGCTGATCTCCGGGACCAGGATCAGCAGCACGGTGACCGCCAGCATCGCCACCGCGAACGGCGCCGCGCCCAGAAAGATCTGGTTCAGCGTGATCCGCTCGTCGCCCAGCGTGGATTTGACCACATAGCACGTGATGCCGAGCGGCGGCGTCAGCAGTCCGATCTCGACGGCGATGACGGTCACGATCCCGAACCACACCGGATCGCCGCCGAACTGGGACAGCACCGGAAGCGCGAGCGGCAGGACGATCAGCATGATGGAGATGGAATCGAGAATCATGCCGAGCAATATGAGGAGCACGATGTAGAGCACGATGAACCCGGCGAAACCGAGCCCCGTGGAGCCGATGAACTCCCCGGTCTGCTGGGGCAGTCCGGAGAGCGCCAGCATCCTCGCATAGACGTTGGCGGCGAGGATCAGGAACAGGATCGAGACCGTGATATGCCCGGTCTCCACGAGGACGCCCCAGAGCTTCCGCCAGTTCAACCTGCGCCGCGCCAGGCCGATGACCAGCGCTCCGGCCGCGCCCGCCGCGCCGGCCTCGGTGGGTGTCAGGATGCCGCCGTATATGCCGCCGATCACCAGCGCGACCAGCAGGAAGATCGGCAACAGTTTCAGGGCGTCGGTCAGAACGGGTTCGGAAAATTCTTCCTCCGTCTCGTGCGAGAGATCGCCGATCCAGTGCGGCCGCCAGTTCGCCATCGCGAGGATCAGCAGCGCGAATGCGACGGCGAGGATCAGCCCCGGGATGATGGCGGCGACGAACAGGATGCCGACCGACTGCTCGGCGACGAACCCGTAGACGATCAGCAACAGGCTGGGCGGGATCAGCATGCCGAGAACCGACGATCCCGCCACCACGCCGACGGAAAAGCGCGGCGTATAGCCGTGCGACATCATCTCGGGCGTGGCCACCCGGGTAAACACGGCGGCGGAAGCGATGGAGGACCCGGTAATCGCGGCGAAGATCGCGTTGGCGGCCACGGTGGCGATGCCGAGACCGCCGCGCAGCCTGCGCAGCATCCGGCGGGCCACGTCGAACGTCTCCTTGCCGATATCGGACTCGCTGACCAGCAACCCCATCAGGACGAACAGCGGGACCACCCCGAAGAAGTAGTTCCTGAGAAATTCCGAAGCCGCGAGCGCAAGAGTGCGTTCGGCGACGATCGTGTTGCCCTTCATCATCCAGATGCCGACGAAGCCGAGCAGCATCAGCGCCAGCCCGATCGGCATCCCGGCATAGATCAGGACCAGCATGCAGAGGATCGAGAGCGCCCCGATCTGCACGTTGGCGAGCTCCGCTCCGGCCATCAGGTAGACGAGCACGAGGAAGACGAAGAGCGCGGCGAGCCAACCCCAGCCGCGGGGAGAAGCGGTCTCCGGTCTCGCCGCCGCGCGCCAGGCCTCGGCGCCTGCGATCGCGTTGCTCAGGAACCGGACGGCGAACTCGACGGCGGTGGCGGCGACGCCAATGACGACCAGCAGCTTGAACGGCCAGACGATGAAGGTGAAATCGCCCGGAACGCCCGCCACCTCGTCTTCGGCCCAAGCATTGGCGAATGCGGGCCACACCCCCGAAGTGACGACCGCGAAGACCGCCGCCCCGGTCAGGTCGAACGCCGCGCGAAACACCCGGCCCGCGAACGGGCGCCGCGACTCGAGCCAGTCGGGCAGCATCTCCGCGCGGGTGAACCGCCCTGCATGCAGAGTGTTGGCGAGCTGGAGGTAGACGATCCCGACGATGGAGTAGGCGACGATCTCGGGCACGCCGCGAATCGGCGCGGCGAACAGGTTGCGCGCGACGATGTCGGCGCAGATCAGGAACATCACCCCGAAGATCCACAGCGTGCCGGCCCGGTTCATCAGGCCGCAGAGCAGCGTGAAAGCGCGAACGAGGCGTCCGATCGCGGACGCCCCGCTATCGCGCAACCCCGGGGACCCCACGGGACGGGGCTTGGAGCGGAGAGGCGGCTAGAGGCCCTTGTCCCAGTCGCGCAACGGCTTGCCGCCGCGGTCGCGCACCGCTTTCATGAACGCCTTGACGACCTGCGCCGCGGGAACGCCCTTGGCCTCGTTGGCCTTGACCCATTCTCCGGCCAGGTCCGGCAGGGATTGGGCCCATTTCTTGCGCTCGGCGTCGGGCAGGGTGCCGACGACCGCGCCCTGCTTGGCCATCAGACCCATGAACTTGTCGGCATTCTGCGCCACGATTCCGCCCTGGACGCGCGCATATTCCTTGCCGAGGTCGCTGAAAATGTCGCGTATGTATGCCGGCAGGGACTTCCACGTGTCCTTGTTCATCGTCAGCCCGCCGGAAATCGGCCCGCCCATGTCGACCACGGTGATGTATTTGCCGACTTCGTGCAGCTTGAACGGAAACATGCCGGTGGTAATCGTGATGCCGCCATCGGCGATGCCCGTCTTCACGCCGTTGTAGTAGACCGGCAGACCGCCATTGATGCCGACGGCTCCGGTTCCCTTGAGCCAGCCGGCCGCGGCGCCCGGCGCGTAGATCTTCATGCCCTTGAGGTCGGCGACCGATTTCAGCGGGGACTTGGAGAATATGTTGTAGGTGTCGGCGACCTGGATGCCGAGGAACACCTGGTTGTACTTGTCCCAGGACGCGTTCATCGCCGGCACCTTCTCGTGCAGCTCTTCGCCGATCTCGATCAGCGCCTTCACGTCGCCGGTGGCGAACGGCGTGTAGAACGTCACGTTCATCAGCGGCATCTTGACCGGTTCCCAGAGCGTGCCGACCCAGCCGATATCGGCGAGGCCCGTCTCGATCCCCTCCAGCGTGTTCTTGAAGTTGTAGAGCGCCCCCGCATAGGCCTCGGTCCACTGGATCGAGTCGCCCTTGCCCGCGGCGGCGACCCGTTTCGCCGCCTCCGGAACCACCAGGTTCTTGATGGTCGCGACCCATGGCACGATGGGCGGATGGCTCGACCCCGCGGTGAGCTTGTAGACTTTCGCCGAGACCGGCGAGGACCAGACCATGGCCGCGCCGACAGCCGCGATCACACCCGAAGCGACGCTTTTGCGCATTGCGAATTTCCTTCCCTGTAGGTAACGGGCGCGGAGCATAGCGCCCGCCGGGCGGCAGGGGAACGGCGGCGGCGCCGCGGGGCTTCGACTTTCCGCCCCGTCTTGCGGAGAATGACCCGGTCCGGAAACAGGAGAGGCAGGCATGGCAGGCTTCGACAAGGTCTCGATCGACACGCTCTTTCGCATCGACGGGGATCCGGCGCTGGTGACCGGCGCGGGCGGCGGGCTCGGCCGGATCGCCGCGCTCGCCCTCGCCGGCGCGGGCGCGCATGTCGCGGTGACCGATATCGACGAGACGGCGGCGGAGCGGGTGACGGAGGAAATCCGCGAAGCGGGCGGCATCGCGCAGCCCTGGCAGCTAGACGTGGCCGACCGCAAGCGCATCGACGCGGTGATCGACGCGGCGGCGGAGCAGTTCGGCGGGCTCCGGATCCTGATCAACAACGCCGGCATCGCGCGCCGGGGGCCGACCGAGACCTTTCCCGACGAGGACTGGGACCGCGTGATCGAGGTCAACATGACGTCTGCCTTCGTCTGCGCCCGGCGCGCGGCGAAATACATGCTGGCGCAGGGCGAGGGGCGGATCGTCTCGATCGCCTCGATCATGGGGTTCAGGGCCAACACGATCTTCCCCCATATCCCCTACCAGGCGAGCAAGGGGGCGATCGTCAACATGACCCGCTCGCTGGCGGTCGAATGGGCGGACCGCGGCATCCGGGTCAACGCCATCGCGCCGACCTTCTTCTATACGAATCTGGGCGCCGACATGCGCCAGCGCCGACCCGAGGTGGTGGCGGAGATCGAAGCCCGCACGCCGCTCGGCCGGCTGGGAGAGCCCGAGGAGCTCGCCGGCGGCATCCTCTATCTCTGCAGCAAGGCGTCCTCGATGGTCACCGGCCACACGCTCGCGATAGACGGCGGCTGGCTCTCGGTCTGACTCAGTCCCGGGTGAGCCCGGGCCGCCACAGCACGTCCGCCGTGCCGCCCGCATTGGCCTCGCGCGCGAGCACGAAGAGGAGGTCGGAGAGCCGGTTGAGGTAGGTGAGCGCGTTCGGGTTGACCGGTTCCCCGGCGGCCACTGCCCAGACCGAACGCTCGGCCCGGCGCGCCACCGTGCAGGCGTGGTGGAGATGCGCCGCCGCGCTGGTCCCGCCGCGCAGCACGAACGATTTCAAGGGCTCCAGATCGGCCGCGACGGCGTCGATCTCGCTCTCCAGCCGCGCGACCTGGGAAGCGCCGATGCGGAGCGCCTTGCCCTCGTCGGCGGAACCGTCGCCCGGGGTCGAGACGTCGGCCCCGAGGTCGAACATGTCGTTCTGGATGCGGGCAAGGATCGCATCCGCCTCGCCGCCGCCGGCGTGGAGCCTTGCGAGCCCGATCGCCGCGTTGGCCTCGTCGATATCGCCGATCGCCGCGGTGCGGGCGGCATGCTTGGGAACGCGCGTGCCGTCGGAGAGCGAGGTCTCGCCCCGGTCCCCGCCGCCGGTATAGATCCTGTCGAGCCTGACCATTCCGGCGCCTCCGTGGTTTTCTTCCTTCCGTCATGGTCGGCGAAGGCCGACCATCCACGTTTTGTTTTTGTTTTCAATGCCGTAAAAACTCGTGGATGGTCGGCTTTCGCCGACCATGACGAGTGAGGAGACAAAGCCTACAGCATCACCTCGCCGCCGCAGCAGGCGATGCACTGGCCGGTGATGAAGGCGCTGCCGGGCGAGGCGAGAAAGAGCACCAGCCCGATCAGGTCGTCCGGCGTCTCGGCCCGTTTCAGGATCCGCTTCCCCTGGATGAAGCCGTGAAGCCCCTCGTCCATGCTGGCGTGCTCCATCTCGGTCGGGGTATAGCCCGGCATCACGGCGTTGACGTTGATGTTGTCGTCGCCGAGCTCGCGCGCCATGGACCGGGTCATCCCGACGATTGCGGCCTTCGACGTCACGTAGTGCATGAAGCCGGGCGAGCCCTGGGGCACCGTGCCGGAGGAGATGTTGACGATCCGCCCCTGCCCGGCCGCGCGCATCGCCGGCGTGACCGCGACGGCGCAGAGCCAGGAGCCGGTGACGTTGACGTGGATCACCCGGTTCCACTCGTCGTAGGGAATTTCGTCGAACCCGCGGCGCGGGATGGTCGCGAAGACCGCCGCGTTGTTGACCAGCACGTCGATGCGGCCGTGGGCGTCGAGCGTGCCCGCGACCATTGCCTCGACCGAGTCGGGCGATCCCACGTCGGTCGCGACGGCGAGGCAATCGCCGCCCCGGTCGCGTATCTCCGCCTCCACGCTTGCAAGATTGTCCGGGTTCAACTCGGCGAGCACCGGGATCGCCCCCGCCTCGGCGAAGGCAAGCGCATATTCGCGCCCCAGCCCCTGCCCCGCGCCGGTGATGACGACGACCTTGCCGCCGACGTCGAAACGATTGTCCGTCATGGTGCTTCCTACTCCGCGGCTTCGCGGGCGGCGCCGTCCCCGCTGACCGCGTAGAACCGCTCCGCGTTCCGGAAAAGGATCGCGTCGCGGTCCTCCTCGCTCAGCTCCTCGTGCTCGAAGATCTCCTCCAGATGGTGAAGACACAACTCGGTGTTCACCTCGTGCGGGAAGTCGGACGAGAACATGAAGGGGGTATTGCCGACTTTCCGGATCGCCTCTGCGAGCATGTACTCGTCGCCTTCGGCGCCGACGAAAATCCGGTCGCGCGCGATCAGGTCGCGGATGTAACCGCCGACCGACTGCCCCTCGGGAAGCTTGAGCAGCTCGCCCCGCCAGTCGAGCGGGACGAAGTTGTCGTGCGATGACTCGAACCGCTCGATGCAGAACAGCAGCCAGGCGACGCCGCCTTCGAGGAAGCCGATCCTGAGGCCGGGGAAACGGTCGAACACGCCGTTGAAGACCAGCCCGCCGAGCCCGATCATCATCGCCAGCGGGTGGCCGATGGCATGCGCCGGGGCGAAGACGTTCATCTGGTCCATGCCGAAATTGATGTGGTTGCCGGCATGCACCGCGAGCGGGCAGCCGAGGCGCTCCGCCTCGGCATAGATGGGCCAGTATTCCTTCGAGCCGAGATTGCCCTTGATGCCGGTGCCCGACAGCATCCCGCCGGTCATGCCGAGCCCGGTCACGCAGCGCGTAAGCTCCTCGACCGCGGCGCCGGGCTCCTGCATCGCGAGCAGGCCCATCCCCTTGAACGCGTCGGAGCGCTCGACATAGGTCTCGGCGAGCCAGTCGTTATAGGCCTTCGCGACGGCGATGGCGTAGTCGGCGTTGGCGACATGGCCCATCGTCAGCCCGTTGGTGGGGAACAATACCGCGCTCTCGATCCCGGTCGCGTCCATGAAGCGCATCCATTCGTCGACACCGACATGCTTGCCGTCGCCGAACGCGCCGGGCGGGTTGGTGCCGGTCGGGGTGTGCAGATGGCCGAGCGGCGGGAACCAGGGCTGGCCGGCGAAGATCCCGTGCGCGTATTTCCAGTCGCGGTAGACTTTGGGCATCCGTTTGCCCATCGCCGCGGCGTCTTCGAAGACATGGCCGTCGGCGTCGATGATTCGGGGCTGTGTCATGGATTTTCTCCGATGGCGATTTCCCGGCCGCCGACTCAGCGCATGGCCGCCGGGAGGATGGTGACGATCCCGGGAAAGATCATCAAGAGGGCGATCAGGACGAGCTGGATCCCGACGATGGGAACCGCCGCGCGATAGATTTCGCCCATGCTCAGCCTCGGCTGAACGCCTTTCATCACGAACAGCAGCACCCCGAAGGGCGGCGTGATCCCGGCGAGCTCGAGCTGCACGAGGATCAGGATCGAGAACCAGATCGGATCGAGCCCGAGCGCCAGCACCAGCGGCATGAAGACGGGGATCGAGACCATCATGATCGAGATCGTGTCGATGAAGCAGCCGAGTATCAGCACCATCAGCTGCATGATGATCACCATCGCCACGGGCGAGAGATCCAGCTCGGCCACCGCGTCGACCAGCGAGGAGGTCGAGCCGGTGGCGGCGAGGATCTGCGAGAACCCCGCCGATCCCACGATCACCAGCAGCATCATCGACGTCGTGATGGTGGTCGACATCAGGGCCGTCTTCACCGCCTCCCAGGTGAGGCGGCGATAGCAGGCGGCGATGACGATGGTCGCGACCACCCCCATGGCGGCGGCCTCCGACGGCGTGGCGATCCCCATGAAGATGAAGCCCGTCACGACGATTATCAGGCTGAACAGCGGCGCGACGCGGAGCAGGCTCCACAATTTTTCCGCCAGCGTCATCGGCGGGGCAATATAGGGTGGGGCGAGATGCGGCTGCAGCTTCGCCCGCACGGTGAAATAGGCGAAGTAGAGCGCGGCCAGCACCAGCCCCGGCAGCAACCCGGCGAGCAGCAGCTTGGCGATCGACACCTTGGCGAGCGCGCCGAGCAGCACGCCAAGCGCGCTGGGCGGGATCAGAACCGCGAGCCCGCCGCCGGCGAGGATGGCGCCGACGGAGAATTCGGAGCGGTACTCGCGCTTGCCCATCTCGGGCACCAGGGTGGAGCCCAGCATGGCGACCGACGCCATGCTGGCGCCGCTCAGCGCGCCGAACAGGGTCCCTCCACCGACCGCGGATACCGCGAGGCGGCCGGGCAGGCGCCCGATCCAGACATCCGCCGCGTCGACCGTCATGTTGGCGAGCCCGGTCCGCATCAGCAATTCGCCCATCAGGATGAACAGCGGAATCGGGATCAGCGCAAACTGGCCCACGGAGGAGAAGGCGCTGGTCGCCAGGAGGGACAGCGCGACCTCGCCGCCCATGAAGAAGTAGAGCCCGAGGATGTTGAGGGTAAGAAAGCCGAAAGCGACCGGCATGCCGCTCGCCAGCACGACGGCGAGCAGCACGAAGAACAGCAGCAGGAGCAGCGACCAGTCGAGCTCCATTGCGCGGCCCTCAGGTTCCGCCGAGCGGGCCGGCGCCGTGCCCGCCGCTCGCCCTCAGCGTCGCTTCGGGGTCGCGCTCGCCGAGATAGGTCAGGAGCCGCACGAGGAAGGCGAGAGTGAGCGCCGCGCTGCCGAAAGGCACCGCGATATAGGGGTAGATGCGCGAGATGTTCCAGATCCGCCCCATCTTCACGTCGTTCTGGGCGTATTCGACCGCCGCAATCCCGGTACGCCACGCGAGTATGGCGCAGACGATCAACCCGACGACGGAGACGACGACACCGATCGCCCGCTGCGGCCGGGGGCCCAGGGCGTCGATCAGGATCTCGACCCGCACATGGCGGTCGCAGAGCAGGATCCAGGGAGCGGCGAGAAAGGTCATCCAGACCAGCGAATACTCGGAAAGGTCGAACGCCCAGGGCGCGGCCCAGCCGAACAGGTTTCGCGTCACCACGTCATAGGTGATCCAGAAGCTCATCGCGAGGATGAGCAGGGCGCAAAAATAGGCGAGCCACCGAGCCGGCCGTTCGACCAGCCTTGCGATGCCTTTCACCGTCTACATCCCGTCCCTCGATACGGCGCTCGCGCCTACTCGGGATGAGGGAAAGCGAAGAATCCCTCACCCTGAGTAGCCGCGAAGCGGCGTATCGAAGGGCGGCGTCCCTACGCCGCCGCCTTGTCGAACAGGGCCTTGAGCCTCGCGCCGTTCTCCGGCGACTGCTTGAGGATCTTGGCCCACAGCTTCTCTTCGGTCAGGTCGACGAACTTCTTGGCGTCGGCCGGGGGCAGTTCGACGATCTTGAGCCCGTGCTTCTTCATCACCGCGTGTTCCTCGTCGCGGGTCTTCTTGCACCACGCCTCGCCGATCTTGTCGGCCGAACGCGACGCCTTGATCAGGATGTCCTGCAACTCGCTGGGCAGCTTCTTGAAGCTGTTCGGGTTGACGAGGTGGGTCGAGCGCAGCGTGTAGAAGGTCGGCGAGACGATGTACTTGGCGTGCTCGTAGAACTTGAAGTCGAGCAGGCCGAGGTCCGGCCAGCCGAGCCCGTCGACCACGCCCCGCTCCATCGAGGTATAGGCCTCGGCCGGAGCCACGGTGACCGGCACCGAGCCGAGCGCTTCGAGGATCGGGTCGTAGAGCGGGATCGAGCGGATCTTCCTTCCCTTGAAGGTCGACAGATCGGTCGGGTTGAACGTGACCTGGAACACATAGCCCACGCCGCTCATCGGGATGCCGAGCAGCATCACGCCCCGCTTCTTCATCAGGATGTCGGCATAGGCGTCCAGCACGCCGACCTCGCGCAGCCGTTCGATCGAGGCAGTGCCGCTCGCGAGCGAGATCGACGACGGCATGGCGCCCGCGAAATAGGCGTTGGCCGAATGGCTCATGTCGAACACGCCCTTGGCGACCGCCTCGGGCGCATCGAAGCCGCTGATCACCTCCGAACCGCCGGCGTATTCGATCTTGAGCTCGCCGCCCGACATCCGATCCACCTCGGCTGCGAGGAAGTCGTAGCACTTGCCCCAGACCGTCTTGCGGTTGATGATCGTGATGTAGCGCAGCTTGTGTTTCGGCTTGGCGATCGCCGGGAATCCGGCGATGGCGCCGCCGGCCGCTACGGTTGCCGCCGCGGTCGTCTTGACGAACTTTCTGCGCGAGAGAGCGCCCCCTGTTTTCTCGGTCACCGTTTCCTCCACATTGACGGTTTCGTTCGACTTGCGGACCCCCGACGGGGCGTTCCGCCCGGAATGTTAGAGGATGGCCGCTGTCGGCTCCACCCGTGGCGGCGCGCTTAGCGCCAGCCGCCGCCGCCGTTCGCGTAGACCGTGTCGGCGGTCATGAAGCGGCAGGCGTCGGAACAGAGGAACAGGACGAGCTCGCCGATCTCCTCCGGCGTTCCGAAGCGCTTCATCGGCACGTCCTCCAGCATCCTCTGCGCGAGTTCGGGCGAGGTTGCGGCGGCGGCCTGGAAGGGCGTGTCGATCGGGCCGGGGGAGATCGAGAGCGCGCGGATGCCCCGGTCCGCGAACTCGCGCGCGACGCCCATGGTCATCGTGACCACCGCGCCCTTGGCCGAGGCGTAGTGGACCGAGTGCCCCGGCCCGCCGCGGCGGTGCGCCATGCTCGCCATGTTGACGATCGTGCCCGCGCCGCGTTCCAGCATGTGGGGGAGCACCGCCTGCATCGCATGGAAGGTGCCGTCGACGTTGAGCGCGTAGGTCTCGCGCCAGAGCGCGGCGTCGATGTCGAGGAAGGGCGAGCGGCGGCCCGCCGCGCCGGCGCTGTTGAACAGGAAGTCGATGCCGCCGAAGGCATCGATCCCCGCCGCCACCGCCGCGTCCACCGCCGCGCGGTCGGTCACGTCGGCCGCGACCGCGATGGCGGTCTTGCCCGCCGCCGTCTCCGCCGCCCCGGCGGCGTCGACGTCGGAGGCGACGACATTGGCGCCCTCGCGGGCGAATATCTCCGCCGTCGCCCGGCCGATGCCGCTCGCCGCGCCGGTGATCAGGACGGTCCTGCCTTGGAAATAGTCGGGCGTCTTCGCCATCAATCCTCCTTCGCCCGGATCTTCGCCCACGAGTCGCGCAGCGCCACGACCCGGTTGAAGACGAGCCCGCCGGGGCGGGAATCGGGATCGGGCCGGAAATAGCCCTGGCGCTCGAACTGGACCGGCGCAGCGTCCGGCGCGGCCAGCGAGGGTTCGAGCATGCAGTCTTTCAGCACGATCAGCGACTCGGGGTTGAGGTCGGCGATGAAATCGCCTCCGGCGCCGGGCTCCGGAACCGAGAAGAGGCGGTCGTAAAGCCGCACTTCGGCCGGCACCGCGTGGGCGGCCGAGACCCAGTGGACCGTGCCCCGCACCTTGCGGCCGTCGGGCGCGTCGCCGCCGCGGGTCGCTGGATCGTAGATGCAGCGGAGCAGCACTGGCTCGCCGTTCTCATCCTTCTCGACCCCGGTGCAAGTCACGAAATAAGCGTAGCGCAGACGGACCTCGCGGCCTGGTGCCAGCCGATGGAATTTCCGTGGCGGGTCCTCCATGAAATCGTCCCGCTCGACCCAGATCTCGCGGCCGAACGGGATCTCGCGGCCGCCGGCTCCGGGATCGTTGGGGTCGTTCCGCGCGGTCAGCATCCCGGTCTCGCCCTCGGGCCAGTTCTCGATCACGACCCTGAGGGGGCGGAGCACCGCGAGACGGCGTTCCGCGGTGGCGTTGAGGCCCTCGCGGATGCAATGGTCGAGCAGCGCGGGGTCGACGAGGTTGTCCGCCCGCGCCACGCCGACGCGCCGCACGAAGTCGCGGACCGCTTCCGGCGGCACGCCGCGCCTGCGCAGCCCCGCGAGCGTCGGCATCCGGGGATCGTCCCAGCCCGCGACATGCCCTTCCTCGACCAGCCGGATCAGGCGCCGCTTGGAGAGCACGGTGTAGGCGAGGTTGAGCCGGGCGAACTCGTACTGGCGGGGGCGCGTCGGCACGGGCAGGTTATCGACCAGCCAGTCGTAGAGCGGGCGGTGGTCGGCGAACTCGAGGGTGCAGAGCGAATGCGTCACGCCTTCGATCGCGTCGGACTGGCCGTGCGCGAAATCGTAGGTGGGGTAGATGCACCAGGCGTCGCCGGTGCGCGGATGGCCGGCGTGCAGGATCCGGTAGAGAACCGGGTCGCGCAGATTGACGTTGCCCGAGGCCATATCGATCCTGGCGCGCAGCACGCGGGCGCCTTCCGCGAACGCGCCCGCCCGCATCCGCCGCAGGAGGTCGAGGCTTTCCTCGGCCGGCCGGCCGCGAAAGGGGCTTTCCGTGCCCGGTTCGGTAAGGGTTCCCCGCATCGCGCGGATTTCGTCGGCACTCGAATCGTCGACATAGGCCTTGCCTTCGCGCACCAGATGCTCGGCCCATTCGTAAAGCCGTTCGAAATGGTCGGACGCGAAGTGCAGATGCTCGCCCCAGTCATAGCCGAGCCAGCGGACGTCGGCCTGGATGGAGTCGATGAACTCGGTCTCCTCCTTGACCGGGTTGGTGTCGTCGAAGCGGAGATGGCAGCGCCCGCCGAACTCCCCGGCAACGCCGAAATTGAGCACGATCGACTTGGCGTGGCCGATATGGAGGTAGCCGTTGGGCTCGGGCGGGAAGCGGGTGACCGGCTCCGCGGTTCGCCCGGCGGCGATGTCGTCCCGCACGATGCTCCGGACGAAATCGCTCGGCGCCTCGCGCTCCGCCTCGGCGACGGTCATCCGGCGCTCGGCCCGCATTTCTCACCAAGGGCCGAAGAGGGACCCGCACCGCCGCCGCCCCCCACCGTCATGCCCGGACCTGTTCCGGGCATCCACGTGCCTCCGCCGCCTCGCCCGCTCCCGGCGCGCACCGCGATGCCGCAAGACGTGGATGCCCGGAACAAGTCCGGGCATGACGACAATGGGTCAGGTGGCGGAGGATGCCCGCGCCGAAAGTCCGAACCGGACGGCAATGGACTCGTTCCGGGGTGACGGTCGCGGGAAATGCGGGCTAGAGCCACCACTGGATGACGTATTCGTAGGGCCCCTCCCGGTTCACCAGATCGACCCGCTGCAGGGCGATCCTGTAGCCCTCCGCCGTCTTCTTCAGGTAATGGCGGTATTTGCCGGTGAAGTTGCGGATGTCGTAACGCAGATATTCCGCGCAGTGGAAGCGCGAGCGCACGACCACGTCGCCGTTCGGGTCCTCGGATTCGACAATCACGTTGGAGACCACGTGGCACAGCCGGTTCTCCGGCGCCTGGCTGTGCGCCTGCGGATGGTTGTTCCGGCGGATCCGCATCGTCATCATGTCGAGGTTTTCCCAGAAGATGTTGGGAACCCCCTCGCCGTCCTCCTGGTCTTCGCTGACCGGCATCCAGTAATGCCCGTCCTCGGCGAACAGCGTGAGCCATTCGTCCCACCGCTTCTCGTCGAGGATTTCCGCCTGGCGGTAGAGGAACCGCTCCACCGCGAGCTGGGTCTCGATGCTCACCTTGGCGGACGAGAATCGGTCGCCCGCCGCCAGCTTTTCCGCCGCTTCGCCCATCGCCCTACGCCCCCGCGCCGTTGGCGGTCATGTAGTCGCGCCACGCGTGCATCATCGAGCGCATGGGAAGCTCGCTCATCGAGGACGGCGCGGAATACATGATCCCGCCTTCCTCAGTGTCCTGGCCGGCATTGCGGTGGAAGCTCACCCACTCGATAGCGTTGCTCTCCAGCCCGTGCTGGCATTTCCACCAGTTGAACAAATCGTCGGCGTTGACCATCGTCGAGGGCGAGTTCACCAGGTAGTAGTAGGCGAGCGAGCGCTGGTAGATCGCTTCGGGCGCGCCCTTGAGGCGGAAATGCCAGATCTCGCTCAACGTCCGGTCGGGACCGATCGGACGGATGGTCCGGAGCTGCTGCAGCGGCGGCTGGACCGAGTTGCACGGGTAGAGCAGCACGTGATGGAGGTCGACGCCGAGGATCTCCTCGGCCTTCTCCTCGCCGTAGGACGCATACATGCGCTCGACATATTCGTTGGTGTCGGGATCGTCCGGGCGGAGCCCCATATAGCCTTCCAGCGTGCAATGGCCCTGCGGGAGGCCGGTGGTGCCGAACTTGTCCCAGCCGTCGATCCCGTGGCGCACGAAGTCCGACAGGAAGCCGTAGGACATCGGCGGCTGCTTGCCGTCCTTCTTCATCTCGTTCTCGACGCTGCGCGCCGCCGCGCCGGTCGACTCGTGCGTCGCGCCGGGATGCGAGGCGTCGATCTGATTCTCCAGAAAGAGCTTCCAGTTGGACTGCTGGATCATGTGGAAGCAGTCGCCCACCACCTCGATCTCGCCGTCGGGCGAGCGGTCCACGAGCTGGTCCAGCGCCAGCCCGGCGCGCCCCAGATGGGTCTTCAGATCGGGCCCGTCCTCGGCCAGCGAGGCGAACCAGAAGCCGCGATAGTTGTCGGCCCGCGGCGCCTTCCGGATGTGGAAATCGGGGCTCGACATGTCGAACCGCGTGCCCTCGTAGCCCTTGGCGCCCGGCACGCTTTCCAGCCTGCCGTCGAGCTCGAACATCCAGGCGTGGTAGGAGCAGCGGAACAGCTTGCCCGCGTTGCCCTTGCGCGCCGAGCAGATCTGCGCGCCGCGATGCGGGCAGCGGTTGTAGAGCACGTTGATCTCGCCGTTCCAGTCGCGGGTCATCATCATCGGCTGGCGCCCGACGCGGGCGAGATAGTAGTCGCCCGGGTTCTTCACCTGGCTCTCGTGGCCGATATAGATCCACAGCCGCTCGAAGATCCGCTCCATCTCCAGATCGAAGATTTCGGGGTCCACATAGGCCTTGCGGTGCACCCGGTCCGGTTCGACCAGGGCGGCAATCTCGCTTTCTGACCAAGTCATCTCTTCTCTCCCTCGGGCCGCGCGATCATTGCGGCTCGCCCCGCAATTGACTAGAGCATTTTCGCCGGAAATGGAATCCATCCAGGGGGAGAACGGGACAGTGGCCGATTTCGACGACCGTGCGGTGCTTATCACCGGCCCGGCCAAGGGCATGGGGGCTCAGATCACGCGGCGTTTCGCGGAGGAAGGGGCGGACCTCGTGCTGGCCGGGCGGGATACCGATGCCATCGCCCCCGTCGCCGGGGAGGCGAAGGCGATGGGCCGCGGCGCGATTGTCGTGTCCTGCGACGTGACCGACGCGAACGCGGTCGAGGCGGCCGTGCAGGCGGGCCTCGACGCCTACGGGAAGATCGACGTGCTGGTGAACGTCGCCGGCGGGACCGGCCCGCTGGGCGCGTCGTCCTGGGAGATCGAGCCCGCGGATTTCGACCGGATCGTCGAGCTCAACATGAAGGGGGCCTGGCTCACCATGCGCGCGGCGATCCCGCACATGATCGAACGGCGCTACGGCAAGATCGTCAATGTCGGCGGCACGTTCGGGCTGCGCGGCCGCCAGGGCCGGATGGCCTACTCGGCGTCCAAATGGGGCTTGCGGGGGATCACCAAGTCGACCGCGCTCGAGGCCGGACCGCACAATATCAACGTCAACTGCGTCTGCCCCGGCATGGTCGACGGGCCGCGCTTCCGCAAGGTCTGCGCGGAACGCGCCGAGCGCCTCGGCATCTCGGTGGAGGAAGCGCGCCGGCAGCACGAGGACGAATACGCGCTGAAGCGGATCTCGACCGATTCCGACGTCGCCGAGGCGGTGCTCTTTTTCGCGAGCGACCGGGCCCGTAACATTACCGGCCAGGACCTCGCCGTGGACGGCGGCTGGGTGATATAGCGTCATGTTTCAGAGTTTCCTATTCATCTCCGTCGCGCCCTACCACGTCATGCCCGGACTTGTTCCGGGCATCCACGTCTTGCAGCATTGCGCGATGAGCGGGCATGGGCGAAGCGGTGGAGGGACGTGGATGCCCGGAACAAGTCCGGGCATGACGACGTATGGGAAAGGCTGGGCCGGAGGGACCGCGTGCCGACTCCGCGTGCGCAATCGAACTTCAGAAACGGGACACTAGGAGCGCTGCAATGAAAACGGTCGATCTCCTGATCAAGGGCGGTTCGGTGGTCTCGCCGACCGCGACGATCGAGGCTGACATCGCGATCGACGGCGAACGCATCGTCGGCATCGCTTCGGGCGAGATGTCGCCCCCGGCGCGCGAGACGGTCGATGCCGGCGGCCTCCACGTCCTCCCCGGCGCGGTGGACAGCCACGTCCATTTCCGCGAGCCCGGTTACGACTACAAGGAGAACTGGGAGACCGGCACCGCGGCGGCGGCCTGCGGCGGCACGACGACGGTCTTCGAGATGCCGAACACCCATCCGCCGACCGGGTCGCTGGAGGCGCTGCGCGACAAGCAGGCGCGCGCGAAGCGGCAGGCCCATGTCGATTACGGTATCTACGGGCTCCTCGACGAGAACAATATCGACGTGCTCGAGGACCTGACCCGCGCCGGGGTCAGCGGCTTCAAGTGCTTCATGGGGAACACCTTCGGCGACCTGCCGGCGCCGTCGGACGGCGCGATGCTGGAGGGGTTCGAGATCCTGGCGAGGCTCGGCATGCGCTGCACCGTCCACGCCGAGAACGCCTCGATCATGGCCAGGCGCGAGATCAAGATGAAGGAGGCCGGGCGCAACGACGCCCGCGCCCACCTCGCCGCGCGCCCGGAGATCTGCGCCGTCGAGGCGGTCGGCCGCGCGACCGCCTTCGCCGAGTGGACCGGCGCGCGTCTCCACATCGCGCACAAATCGTCGGCCGACGGGCTCGATCTCGTGCGCCGCGCCAAGTCGCGCGGCGTCGACGTGACGGTCGAGACCTGCCCGCAATACCTGATCTTCTCGGTCGACGACATGGACGCGCTCGGGGGGCAGCTCCGCGTCAACCCGCCGATCCGGGAGAAACACCATGCCGAGGCGCTGTGGGCGGCGCTCCACGACGGGACGATCGACATGATCGCCACCGACCACGCGCCGCATCTGCCGGAAGAGAAGGCGTCGAACAGCATCTGGGAATGCGAATGCGGCTTCCCCGGCGTCGAGACCCAGATGCCGATCATGCTGACCCAGGTGGCCGACGGGCGGCTGACGCTCAACCAGTATGTCGAGTGGTCGGCCGCGGCGCCGGCGCGGGCCTGGGGCTGCTACCCGCGCAAGGGGCTGATCGCGCCCGGCTCGGACGCCGACATCGCCATCGTCGATCTCGGCGCGGAGGGACGCATTTCCCGCGACGCTCTCCATTCCCGCAGCCACATGACGCCGTGGCACGGCTTCGAGACAACGGGGCGCGTGGTCCACACGCTGGTGCGCGGCCAGATCGTCGTCCGCGACGGCATCCTGGCGGGCACGCCGGGCTGGGGCCGTCCGGTGGTCCAGGACATGGCGCAGCCCGCGCCCCGCAACACCGACAAGACCACAGAAGCGATCACCGCCTACCGGTCGGATTAGACTTTGTCCGTTCCAGATAGAAGCGCCGTCTTCCTCGCTTCCTCACCCGTCATGGTCGGCGCAGGCCGCAACGGGACGGCTCGCCACCGGGCTACCGCGCGGACCGGCCGAGCCCCAGCAGCTCCTCGACCACGGCGAGCTGGATTTCCGCGGCCGGGGCCAGGTCGGCGAGCGGCACCGATTCGTTGGCCGCGTGCCCCTCATGCGCCGCGCCGGGGC
>JAPPIT010000003.1 GCA_028820505.1 Defluviicoccus sp.
GGGGGGGGGGGGGGGGTTGGGTTTTTTAAATTTTTTTAAAACCCCCCCCCCCCCTCCCCGCGCCCCGGGCCGCCCCCCCCCGCGCTCGCCCGTGGTGGGGGGGGCCCCCCACGACAGAGGGGGCGTGGGACGGGATGAGAGCTTCGGAAACACGACACTAGGCCCGGGCCCCGTCGAGCCCGTCGAGCGCCGCGGCGAGCGCATCGAAGCGATCGATCACCGCATCCGCGCCCAGCGCCGATACCGGCACCGGGCTGTAGCCGAAGCTGACCGCGACGAACGGGATCGATGCGGCGCGGGCGGCATCGGCGTCGATCGGGCTGTCGCCGACCATCGCCGCCGGGCGCCCCGCCCCGCCGGCCCGCGCCACCGCTTCCAGCAGCGGCTCGGGGGCGGGCTTCCTGACGGGAAGCGTGTCGCCCGCGACGACGCCGGCGAAATAGCCGGCGAGGCCGAACGTCTCCAGCACCAGCTCCGCCAGATGTTCCGGCTTGTTGGTGCAGACCGCGAGCCCGGTTCCGCGCGCCGACAGCCCTTCCAGCGCGTCATGCACCCCGGGGAAGGGCGCGCTGCCCGCGACCGGCGCATCCTCATAGGCCGCGATGTACGCGGCGAATGCGGCGTCGATCCGCGCCTCCGACGCCGGCTCTCCGGTCGCCTCGAAGGCATTCTTCATGAGCACCCGGCCGCCGCTGCCGATCAGCTGCCGCACCTCCTCGCGCGTCAGCGGGCGGCGCCCCTCCGCGGCGAGCGCCGCGTTCGCCGCCGCCTCGATATCCGGCAGGGTGTCGACGAGCGTTCCGTCGAGGTCGAATACGACTGTTTCGGTCATGTTCTGCCGCCGTACCCTCGCGCTTGATCTCCGGCGCGACTATTCTCAGCCGCGACCGATCCCGCAAGGACCCCCTGCCATGGCCGGCAGCCCGCCCGTCCTCGCCGTCATCCCGGCGCGCTACGCCTCGACCCGGTTCCCGGGCAAGCCGCTCGCCGCGATCGCGGGGACGCCGATGGTGGTCCGGGTATGGGAACGCGCGCGGCGGGCAAGGACCGTGGACCATGTCGTGGTCGCCACCGACGACGAGCGCATATCGGCGGTCTGCCGCGAGCACGGGATCGATTGCGAGATGACGGCCGCGACCCACGCCACCGGGACCGACCGGCTGGCCGAGGTCGCGGAACGCCGGTCCGCCGGGATCTACGTGAACGTCCAAGGCGACGAGCCGCTGATCGACCCTGCCAGCATCGATGTCGTGGTCGAAGCGCTCCGACGCGTCCGGGACGACGGGATCGAGGTCTCGACCTGCTATCTGGAGGAGGCGTCGCCCGAGCAATGCGCCGATAGCTCCGTCGTCCACCTCGTGCCGGGCGTGGACGGCTGCGTGATGATGTTCACGCGCCTGCCGGTGCCGCTCGACTTCGCGGAATCCGCTCCGCGGCGGATCCATGTCGGCATGTTCGCCTTCACCGCCGCCGCGCTTGCCAGATTCCAGGCCTGGGAACGGGGGCCGGTCGAACGCGCGGAGAGTATCGAGCTGATCCGCGTCATCGAGCACGGCGAACGCATCGCCTGCGCGCCGGTGCCGCCGGGCTCCATCGGCGTCGACCGGCCGGAGGACGTGGCGCTGGTGGAAGCGGCGCTCGCCGCCGAAAGCGCACGATGAGCGACGCCGCCGACATCCGCGGCCGTATCCGGCTGGTCAGCCTCGACTGCGACGGCGTGATGACCGACGGGACGCTCTATTACGGCGAGGACGGGCGGCAATGGCGCGCCTTCCACGTGCATGACGGAGTCGGCATCCGCATGCTGATCGAGGCGGGACTCGAGGTGGCCTTCATCACCGCGAGCCGGACCGCGGCCATCGAACGCCGCGCCGAGGTGCTCGGCGTGCCCCATTGTCTGGTGGGCGTGGGCGACAAGCGGGAGGCGCTCGCCGATCTGTGCGAACGCCTCGGCATCGGCTTCGACGCTGTGGCCCATATGGGCGACGACCTCAACGATTTGCCGGTGCTGGAGACGGTCGCACTGCCCGCGACGGTTCCCAACGCGGTTCCGGCGGTCCGCGCGGCCGCCCGCTTCACCACCGGGCGGAGCGGCGGCGCGGGCGCGGTGCGCGAGTTCGCCGAATGGCTGCTGGACGGGCGCACGCAGACCGGGGAGCGAAGATGAGCGACGGCGACAGGGTCTTGGTGAAACGGGCGCTGTTCTCGGTCTCCGACAAGACGGGGCTGGTGGAGTTCGCGTCCGCGCTCGCGGAACGCGGGATCGCCCTGGTCGCGAGCGGCGGCACCGCGCGGGCGCTCGCCGATGCAGGGCTCGAAGCGAGCGACGTCTCCGACCTCACCGGCTACCCGGAAATGATGGACGGCCGGGTCAAGACGCTGCACCCGGCGGTCCATGGCGGCATCCTCGCCCGACGCGACCTCGCCGCGCACCGGGAGGCGATGGAGGCGAACGGGATCGCCCCCATCGACCTCGTCGTCGTCAACCTCTACCCGTTCGAGCGAACCGTCGCGGGCGGCGCGGACCGCGACGAAGCGGTGGAACAGATCGACATCGGCGGACCCGCCCTCATCCGCGCGGCCGCCAAGAACCATGAATTCGTCGTCGTCGCCACCGACCCGGAGGACTATGAAGGGATCGTCCGCGAGCTGGCGGAGAACGACGGCGGGACCACGCTCGACTTCCGCAGGTGTCTCGCCGCCGCCGCCTATGCGCGGACCGCCGCCTACGACGCGGCGATCTCGCAATGGTTCGCGCGCGAAGTCGACATACCGTTCCCCCGCCATATCGCCTTCGGCGGCACCCGCGCCGAACTGTTGCGCTACGGCGAGAACCCGCACCAGGAGGCGGCACTCTACCGCACCTTGCCGGAGCGGCCCGGCGCCGCTTCCGCTTCCGCGATCCAGGGGAAAGCGCTCAGCTACAACAATCTCGGCGATGCCGACGCGGCGTTCGAGCTGGTCGCCGAGTTCGACCGCCCGGCGATCGCGATCGTCAAGCACGCCAACCCCTGCGGCGCGGCGGTCGCCGATACGCTGGCCGAGGCCTATGCACGCGCCTTCGCCTGCGATCCGGTCAGCGCCTTCGGCGGCGTGGTCGCCGCCAACCGGCGGATCGACGAGGCGACCGCCCGGGCCATCACCGAGATCTTCGTCGAGGTGGCGATCGCGCCGCATATCGACGAGGCCGCACGCGCGATTTTCGCCGAAAAGCCCAATATCCGGGTGCTCGAGACCGGCGCGATGCCGGATGCGACCGCGCCCGGCCTTGCGGTCCGCTCGGTCGCCGGCGGGTTGCTGGTGCAGGACCGCGACGGGGGACGGACCGGCGAAGCGGCGCTCCGCGCGGTTACGAAGCGCGCGCCGACCGAGGCCGAGGGTCGCGACCTTCTGTTCGCATTCGCGGTCGCCAAGCACGTCAAGTCGAACGCCATCGTCTTCGCCCGGAACGGGGCGACCGTCGGCATCGGGGCGGGCCAGATGAGCCGGGTCGACTCGACGCGCATTGCGGCCCTGAAGGCGGCGGACATTGCGCGCGAGGCGGGCCAGGGGGAGCCCGGCACGACCGGCTCGGTCGCCGCGTCGGACGCCTTCTTCCCCTTCGCCGACGGGCTCGTCGCCGCCGCGGAGGCCGGCGCGACGGCGGTGATCCAGCCGGGCGGCTCGGTCCGCGACGAGGAGGTGATCGCCGCCGCCGACGAGCGCGGCATCGCGATGGTGTTCACCGGCCGGCGGCATTTCCGCCACTGACCGGACGTTCCCCTAGCCCGCATTTCTCGCCAGTGTCATGGCCTGCGCGGTGCTGTCCGGCCGACAGGGCAGGAGAGCCGCGCCGCGCGATGCGGGGACATCGGGCAAGCGGCGCGACGCACCCTGTCGGCCCGACAGCGCCGCCCGAAGGGTCGCGCCCGGGCGCCCGCCCGCGGCGTCGCGGGCCTCGACCGTAGTCCCCGCTACGCTCTTCGGCCCGCTCCTGACGGGCGGGCGCCTGGACGCGACGCAGGCCGTGACACTGGCGAGAAATGCGGGCTAACGTCTGGGCGCCGCCACGAAGGCCATCAGCACGAGCCCGACCGCGAAGAACGCGATGATCGTCGCCATGCCGGCACGCTGCGATTCGAAGGCGAGCGTCGCCCAGGCGAGGACGGCGGGGCCGGCGAACGAGGTGACCTTTCCCGAGAGCGCGTAGAGGCCGAACATCTCCGTCCGCAGCTCCACCGGGGCGAGATGCGCCATCAGCGACCGGCTCGCCGCCTGGACCGGCCCCATGAAGATGCCGAGCGGCAGCGCGAGCAGCCAGAACGCCGTCTTGCTCTCGACCACCAGCAATGGAACGCCGAACACGATCAGCCCGACGATCCCGATCTGGACCGTCCGCTTGGATCCGATGCGGTCGTCGAGCCAAGCAAATCCGGCGGCCCCCAGCCCGGCGGTGACGTTGAGCGCGATGCCGAACTGGATGATCTCCTCGAACGACATGCCGAACGTGCCGGCGGCGTAGATTCCGCCGAACGCGAACATGGTGTTCATGCCGTCGACGTAGAACAGGCGGGCCAGGAGGAACCGCGCGATGTTGGCGTGCCGCCTGATCTCGCGCAGCGTGGAGACCAGCTGGGCGAGACCGGTGCGGATCGCCTCGCCCGCGCGGACCCTGAGCCCGGCTTCGTCGGGAACCCAGAGAAAGGTCGGAATGGCGAAGACCGCGAACCAGAGCGCGACCATCGGCCCGACGATGCGGATGTGCTCGGCCTGCCCCTTGTCGAGCCCAAACAGTGGACGCTCGGCCTGGACGAACAGCACCAGCAGCAGACCGAGGCAGGCGAGGCCCCCCATATAGCCAAGACCCCAGCTCCAGCCGGACAGCCGCCCGATCCGTTCCCTGGACACGAGGCCGGGCAGCATCGCGTTGTAGAACACGTTGCCGATCTCGAAGGCGGTGTTGGCGAGGACGAAGAAGACCAGCGCCCACAGCATGTCCGCCGGGTCGGGGCGCGTGTACCAGAGGAGCGCCGTCGCGGCGACGGTGATCGCCGCGAAAGCGCCGAGCCAGGGCTTGCGCCGCCCGGTGCGGTCGGCGATCGATCCCAGAATCGGACTCAGCACGGCGATCAGGATGCCGGAGACCGCGAGCGCATGGCCCCATGCGGCGGTCCCCTCGATCTGGTTGTCCGCCACGGCGCGCGAGAAATAGGCGGCGAATACGAACGTGACGATGACGGTGGGGAAGCCCGAGTTCGCCCAGTCGTAGAGGCACCAGGAGAATTGCGCCCGCCTGCCTGCTGTCGGCGCTTCGGTTTGGGGAACGGAGGCCATGGATGGACACTAGCACCCTTCCTCTCCCCTGTGGCACCATATGTCGCAGATCTCGCCGCACATTCAGGGAGCGCAAGCCATGGCATATACGCTTGAGGAGTTCTGTCGGGACTGCCGCGCGCATCTTGAGGAAGACCCCGGCCCGCAGGGCCGCGAGCAGGTCCGCCTCGACCTCGAACGGCTGCTGCAGGTGCCCGAATTCGTCGAGGAATATTGCGGTCCGGGTGTCGAGCGCGGCGTCCATATGCTTTATGACGACCCCGATCTCGGCTTCCAGGTGCTGGCCCACATCAATGCCAAGGGCCGGGTTTCGCCGCCGCACGACCACGGCGCGTCCTGGGCGATCTACGGCCAGGCGACGAAATACACCGACATGACCGAGTGGGAACGCCTGGATGACGGTTCCGATCCCGGTCGCGGCGAAGTCAGGGAAGAGAAGAAATACCGCCTGACGCCGGGCCATGCGGGGATCTACGCCGACGGCAAGATCCATTCCATCGACTATCCCGACGACGCCCGTTTCGTCCGGGTGACCGGAACCAATCTCGACGAGATCAACCGGATCGCCTTCAACCGCGAGACCGGCACGATCCAGCAGATGGGCCCGCAGATCGCGAGCTAGGCCGCTACCTCTCCACCACGGCCCCGATCTCTCGTACGGCGACCGTCGGCATCGCGGCGGCGGCGCGCATCCTGTATTCCTTGCGCGAATCCGCCGTTCGCCATTTCGGGATGCCGCCATCTTGTCTGTCGCGTCGCGGCTCGGCCCTGCGGCGCCGGTCGCGCCCCTCTTCGCCGTCGTCTGGTTCCTCGTGCTCCTGCGCATTCTGTGGCGGGATGCGCCGGTCGACGACGCGGCGACGCTGGCGCTCGGGCTTCTGTTCGCGATCGGCATCGCGCGCGTCCGGGGGCATACCCGGGTGCTCGCTACCGCATTGGCGCTGGCCGCCCTGGGCTCGGCCGCGGCGCTCGACGACTGGTGGGCGCTGTGGCGCGGGTTGAGCGACGCGACGACCTTCGCTGCCTTCTTCGTCACCCTCCTGGTTCTGCGCACGACGGCGGAACGGCGGCCCGAGACGCTCCGTACCCGCCATCTGATGGCGCTTCTGGACCCCCGGCAGAGGTCCACGGCGACGCTATACGGCGCCAACGTCATGGGCTCGGTGCTGGTGGTCGGCGCGCACGCGATCCTCGCCCCGGTACACGACCGGAACGCGCCGGAGCCGGAACGTCGGCGAGCCGCCATCATCGCCCTGCGCGGCATGGGACTCGCGGGGCTCTGGTCGCCGTTCTGGGTCGCGATGGCGGTCGGCTTCCAGCATTTGCCCGACGTGCCGTTGTGGTCGGTGATGACGCTGGGCCTCGCTCTCGCCATTCCCGGACTGATCCTGGGCCAGGTCATGGCCGGGGCCTTCCAGGGTGGGGCGCGGACCGCGCTCGCCGCGCTCCTGCCGGTGGTGCCGCCGGTCGCGATCGCGGCGGCGACGGTCGTCGGGTTGGCGAGCTTCGCCCCGCTGCGGCCGCTGGAAGCGCTGTTGCTCGGAATCCCGCTGGTCTGCGCCGCCGCCCAGATTCAGCTCGGCCGGCGGGCGATTTGGGAGATCGTTCGCGTGTCCTACGACCGCATGCCTTCGGTGCTGGGCGAGATGGTGATCGTCACCTGCGCGTTCGTTCTGGGCCGGGTCCTGGTCAGCGGGCTCGGCGTCCTCGATCCGGCGCTCTGGCCCGGCCCGAAGGCGCTGCCGGCCCCCGCCATCATCGCTTTGATGGTGGTCGTCCCGGCGGCGCTCGCGCTGTTCGGCCTCCACCAGATCGTGACCATCACGGTATTCCTGGTCCTGTTCACCCAGGTGCCGACCGGGGTGGCGGACCTGGTCCTGTTCCAGTGCGGGCTTGTTTCCTGGTCCATCGCCTCGATGATCGGGCTGTCGGCGATATCGACCGTGGCGGCGGCGTCGTTCTTCCGCGTTCGCCTCGAGCGCGTCGCCTTCGGCGCCAACCTGGCCTTCGGCGCCGCGATAGCGGTGCTGGGCACGGCGATCCTGTCGCTGCTGAACGCCGCGCTCGTCGCATAGCGGTGCCGGGCGCGATGAATATTGTTTGTATACATACAAATTTGGCCCTAAGGTTCGGACGGTCCGAGCCTGGAGGAACGCGATGACCTTCGTCAGGAACGCGTGGTACGTGGCGTCCTGGGCGAGCGAGCTGACGCAGGCGCTCCAACGCCGGACGATCCTCGGCGAGGATGTGGTTCTTTACCGGACCGGCGACGGCGCGCCGGTGGCGCTGCGCGACCGCTGCCCGCACCGGCTGCTGCCGCTGTCGAAGGGACGCCTGATCGATGACAGGGTCCAGTGCGGCTATCACGGGCTGGTCTTCGACCGGTCCGGCACCTGCGTCCACGTGCCGGGACAGGCGGTAATCCCGCCCAACGCCCGCGTGAGGAGCTACCCGGCGGCCGAACGGCTGGGGCTGATCTGGATCTGGATGGGCGATCCGGACATGGCGGATCCGGCGGAGATCTACGACCTTCCCGAGTACCACCGGCCGGAATGGGGCGTCGCCCACGGGGATGCGCTCCACGTCAAGGCCGACTATCTGCTGCTGTGCGACAATCTGAGCGATCCTTCGCACGTCGAATACGTCCACCCGACCACCTTGGGCAGCCCGAGCTCCGAAGGGGTCGGCGTCGAGTTCGAGGAGGAGGATTGGGGCGTGACCACCCACCGATGGTCGCTGGACTCCGAACCCATCGGCTTCGCCAGGGCGTTCGGCAATTTCGACGGGCGGGTCGACCGCTGGCAGTACTACCATATGCACACGCCATCCACCGCGATCATCGATTTCGGAACCGCGCCGGCCGGGACCGGATTCAAGGCCAAGGCGGGCGGGTTCGACAACTGCATCCGGGTGTTCTCGTGCCACTTCATGACGCCCGAGACCGAGACGAGTTGCTACGATTACTGGCTGCACGTGCGCAATTTCGGCATCGACGACCCGTCCGTCGGAGAGGGCATTTCCGGGCAGTTCCGCATCGCCTTCGCCGAGGACAAGGAGGTGCTGGAAGCCATCCAGTGCGAGGAGGACAGGTTCGAGGGCGGCACCCGGGTGGGACTCGACCTCGATGCGCCGGCGGCGCTGTTCCGCCGCAAGATCGACCGGCGGGTCAGAACCGAAGCAGCGTGAGGAGGCCGCGATGAGCGCCGAAGTCAGGAAGACCAGCATCGTCGTCGAGGAAATCCGTTCGGACATAGGCCGCCCGGTCGACCCGCCGACCCGCAAGGCGGCGGCGATCGCGGTGATCAAGAACCCGTTCGCGGGACGCTACGAGGAGGATCTGACGCCGCTGATGGATATCGGCGCCGAGCTCGGCGGGACGCTGGGAGACATGTGCGTGAACGCGCTCGGCATCCGCCCCGATGAGGCGGAGAGCTACGGCAAGGCGGCGATCGTGGGCGAGCAGGGAGAGTGGGAGCACGCCGCCGCGATCCTGCATCCGAAGCTCGGCGCGCCGCTGCGCAAGGCGGTCGAGAAAGGCGCGGCGCTGGTCCCCTCGGTCAAGAAGATGGGCGGGCCGGGCACCCCGATCGACATCCCGCTCGGCCACAAGGATGCGGCCTATGTCCGCAGCCATTTCGACGGGATGGAGGTCCGCCTCGCCGACGCCCCGCGCGCCGACGAGATCCTGGTCGCCGTCGCGGTCACCGACTCCGGCCGCCCCTTCCCCCGCGTGGGCGGCCTCACTACGGACGAGGCCAAGGGCGAGGACGGGCTCCGTTGAGGCGCGTCCCTCGATACGGCGCTGTCGCGCCTACTCGGGATGAGGGGACAATGGAGAACCCCTCACCCTGAATAGCGGCGAAGCCGCGTATCGAAGGGGGGCTGAGGCGCGAATCTAAAGAACCTCGGGCAAGCGCTCTGCCGGCGGGGTGTTGCGGCTTCGGCCGGAGGCGACCTTGCCGTCGATGATCACCATGCCGACGCCGGGAATATCGCCGATCCCGACCGACTCCAGCAGGTCCTTGCCGGCGGTGTGCTGGGCGCGGTCGATCAGGACGAAATCGGCGGCGCGGCCCTCTTCGATCAGCCCGCAGTCGAGCTCGCGCATCCGCGCGGTGTTCCCGGTCGCGAAGCAGAATGCGATCTCGGCCGGCACGTCGCCCAGCGCCGACAGCATCGAGACCATCCGGAGGATTCCGAGCGGCTGAACCCCCGAGCCCGCCGGGCCGTCGGTGCCGAGGATGACGCGGTGGAGCTGGTCGAGTTCGCGCGCGGTCCGGAGCGCGAACAGGGCCGAGGCCTCGTTGCCGTTGTGGACGATCTCGATCCCGGCCTGGCACTGCTCGCAGAGGCACGCAATCTGGTCCCGCGGCAAAGAGGTGTGCCCGCCGTTGATGTGCCCGATGATGTCGGGTCCCGTCTCCAGCACGATGTCGGCGTCGATCAGCCCGGAGCCGGGGATCGAAGGCCCGCCGGTATGGATCGTCGACTGGATGCCGTACTTGCGCGCCCAGCCGACCATCTTCTTCGCCTCCTCGCCGGTCTTGACGCCGCCGAGGCCGATCTCGCCCAAGAGCTTGACTCCGGCCTCGGCGAGGAACCGGAAATCGTCCTCTTCCATCCCGGTTTCGAGGATCGGCGCGCCGGCGTGGACCTTGACGCCGCCCGGCGGAAAGGACGAGAAGGCGCGCTGCGCAGTGATGCCGAGGGCCACCACGCCCTTCGGGTCGCGCGGCCGCCCGGGGAGGTGGACCTCGCCGGCGGAGATCATCGTCGTCACGCCGCCATGCATCGTGGAGTCGATCCAGTTGAGCTGGCTCTGGCGCGGCGTCCAGTCGCCGAATACCGGGTGGACGTGGCTGTCGATCAGCCCGGGCGCGAGCGCGACCCCCTTGGCGTCGACCACGACGTCGGCACCGGCGGTGTTGCAGTCGGCCTCCTTGCCGAAGGCGGCGATCCGGCCGTCCTCGGCGACCACGGTGTCGGCGTCGAGAATGGGGTTCTCCAGCGCCCCGGACAGGAGCAAGCCGATATTCCTGATGACCAGCTTTTCAGCCATGACGCGCGCCCCCGGATCGGTGTTCCCAGGGCGCGAACATCCCCGAAGCGGCGGGCCGGTTCAAGACCCGCCGGCGGCTGCGAGAGGTATTGCGTGGCGGCCTATTCGCCGGCGGCGGCCAGCGGCGCAACGCCCCGCTCCGCGGCGATGCGGTTCTCGATGATGCGGCGCGCCTGGATGCCGCCGCCGTCATGGTTGATGTCGATCCGGGGCCGGTCGGGAGCGGTATTTATGTTGTCCTGCTGGAGCTGGATGATCTCCAGGTCCTCCAGGAAGGCGGTGTGCACGTTCTCGTAGAGGAGATCGGTCACCCACGGCTCGTCGATGCGGAAATCGTGCGCCTGGGCCCAGAAATAGTGGGTCGTCGTCCCGGTCTCGGGCGTGATCGCGTTGAGGTTCCGCATGGAGAAGCCCCGGCTGCGGTCGCCCTCGGGCGCGCCGGTGCCGGCGACCGCCCCGCCGATGTCGAGGCGGACGAAGGCCGGCGGGGTGTACTCGATGATCTGCCAGCGGTCGATATGCTGGTCCGGCGCGAACCCGCCCGCCTTCTGGAAGAACGGCGGCGGCGGGCTGTCGAGCACCCAGCGGGTGACGCGGACCAGCTCGCCCTCGCGCTCCGCCTTCATCGGCGTCTCGGCGACCGCGTCGGTGCCGAGCGTCGTCGGGTGGATGTAGCTGAGATGGGAGAGATCGAGCAGGTTCTCGACCAGCAGCACGTAGTTGCCCTGGAGGTCGAGCTTTTCACCGCGGGCGCGCCAGTCGGGATCGTCGATCCAGTGGAAGTCCTCGATCAGGTCGGGGTCGGCCGCCGCCGGGTCGCCCATCCAGATCCAGATCCAGTGGTAGCGCTCGACCGTCGGGAACGCCCTGACCCTTGCGCCGGGCGGGACCGCGGTCTGGCCGGGAACCCGGATGCAGCGGCCGGACGGGTCGTAGAGCAGGCCGTGATAGGGGCATTCGACATTGTCGCCCCGGAGCTTGCCCTTCGACAGCGGCGCGTGGCGGTGGCAGCAGCGGTCCTCGAGCGCCACCGGCGCGCCGTCCTCGCGGCGGTAAAGCACGACCGGGATGTCGAGCAGAGTCCGCCGCAACATGTTCTGGCGGCCGACCTCGCGGTCCCAGGCGGCCACGTACCACGCGTTCTCGATGAACATCCCGCTCTCCCCAGTGCGTCCCGTCCGGGTCCAGAAAAGCGAAGGGCGGCACCGGGATGCCGCCGTATCGCCGTCAACGGGCCGGAAGCTACTCGGCCGCGATCGCCGCTCCCGCTTCCGCCCGTTCGGCCGCGATCTTGCGGTCGATCATGGTGCGGGCGGCAATGCCGCCGGCGTCCTGGTTGGTCTCGATCGTCGGCCGGTCGTCCCAGTTTTCCTCCTGCAGGTCGAAGACCTCCCAGTCCTGGTGGAAGGCCTGCCAGATCTGCTTGTACTGCATCTCGACGAAATCGGGCTCGATCGGCTTTCCGGGAACCTGATAGGAATTGGACCAGAAATAGTGCGTGCTGGTCTCGGTCTCCGGCGTGACGAAGTTGAGGTTGTGGAAGCCGAACCCGTTGCTCGGCACGTCGCGTTCGAGCTCGGTATGCCCGAACTCCTTGCCTTCCGCCGCGTCGGGAGCCGCGCCGGTAAACAGCCGTACCGCGCCCGGCATCCGGAACTCGATGATCTGCCAGCGGTCGACGATGGTCTCCTCCGGCCAGTCGCACATCTTCTGGTAGGTGGGCGGCGGGTTCTGGCCGACGGTCCAGCGCGCTACCGTCACCGAGTCCTCGTCCTTCAGCGTCTTGAGCACCGCGTGCTCCGCGACCGCGGCGTTGCCGATCGTCGAACGGTGGACGAACGCCAGGTGCGAGAGGTCCAGCAGGTTGTCGATGACCAGCTTGTAGTTGCCGTTGACGTGGAAATAGGTGCCCTTGTCGCCCCAGTCCTCGGCGGATTTCCACGGGTAGGGCACGATCAGGCTTTCGTCCGCCAGCGCCGGATCGCCTGTCCAGATCCAGATCCAGTTGTATTTCTCGACCACCGGAAAGGCGCGCACCTGCGCTCCCGGCGGGATCGTCGTCTGGCCCGGCACATGGACGCACTTGCCGCTGACGTCGAACTGGAGCCCGTGATAGTGGCAGGAAAGGATATTGCCCTGCACGCTGCCCTTTCTGAGCGGCATGCGGCGATGGCAGCAACGGTCCTCGAAGGCCACCGGGTCTCCTTCCTCGGTGCGCCAGAAGACAATCTTCTCGTTGCAGATCGTGCGTCCGAATGGCTGGCGCGTGATCTCGTGCGGCTCCGCGGCCACATACCAGCAGTTCTTGAGGAACATTGGGGGCTCCTTCCGTTCGCGCGAATTCGAACCTGTGAACCGCGATTATTCGCCATCGCACCGCGTCAAGTCAATCTCGGCCCGCCCGTCCGGGGCGGCTATAGTCGGGGATCGGAAAAACCCGGAAGCCCGAGGGAGGCCGCCATGCAAAACCGCGCGATGTACCCCGAAACCATCCATCCGCCGCTCGGCGCCTATGCGCACGCGATCGAGGTCCCGGAATCGGCCAAGACGATGTTCATCGCCGGCCAGGTCGGGATCGACGCCCACGGCAACGTGCCCGCCGACTTCGCCGCCCAGGCCGACCTTGCCTGGCAGAACCTCATGGCCATCCTCGAATTCAACGGGATGCGCATGAAGGACGTCGTCAAGATCACCCATTTCCTGACCGACGCGGCGAACCTGCCCGCCTATAACGACGTGCGGAGCAAGTATCTCGGCGAGGAGCGGCCGGCATCGACGCTCCTGATCGTGGCCGGCCTCGCCCGCCCGGACCTGCTGGTGGAGGTCGAGATGGTGGCCGCGATCCAGCGGTAGAGCGTTTCGCAGCCCGTCGGGCCGGTGAAAACGCGGCCACGCGCTTCACCGGCTTGACGCCGCATCCGGTAGTGATAATTTAGCGTCACGTGGTGATTTGGCCCGACCGGCTTGCGGCCACGAAAAACAACCAGCTAAAAGGTCGGAGGCACGACACCCCCCGACTTTCCGGTCGGGGGTTTTTTGTTTGTGCGCGGGAGAACACGGAAATGGATGATCGCCCCCGGAGCGAAGCGAGCTGGCGCCCTCAGACCCGGCTGGTGCGCGGCGGATTGCAGCGTTCGGCGTTCTGCGAGACATCGGAGGCGATCTACCCGACCTCCGGCTTCGTCTACGACGCCGCCGAAGACGCCGAGGACGCGTTTGCGAACCGGGTCGAGCGGTTCATCTATTCGCGGTACGACAACCCGACGGTCGCGATGTTCGAGGAACGGCTGCGGCTGGTGGAGGGTGCGGAGGCGTGCCGCGCGACGGCTTCGGGCATGGCGGCGGTTTTCGCCTCGCTCGCCTGCATGGTGGAGGCGGGAGATCATGTGGTGGGAGCGCGCGCGCTGTTCGGCTCCTGCCTCTATATCCTGACCGACATCCTGCCCCGGCTGGGGGTCGAGACGACGATCGTGGAAAGCCCCGACCTGGCGGAATGGGAGGCCGCGCTGGACCGGCCGACGCGGGCGGTGTTCCTGGAATCGCCCTCCAATCCGGGCCTCGATATCTTCGACATCGGGGCGATCTCCGCGCTGGCGCACGATGCGGGCGCGATGGTCATCGTCGACAACGTCTTCGCCACGCCCCTGCTGCAGCGCCCGCTCGAGCTCGGCGCGGACATCGTCGTCTATTCGGCCACCAAGCATATCGACGGCCAGGGCCGGTGCCTGGGCGGCGCGGTGCTCGGCAGCGAGGCCTATTGCATGGACACGCTGAAGACCTTCATGCGCCACACCGGGCCGTCCATGAGCCCGTTCAACGCCTGGGTGCTGCTGAAGGGGCTGGAAACGCTGCAGCTTCGATTGCGGCAGCATTGCGTGGCCGCGCTCGAGATCGCGACCGCACTGTCGGAACGGAGCGACCTGCTCCGGGTGCTCTATCCGGGTCTGGAGAGCCACCCCCAGCACGAGCTGGCCAGGTCCCAGATGGCGGATTTCGGCAGCGTCGTCACCGTCGACGTCGCCGGGGGAAAGGAGCGCGCGTTCCGCTTCATGAACGCGCTCCGGCTGGTCGACATCTCCAACAATCTGGGCGATGCGAAAAGCCTGGCGACCCACCCGGCGACAACCACCCACCAGCGCCTGTCGCCCGGGGAACGGGAAAGCCTCGGGATCACCGACGGGCTCGTGCGTCTTTCCGTCGGGCTGGAGGATCCGCAAGACCTGCTGGAGGATATCGCGGGGGCGCTGGACGGCGCCTGACCCGCGCGCGATTGACGCCGGCCCGGATCGTCCTACACTTTATCCGGGCGCCGACCCACGGTTCGCGGACGGCCAGGGAGACCCTATGTACACAGCCGTTACCCGGGCGATCCGCGTGTCGGTGGAGCCGGTCTATCTCGACCGGCAATCCTCTCCCGCCGATGCCCACTATGTCTGGGCCTATCACGTAAAGATCAGCAACGAGGGCGCGGGGACGGTGCAGCTTCTGACCCGTCACTGGAAGATCACCGACGGTCTGGGCCGGTTGCAGGAGGTGCGCGGCGCGGGCGTGGTGGGCGAGCAGCCGGTGCTTGCGCCGGGCGAGAGCTACGAATACACCTCGGGCACGCCCTTGCCGACGCCGTCCGGAATCATGCTCGGCAGCTACGGCATGCAGGGCGAGAACGGGGAACGCTTCGACATAGAAATCCCGGCTTTCTCGCTCGACTGCCCGGACGAACCCAGACAGGTCAACTAGGCCGCGGGGCACGGGGCCTCCGGGATTTCCGGGCGACAAACATAGACAGGAAGCGCATAGCAGTGTCGACACACCGAAGCTCGCTGAAGACGGTCGAGCGGCCGATCGAGCGGCCGACATTCGAGGAGGCCGCGGAGGCGGTCCGCACCCTGATCCGCTGGGCCGGCGACGACCCGGTCCGCGAGGGGCTGAGCGAGACGCCGGGCCGTGTCGTGCGCGCGTTCGACGAGTGGTTCTCCGGTTATCGGGAGGACCCGTCGTCGATCCTCTCGAAGACCTTCGAGGAAACCGACGGCTATGACGAGATGGTGGTGCTGCGGAACATCCGCTTCACCTCTCATTGCGAGCACCACATCGCGCCCATCGTCGGCCGCGCCCATATCGGGTATCTGCCGACCCGGCGGGTGGTGGGCATCTCGAAGCTCGCCCGGCTGGTCGACGTCTATGCCAGACGGCTGCAGATCCAAGAGAAGATGACGGCCCAGATCGCCAACACGATCAACGACATCCTGGAACCCCAGGGCGCCGCGGTGGTGATCGAGGCGAGCCATCAGTGCATGACCACGCGCGGCGCCGACAAGCCGGGGTCGACGCTGATCACCAGCCAGATGACGGGCGCCTTCCGCGACGACCCCTCCACCCGGCGCGAGTTCCTGTCTGCCATCGGCAATCCCCAGATGGGGCAGACCTGGTCGGCCTAGCCGTCAGGGCGCCCGCCGCGCGTTAATCGCGGCGGGACGGCCCTCGGGCAGGGTCGCAATCGAGGGCGATGACGTGGTCGATTTCCGTCCCATCTTCTTCGTCGTCGGAATACTGCTGACCACTCTCGCGCTTGCCATGCTGGTGCCGATGGCGGCGGACCTCGTCGACGGGCACGGCGACTGGCAGGTCTTCGCGGGTTCCAGCGGGCTCACTTTGTTCATCGGCGTGTCGATGATCCTGACGTCGCGCGCGCCCCGCTTCACCCTCGACATCCGCCAGGCGTTCCTGCTCACCGCCGGAAGCTGGCTGGTGCTGACCGCCTTCGCCGCCCTGCCCTTCAGCTTCTCGGAGATGGAGCTCAGCTATACGGATGCGTTTTTCGAGGCGATGTCCGGCATCACCACCACGGGATCGACGGTGATCACCGGGCTCGACGACGCCCCGTCGGGCATCCTCCTGTGGCGCGCCCTGCTCCAGTGGCTGGGCGGGATCGGCATCATCGTCATGGCGGTCGCCATCATGCCGATGCTGCAGATCGGCGGCATGCAGCTCTTCCACACGGAATCCTCGGACCGCTCGGACAAGGTGATGCCGCGGATGACCCAGATCGCGAGCGGCATCGGCCTCACCTATCTCGGCCTCACCGTCGCCTGCGTGCTGCTCCTCATCGCGGTCGGCGTGGGCGGGTTCGACGCGGTCGTCCATGCCATGACGACGATCGCCACGGGCGGGTTCTCCACGTCCGATTCCTCGGTCGGCGGTCTGGGCAATGCGGCCGCCGAGGGCATCATCGTCCTGTTCATGATCGTGGGCTCGCTGCCGTTCGTGCTCTATCTGCGGGCGATCGGCGGAAGGCCATGGGCGCTGTTCCAGGACAACCAGGTCCGCGCTTTCCTCGCCATCGTTATCGTTATCATCGCGATGATGGCGTTCTGGCGCGCCTGGTCGGGCGGCGTCACCGTCGTCGACGCGGTCCGGACCGCGAGCTTTAACGTCGTCTCGATCATCACCGGAACGGGATACAGCACGACCGGCTACGACAGCTGGGGCGCGTTCGCGACCGCGACGTTCTTCTTCATCATGTTCATCGGCGGCTGCGCCGGCTCGACGACCTGCGGGATCAAGGTGTTCCGGTTCCAGGTTCTCTACGCGACCGCCCAAGCCCAGCTGCGGCGCCTGGTGCAGCCTCACGGCGTGTTCGTGCCTCATTTCAACCAGCGCCCCATAGAGCAGGACGTGGCGAGCTCGGTGATGAGCTTCTTCTTCCTTTTCGTGGCTTGCTTCGGCGTGCTGGCGCTCGCCCTCGGCGCGCTCGGGCTCGACTTCATCACCGCGGTGTCGGGGGCCGCGACCGCGATCTGCAACGTCGGACCCGCGCTCGGCGAGACCATCGGCCCGTCCGGGAACTTCGCGTCGCTCCCCGATACCGCCAAATGGGTGCTCGCCGCCGGCATGTTGCTCGGCCGTCTGGAGCTATTTACGATCCTCGTCCTGTTCACGCCGTCCTTCTGGAGGGGGTAGCGCGTGCCCGCCAAGAGCCGCGCCGGCCAGCGCGCGATGAGCGATGTCGAGGCGATCGGCTGGCTGGTCGGATTCGACACCACCTCCGCCAAGCCCAACAAGCCGCTGATCGACGCCGTGGCGGCCTATCTCTCGGCCTACGGCGCCACGATCCGCCTGGTGCCGGACGAGACCGGGGACAAGGCCAACCTGTTCGCGACCTTCGGTCCGTCGGAGCCGGGCGGAATCGTGCTGTCCGGCCATTCCGACGTGGTGCCGGTGGACGGCCAGCCCTGGACCAGCGACCCGTTCGCCATGGCGGAGCGCGAGGGCAGGCTCTACGGCCGCGGGACCACCGACATGAAGGGGTTCATCGGCTGCGTCCTCGCCCTGGCGCCGGAGCTCGGCGCCGCCAGCCTGACCCGGCCGGTCCACGTCGTGCTGTCCCACGACGAGGAGGTCGGCTGTATCGGCGTGCGCAGCCTCATAGCGATGATCGGGAAGGAGCTGCCGCGGCCGGCCTTCGCGATCGTCGGCGAGCCGACGGAGATGCGGGTGGTCAACGCCCACAAGGGCATTTCGCAGCAGCGGACCATGGTGCTCGGCCGCGACGGGCATTCGAGCCGTCCCGCCGACGGGGTGAACGCGATCCTCTTCGCGGCCGAATACATCCGCCGGATCGAGGCGATCGTGGGTGCCCTGCCCCGGGAAGGCGTCGCGGGATCGTTCGACCCGCCGGGCACGACCTTCAACATCGGCAAGATCGAAGGGGGTGCGGCGGTCAATATCATCGCCCGCGCCTGCGAATTCCGCTGGGAGATGCGCCCCACCCCCGACGTCGATCCCGCCGAGGTGCTGGCGCGGCTGGATGCGTTCGCGAACGACGCGCTGGTGCCCCGCATGCGTGCGGTGGACGCGGAGGCGGGAATAACCACGACCGTGGATATCGCCGCGCCGACGCTGGGGCCGATGCCCGGCTCGGAAGCCGAAGCGTTCGCGCTCCGCCTTACCGGGCAGAACGAGCCCTCGACCGCGCCCTATGTGTGCGAGGCCGGCCTGTTCTCGGAAGCCGGGATCCCATCCATCGTCTGCGGTCCGGGCAGCGTCAGTCAGGCGCACCAACCCGATGAGTTCGTCAGCCTCGACCAGATCGCCGCCTGCAGCGCCTTTCTCAAGCGGGTGCTGGCGACGGTCGGCGCGTAGTCCGGGCGGTCCGCGCGGGCCTCACTTGAGATACCCCGCGAGGCTTTTCTTCATCTCGCCTTCGAGCGCCCTGTCGAGCGCGTGCATCATCGCCGTCGTCATCCGGTGCCACACGCGCTCGCGCTCGTTGAGCGTGACGCCCTCGGCGACGGTCCGCGAGTAGCGGGCAGTCGCGGACGCATGGGCCAACTCCTTCCCGAGCGAGTCGAGAATGTGGACCGAGATCGTAATGGCGGCGTCGTAGCGTTCCGCCTGGTCGGTGGTGAACGCGCCGCGGACACCCTCGGTGCGCTTGAGCGCCGTTTCGGTCGCCGATGCGGCGCGGATCACGGCCTCGGCCCGACCCGTGGTGCCGCCGGCGCGGAGGCGGTCGCGCGCCCATTGCATGGCCGCATGCGACGGCCGCACAGGAAACAGATGCTCCACGTTGGGCGCCTTCAGCGGCGGCCGATAGGCTTCGACGATGTCGACCCTGGCAACGTCGAGACGGATCGCCGGCTTGTCGGAGAAACGGATCTCCGGATAGGTCGGGGACGTGAGCGCGGACGTGCACCCGGCGACCGCGACGGCAAGCAGCAGCGCGGCGCATATGGGCAAGCGGAGAATCGGCGGTGTCACGGCTCAATTGGTCCGGTAGATGCGCTCGATATCGTCCTCGTCGAACCCGTAGCGCTCGCCGCAGAACTCGCAGGTCACGATGACCTGGCCGTCGATCTCCAGGTCCGCGATTTCCTCGCGCGGGAAGGAACGCAGCGTCGCTTCCACCCTGTGGCGGGAGCAGCGGCATCCGTGTGCAAGCGCATGGGGCTCGAACACACGCACGCCGTCCTCGTGGAACAGCCGGTAGAGGAGATCGTGGGGATGCAGGCGAGCGTCCACGAGCTCGTCGGGCGTGCACGAACCCATCAGCACCAGCGCCCGGCGCCAACTCTCCTCGAGGTCTTCGTCCGGGCCCTCGCCCGATAACCTTGTCCGACCGCCGTCCGGCAGGCGCTGCATCATCATGCCGCCGGCGCGCCACGATCCGCTCGGACCCGTCGGCGCGACGGCGAGCTTGAACACCGCCTGGTTCTGGTCGGACTCGCGGAAATGGCGGCGCGCGCAATCGGCGAGCGACCCGCCGCTGAGCTCGACGATGCCCTGATAGCGTTCCACCTCCGGTCCCCGGTCGATGGTGAGGGCGAGATAGCCCGTTCCGATCAGCCGGGGCACCGGGGCGGCCCGCCAATCGGCAGCATCCCCACCTGCCAGCATGCCATCCAGCGTCCGCCCATCGTACGCCGCGTAGGCGCGCAGGTCGCCGGAAGACGTCGCGTCCGCGACCAGCATGCCGACCGGGCCGTCACCCTTCACCTGGACGGTCAGTACGCCCTCGTCCTTCAGTGCCGAGGAGACCAGGGCGGCGAGCACCGCGAGTTCGCCCAGAAGCGTCGCCACCGGCGCCGGATAGTTCCGCCGCGAGAGGATCCTGTCCATCGTGCCGCCGAGGCGGACCAGCTTGCCCCGAGCCGCCTGGGTCTCGATCTGGAACGGCAGCACGATATCGTTGTCGATCAGCCCGGCCGGCCCCTCCGCATCGAAAGAGGCGCCGGCGCCGGTCATTCGAGACACCAGAGCAGGATCGCCTTCTGGGCGTGGAGCCGGTTTTCGGCTTCGTCCCAGACTACCGATTGCGGCCCGTCTATGACCCCGGCGGTGACCTCCTCGCCGCGATGGGCGGGCAGGCAGTGCATGAAAATCGCATCGGGCTTGGCGCGGGACATCAAACGCTCGTCGACCTGATAGGGCGCGAGAACGTTGTGACGGTGATCCTCCGCGTCGTCGCCCATCGACACCCAGGTATCGGTCACGACGCAGTCCGCCCCGCGCACCGCTTCGCAAGGGTCCTCGGTCAGCGCGATCCGTCCGCCGATCCGTTCGGCCCGTTCGATGATCGCGGCGGGCGGCGCGAGCACCGGCGGGCAGGCAAGGCGGAGCTCGAAGTTGAACGCCGCCGCCGCCTCGATCCACGAGCAGGCGACGTTGTTGCCGTCCCCCGACCAGGCGATCACCCGATCCTCGATCGGTCCGCGATGTTCCTCGAACGTCATCACGTCCGCCATGAGCTGGCACGGGTGGGAGCGCCCGGTCAGCCCGTTGATCACCGGGACCGTGGCGTGCTCGGCCAGGGCGGCCAGCGTATCGGCCTCGAAGGTGCGGATCATGATCGCGTCGACGTAGCGCGACAGCACCCGCGCGGTGTCCTCAATCGTCTCGCCGCGTCCGATCTGCATGTCGTTCGGGCTGAGGACGATTACGTCGCCGCCCAGGCTGCGCATCCCGACTTCGAAGGAAACCCTCGTCCGCGTCGAGGGCTTCTCGAAGATCATGGCGAGCGTCCGGCCGGCGAGCGGCGCGGGATCGTCCAGCGACGCGGGGTCCGCCTTCAGCGCGAGCGCCGTGTCGATCAGCCGGCGGAGCACCGCCGGCTCGTTCTCGGCAAGGTCGAGAAAATGCCGGGGACGGGTCACTTGGCGATCTCGGCGCAGCTGGCCTCGACCGTCTCGAGCGCCTCCGCGATATGGTCTTCGCTCGCGATCAGCGGCGGCAGCAGGCGCACCATATTGTCGGCCGCGAGCACGTTCAGGAGGCCCTTGTCGAACATCTTCCCGCCGAGCTCCGCGTTGGGGCCGACGCATTTCATGCCCCACATGAAACCGACGCCGCGCACCTCCTCGATCACCCCCTGGTAGCGCCGGGCGAGGCCGCGAAGCGCCGCGCCGAGAGCCGCTCCGCGCTCCCTGACGCCCTCGAGGAACCCGTCCTCCAGCACGATGTCGAGCACCGCGTTGGCCGCGGCGCTGGCCAGCGGATTGCCGCCGAACGTGCTGCCGTGCGTGCCGGGCACCATGCCGACGGCCGCCTCCTCGTCCACCAGGCAGGCGCCGACCGGGAAGCCGCCGCCGAGCCCCTTGGCGACCGCCATGATGTCGGGCGGTGCGTCCGCGGCCTCGTGGGCGAAGAGATATCCGGTCCGCCCGATGCCGCACTGCACCTCGTCATAGATCAGCGCCAGCGCGTGCTCGTCGGCGAGCGCGCGCAGCCCGCGCAGGAATTCGGGATCGGCGGGCCGGATGCCGCCCTCCCCCTGCACCGGCTCGACGACGATGCCTGCCGTCTCCGGGCCGATGGCCGCCTTCACCGCGTCGAGGTCGCCATAGGCCACCCGGTCGAAGGCGTCGAGCATCGGGCCGAAGCCGCGACGGTGCGCGTCGCTCGCGCCCGCCGCGATCAGCGCCAGCGTCCGGCCGTGGAAGCTGTCCGCGAAGACGACGAACCGGTAACGCTCCTCCCGCCCGGACTCGAACTGGAATTTGCGCGCCGTCTTGAGCGATGCCTCCATCGCCTCCGCGCCGGAGTTGCAGAAGAACACCGTGTCGGCGAAGCTCGCCGCCGTCAGGCGCTCCGCGAGCCGGGTCTGTCCGGGGATGTGGTACAGGTTCGACGTGTGCCACAACTGCCCCGCCTGGCGGGTCAGCGCGTCCACCAGATGCGGGTGGCAATGGCCTGCCACCGTGACCGCGATGCCGGCGCCGAAATCGAGGAATCGTCGGCCGTCAGCAGCAAAGAGATAGGGTCCCTCTCCGCGTTCGAACGCGATGTCCGTGCGCCCGTAGCTCGGCATGACGGCCGGAATCATGACTGTTCCCCGAAAGAAAGCGGGCGTCCCTGCCCGCGGAACGCGAATATATGTTTCCCGTCCGCGATTTAGTCAACGCCGCTGCCGGTCCCGGCGGGCGTTATTCCTCGGCGTTGTCGGACTCCGGCGGGACGAAGATTTCCGGCGCGTCGCCGCCGCTCTCGACATAGAGCGTCCGGGACGGAAACGCGAAGTCGGAGCCGGCCTGTTCGACGATCGCCTTGATGCGGTAGGCGAGCCGCTCCTTGATCGCGAGCCACTCGCCCCAACTTGTCGTCACCGTGAAGCAATAGACCATGATGTCGATCGAGGAGTCCGAAAACCTGTCGATGCGGACGAAAGTCGGAACTTCCGGCGGGTGGGCGAAGGCGTCGTCTTCGAGGAGAAACGTCTCGATCCCGTCCCGGATTCGACGCAGTTGTTCGACGGTCGTGCGGTATTCCACCCCGATCATCCAGTAGATGCGCCGATGGGTCATCCGGGTGTAGTTGACGACGGCGGTATCGGACAGTTTGGAATTGGGGACATAGATCGGCGCCTTGTCGAACTGCCGCACCCGGGTCGAACGAAATCCTATCGCCTCGACCGTGCCCTCGACGCCGCCGTCGATCTTGATCCACTCGCCATGCGCCAGCCGGCGTTCGCCGATGATCAGAAGCCCGGCGATCAAGTTGCGGAAAAGGTCCTGAGCGCCGAGCGCGACCGCGACTCCGATCAGCCCGAGCCCGGCCAGGATCGGCGCGACCTCGATCCCCCAGATCTCGAGAACGGTGATCGCGCCGATTGCGACGAACGCGATCTTGAGGCCGCGTATCGTCCAGTCCACCACCTCGGCGCCGATTTTATCCTCGATCCGCGCGGCCAGGCCGCGCAAGGGTTCGGCGAGACGGTAGAGGGCCCAGAACAGGACGAACACCGCCAGCGACCGCAGCAGATCGTCGGCGATTCGTTCGGCCAGCCCGGCGAACGGCAGGATCGCCTTCGCCAGGAACAGGCCGATTACGAGCGGCAAGAACCGCAGGGGCGGCTCCAGCGCCGCGACCGCCTCGTCGTCGAGCCTGCTCTCGGTTCTCTCCGCCCAGCGCGCCAAGCGGCGGACGACCACGCGGGTGAAGACTCCGCGCAGCAGCAGACAGGCCACGAACACCAGCACGGCCGCCACGACCGTGCCGACCCGCAACCCGAGCACGTCGGTTTGCAATATATCGGCGACGGGCCGGACGAATGCCGAAACGATGTCCAGCGTCTGTTCCATCCCGTCCTCTTATACAGGACTTCGGCGGCCGGGATCGTGCCGGACGGCGGCGTTGTTGCCGCCCTGCCCTTCCCCTATCATCCGGCGTCCGCTAATGACAGCGCCGATTTCGGCGGCCGTGGAACGCATTGCCGCCCCGAGAGGGATTCGGCCGGCGGCAGCGGCGGAGCGAGTGGGAACTATTCGATGACCAAGTTCGGTATCGGCCAGGGCGTGCCACGCTGGGAAGACCCGCGCCTGCTGCGGGGCGGCGGGCGTTACAGCGACGACCTGAACCGGCCAGGCCAGGCTTATGGCTACGTGCTGCGTTCGCCTCACGCTCATGCCGAGATACGCTCGATCGACACCGCCGCCGCGCGCGCCGCCCCCGGCGTGCTCGCGGTCTATACCCATGACAATGTCGAGGCTGCCGGGCTGGGCAGCATTCCTTGCGCGGTGCCACGCAACAAGGCGGACGGCTCGCCCATGTTCACCCCGCCCAACCTGCCGCTCCGCAAGGGCCGGGTCCGGCTGGTCGGCGACTACGTGGCGTTCGTCGTGGCGGAGACCCACGACCGGGCGCGCGACGCCGCAGAGGCGATCGACGTCGATTACGCGCCGCTCCCCTCGGTCACCGCGACCGCCGACGCGCTTGCCGACGGGGCGCCCGCCGTCTGGTCGGAGGCGCCCGACAATGTCTGCTTCGTGTTCGAACAGGGCGACGAGGACGCCGTCGATCGGGCCTTCGCCAGAGCCCGCCACGTCACCAGGCTCGACTTCATCGTCACCCGCGTCGCCGTCGCTCCGATGGAGCCGCGCGCCTGCATCGGCGAGTTCGACCCGTTCACCGGGCGCTATACCCTTTACACCGGCACCCAAGGTCCGCACGGGGTCCGCATGGCCACCGCTTCGCCCATCCTCAAGGTGCCGGAGGGCGACCTTCGCGTCGTCAGCCACGACATGGGCGGCGCCTTCGGGATGCGCTCCGGCCCGTATTGCGAATACACGATGTGCCTCTTCGCCTCCAAGATGCTCGGCCGCCCGGTCAAGTGGACGGGCGACCGGGCCGAGGGATTCATGGTGGACGACCAGGCGCGCGACAACATCTCGACCGCCGAGCTCGCGCTCGCCGAAGACGGCGAGTTCCTCGGCTTCAGGGTCCGCACGACCGCCAATCTCGGGGCTTACCTGACCCTGCTCGGCCCGCACTCCTCGACCAACAATCTGGGCTCGCTCGCCGGCCCCTACCGGACGCCGGCGATCCATACCCATGTAACGGGCGTCTTCACCAATACCGCGTCGACCGGCCCCTATCGCGGCGCGGGCAGGCCGGAGGCGGCCTACGCGATCGAGCGGGCGATCGATACCGCGGCGGACGAGATGGGGATCGACCCCGCGGAGCTCAGGCGCCGCAACTACATCGCGCCGGACGCCTTCCCGTTCGCGACCGGCCTCGTCTTCACCTACGATTCGGGCCAGTTCGAGACCAACATGGACCGCGCGCTGGCGCTGGTGGATTACGGGGACCGCGATGCCCGCCGGGACGACGCCGAGTCGCGGGGCAAGTTGCTCGGGGTCGGCATTTCCAACGTGATCGAGCAATCCGCCGGCGGTTTTCCGGAATGGGCGCAGATCCGGTTCGACCCCTCGGGCTCGCTGACGCTGACCATGGGCACGCACAACCACGGGCAGGGACACGAGACGGTGTTCCGCCAGATACTGTCCGACAAGCTCGGCCTGGAGTTCGAGCAGATCCGCATCTCCCAGGGCGACTCGGACGAAGTCATGGCAGGCACGGGGACCTTCGGATCGCGCTCTTCGGGCGTGGGCGGCGCCTCGATCGTGCTGGCGGCGGACAAGGTGATCGACAGATGCCGCAAGATCGCCGCCCACAGGCTGGAAGCGGCGGAGGAGGATATCGAGTTCGCCGACGGCACCTTCACGGTCGCGGGAACCGATCGGACGCTCGGGCTGGTCGACGCGGCCAAGCTCGCCCAATCGTTCATGACGGTTCCCCCGGGATTCGAACCCGGAATCAACGAATGGGCCGCCTGGACGCCGCCCGCGCCGACCTTTCCCAACGGGTGCCATGTCTGCGAGGTGGAGATCGACCCCGAAACCGGCGCGGTCGAGGTCCTGCGCTATGCCGCGGTCGACGATGTCGGCACCGTGCTCAACCCGCTATTGATGGAAGGCCAGCTGCATGGCGGGATCGTCCAGGGGGTGGGCCAGATCCTGATGGAGAACGTGGTCTGGGACCGCGAGTCCGGCCAGTTGATCGCCGGATCTTTCATGGATTACTCGATGCCCCGCGCCGACGACCTTCCGAGCTTCGAGATGGAGATCAACGAGGTGCCGACCCCGACCAACCCGCTCGGGATCAAGGGCGCGGGCGAGGCCGGGTGCGTCGGCGCGATGCCTGCGCTGATGAACGCGATCGTCGATGCGTTGAGCCCCCTCGGCGTGGCTGCGATCGACATGCCGGCGAGCCCCGAAACGGTGTGGCGCGCCATCGACCGGGCCCGCCATTAGCCTGAAGCCGGCCAAGGGGAGGCTGCTTTGGAATTCGAGAATACGTTCAACGTCCAGGTTCCGGTCGACGAGGCGTGGGCCATCCTGACCGATGTCGAGCGGATCGCCCCCTGCATGCCGGGCGCCGAGCTTACCGAAGTGATCGACGAGAACAGCTTCAAGGGCAAGGTGTCGGTCCGTCTCGGCCCGGTCGCGCTGACCTTCGCGGGCGATGCCCGGTTCGAGGACCGCGACGACGCCGGCTACTCCGCCCGGGTCAAGGCCCAGGGACGGGACTCCAAGGGCCGCGGCGGCGCCAACGCGAATGTCGATTTCCGCCTGATCCCGGCCGAGGACGGCACCACCGCGGTCGAGATCCGCACCGACCTGCAGCTCTCCGGCTCGGTCGCCCAGTACGGCCGCGGCGTCGGCATGATCAAGGACGTCGCGACGCAGCTGATCGACCGGTTCGCCGACGCGCTGCACGAGCAGATCGTGGCCGAACGCGGTGCGTCCGACGAGGCGAAAGAAGCCTCCGCCGACCCGGACGACGCCCCGCCCACGCCCGCTGCCAAGCCGATCTCCGGTTTTTCGCTCGGCGCCAGCGTGATGTGGAATGCCCTCGTCCGCTGGCTGAAGGGTCTCTTCGGCGGCCGTTCAGACGGCTGAGTCCGTCTCCGCGGCCGCGATCAGGCCCCGGATGCGGTCCGGGCTCAGCGGCAGCCGCACGTCGTCGCATTCGAGGCCGAGCGCGTCGAACACCGCGCCGGCGATCGCAGCGGGCGCGCCGATCGTGCCGCTCTCGCCCACCCCCTTGTAGCCGCCCTCGGTGATCGGCGACGGCGTTTCCTGGTGGACGATCTCGATTCCGGGCGCCTCGAACGCTCCGGGGATCATGTAGTCGGCGAAGTTCGCCGACTGGAGCTGCCCCGACTCGTCGTAGCGGACCTCTTCGAGGAGCGCGGCCCCGATACCCTGCATGACGCCGCCCCAGGTCTGGCCCTCGACGATCTCCAGGTCGGCGATCCTGCCGCAATCCTCGGCGACGACGTATTTGAGGATTTCGACCTCGCCGGTCTCCGCATCGACGGCGACGACGGCGATGTGCATCGCCGCCGAGGTCGCGGCGCCGGGCGTGTCGAAGGTGGCCGCGGCCTGCAACCCGTGCGTCAGCCCTTCCGGCAGGCCGGGGCTGGGCGAATGGGCGAAATCGGCGATTTCCTCGAAGGTCGCGAACCGGTTGGAATTTTGCCCGTCCGCAAACCGGCCGTCGGCGAAGACCACGTCGTCGGGTTCGACCTCGAGCTTTATCGCGGCGAACCGCTTCATCTGTTCGAGCGCCTGACGCGCGGCCCGCTGCAACGCACCGCCGCCCGAGACCAGCCCGCGGCTCGCGAACGCGCCCGAACCGTGCGGCATCGTCTCGGTGTCTGCGCAGGCGACGCGGACGCGCGCGGCTTCGACCCCCAGCATGTCCGCCACCATCCGGCGCATCGCCTTGAAGGGCTCCTGTCCCATCGACGGGATGGTCACATAGGCCTCGACCGCGCCCGACCGGGCGATCCGCAGCACCGCGGAATCGTAACCCGGGACGTCGACCATTCCGCGCCCGCGAAACACCGTGCAGCCCATGCCGGTGGGTTCGATGAAACAGGAAACGCCGATACCGACCCTGCGCCCGTTCCCGTCATGCTTCTCTTCGACATCGGCGGCATCCAGAAGCTTCGCAAGCAGTCCCTCGTAATCGCCGCTGTCGATGATTCCGCCGGTCGCCGTCCTGAACGGAAAGGAGCCGGTCGGCACGAGGTTCCGGCGCCTGACATCTATCCGGTCCGCGCCGATCCTGCGGGCGAGCGCGTCGACCAGGCTCTCGGTGACCAGCGGGGTGAGGCCGAACCCGACGCCGCGATAGGCGCCGGTCGGGCACTTGTTGGTCGCGACCGCGCGGGAGGTGTAGTCGATGAACGGGATCGCATAAGGTCCGGGCAGCCCGACCAGCGCGGTGTGCGGCTCGAGCGAGGGGCCGAGCGGATACGGGCAGTAAGCGCCGGTGTCGCACCAGACTTCCGCCTTCAGCCCCAGAATCCGGCCGTCCCCGTCGGCGGCGAGCGAGGCCTCGATCACGGCGTCCCGGGCGTGGTAGCCGCGCTCGAGATGCTGGAGCCGGTCCTGGGTCCATTTCACGGCGCCGCCAAGACGTCGCGCCGCGAAGGCGACGATGGCTTCCTCCGGGTAGAGCGGCATCTTCACCCCGAACCCGCCGCCGATATCGGTCGGGCGGACCCGGATCCGGGATTCGGGCAGACGCAGGAACCGCGCGATGCCGTCCCTCAGGATATGCGGCACCTGGGTGGGCGACCGGACTTCGACCACGTCTTCGCGGCGGTCGTAGACCGCCAGGCAGCCGCAGCACTCGATCGGCGACGGCGCGACCCGGGGATGGCGGAACCGGCCGGACACGACGACGGGCGCGCCGGCAAACGGGTCGGCATCGGCATCGGTCACGAACCGGCTCTCGAACAGCGTGTTGCTGCCGAGCGAGTCGTGGACGAGGGGGGCGCCCTCGCGGAGCGCCGCGGCCACGTCGGCGATCGCGTCCGCAGGCTCGTAGTCGACAGCGACCGACGAGGCCGCGTCCTCCGCGGCGTAGGGATCGCGCGCGATAACGGCCGCGACGATCTCGCCCGCGAAGCGGACTTCGGACTCCGCGATCAGCGGCCAGGCGGTAGGGCGGTAGCGGTACCAGTCGGCCTCGTCCATACGCGCCGCAATGGGCGCGGTCGCGCCGGCGAGGTCGTGGCCGACGAAGATCGCGACCACGCCGTCCTTCGCAAGCGCGGCGCCGGCATCGATCCCGGCAATTCGCGCCCGCGCGAAAGGGCTTCTCAGGAAGTAGACGTGAAGACATCCCGGCGGGTCGAAATCGTCGATAAAGCTGCCGCGGCCGAGCACCAGGGCCCGGCGGTCGTCGATCTCGTCTCGCGTGCTCAAGGTTCGGCCCCCTACCAAAGTTCCGCGCGATGGCGATGATAGTTCGGCTGTCATGGCAAGGGGAGTTGCACGATGTCGAACCGTCACCAAGGCCGGGTCGCGGCGGTGACCGGCGGCGCCACGGGGATCGGCCAGGCCTTCGCCCAGCGTCTTGCGGCGGAGGGCGCGGCGGTCGCCGTGGTCGACCTGGAGGACGCGGCGGAAACGATGGCGATACTGTCCAACGCGGGGGCGGAGTGCGCATCGTTCCCGGGCGACGTCACGTCTGAGGACGACGTCGCCCGCCTATCCGCCGAGATCGCGGAACGCTTCGGGCGCTGCGACATCCTGGTCAACAATGTCGGGATCTACCCCAACGAGCCGTTCGAGGCGGTGACCTTCGCCAAGTGGCGGCAGGTCATGGCGATCAACCTCGATTCGATGTTCCTGACGGCGAAGGCATTCGTGCCCGGCATGGTGGAGCGCGGCTGGGGCCGTATCGTCAACATGGCGTCCAACACCTTCGGCACGCCGGTGACCGGCTACAGCCACTACATCGCCAGCAAGGGCGGGGTGATCGGGTTCACCCGCGCGCTCGCCAGCGACCTCGCGGACAGGGGCATCACCGTCAACGCGATCGCGCCCAGCCTGGTTCGCACGCACGGAACGCAGGTGACCAACCCGCGGTCCGACGAACGCTTCGAGGCCGTTTCTTCGATGCAGGCGATCAAGCGCACGCAGATGCCCGAGGACCTCGCCGGCACGCTCTCCTTCCTCGCGAGCGACGATGCCGCGTTCGTTACCGGACAGACCCTCTATGTCGATGGCGGCTGGGTGAGGCCGTGACGCTCGGGAAGCGGGTCCCGCGGATCGAGGACCCGGCGCTCCTGCGGGGGCGGGCCTGTTTCGTCGACGATCTTCGCTTCCCCGACCTGCTGCACGCCGTCTTCGTCAGGAGCGGCGAGGCCCACGCGCGGGTTCGCGGGATCGACATCTCGACCGCCATGACCGTGCCGGGGGTCCGGGCGGTCCTCACCCTCGACGATTTGCGCCCCCACGTAACCCGAGTCGCCATGCCGCTCGCCCAGCCTTCGGGTGCGATCCGGCATGTGCTGGACCCGCCGATCCTCGCCGACGGGGAGGTTCGTTATGTCGGCGAACCCGTGGCGGCGGCGATCGCGGACAGCCCGTACCGGGCGGAGGACGCGGCTGCCCTGGTCGAGATCGACTACGAGCCCCTCCCCGCCTCGATCGATTGCCGGCGGGCGCTGGAACCCGCCGCGCCGCCCGCCCACAGCGCCCTCCCCGACAATCTGGTCGCGGCGCTCTCCATGGCCTACGGCGATTGCGACCGGGCATTCGCCTCGGCCGCGCATACGGTCCGCGCGGACATGCACCAGAACAAGGGGCTGGGCCACGCCATCGAGTGCCGGGGGTTGCTCGCCCGGCTCGATCCCAATGACGGCAAGCTCACCGTCTGGAGCGGCACCCAGATGCCTCACCGCGCCCATGCGGTGCTCTGCGATCTGCTCGGCCGCGGGGAGGACAGGCTGCGCGTGATCGCACCGGATGTCGGCGGCGGTTTCGGGCCCAAATTCGTCTTCTATGCCGAGGAAGCGGTGGTCGCGCTCGCCGCCTGCATCGTCGGCCGCCCGGTCAAGTGGATCGAGGACCGCCGCGAGCATTTCACCGCCACCACCCAGGAGCGCGACCAGTTCTGGGACATGGAGATGGCGCTGGATGCCGAGGGGCGCATCCTGGGCATCCGCGGCACGCTGATCCACGATCACGGCGCCTACAGCCCGTACGGGGTCAACCTGCCCTACAACTCGGCCACCAACCTGCTCGGCCCCTACGCGGTGCCGGCGTATTCGCTCGACATCAGGCTCGCCGCCACCAACAAGGTGCCCGTGACCCCGGTGCGCGGCGCCGGCCGCCCGCAGGGCACCTTCGTGATGGAACGACTGCTCGACCGCGCCGCCAGCCTGCTAGGAATCGGCCGTACCGAGATCCGCCGGCGCAACCTGATCGGACCCGAGGCGATGCCTTACGTGACCCCGGTGAAAAACCGCGACGGCACCGCGATGACCTATGACAGCGGCGACTATCCGGCGACGCAGGTGCTGGCGCTGGAGGCGTCGGAGCACGACGCCTTCCGCGCGCGCCAGGCAGCCCTCCGCCGCGAAGGCCGATATGTCGGCATCGGTATCGGCAACTATGTCGAGGGCACCGGGCGCGGCCCCTTCGAATCCGCTCGGATCAGGATCAACCCTTCGGGCCGGGTGACGATCGCGACGGGGGCGACCGCGCAGGGCCAGGGGCTCAAGACCGCGCTCGCCCAGGTCTGCGCGTCGGCGCTCGGGCTCGATCCCGGCGCGGTCGAGGTCACCGCCGGCGATACGGGTACGGTGTCGCTCGGCCTCGGCGCGTTCGCGAGCCGCCAGGCGGTGACCGCCGGCTCCTCGGTGCATGTCGCCGCCTCGGCCCTGGCGGACAAGGCGCTGCGAGCGGCCGCGCACATGCTGGAAGCCGCGCCCGACGACCTGGAACTCGCCGGGGGACGGGTCCGTGTCCGCGGCGTGCCGGACATGGCGGTCGAGCTGGGCGAGATCGCCCGCGCGCTCGCCGGGCAGCCGGGCTACGCGCTGCCCGGCGGGATTGAGCCCGGGATGGAGGCGCTCGGCACGTTCACGCCCGAGACCGTGACCTATTGCAACGGTTGCCATGTCGCCGAAGTGGAGGTCGACGTGGAGACCGGGGCGGTCGGGATCCTGCGCTACACCGTGGTCCACGACTGCGGACGGATGATCAACCCGATGATCGTCGACGGGCAGGTGATCGGCGGCGCGATCCACGGGATCGGCAGCGCGCTTTACGAGCGCATGGCGTTCGACGACGCGGGGCAACCGATGACGGTCAATCTGGGCGAATGTCTGATGCCGGGCGCCTGCGAGATGCCGAGACTCGACCTCATCCACACCGAGTCGCCGACCCCGCTCAACCCGCTCGGCGCCAAGGGCGCTGGAGAGGGCGGAGTGATCCCGGCGCCTGCCGCGATCGCCGCGGCGGTCGAGGACGCGCTTGCGCCGTTCGGCGTGCTCATCGACGATGTGCCCATTGCCCCCGACCGGATCGTGGCGGCCGTCGCCGCCGCGCGGCGCTGACGGAGCGCGCGATGGCCTTCCTCGAAAACTGCTGGTACGCGGCCGCCTGGGACGACGAGATCGGGGAGTCTCCGCTGGCGCGGCGTATTCTCGACCGTCCGGTGGTTCTGTTCCGAGGCGAGGACGGCAGGGCCGCGGCACTCGCCGACCGGTGCATCCATCGCCACGCCCCGCTCTCGCACGGACGCGTCGAAGACGGCGGAATCCGGTGCGGCTATCACGGCCTGCTGTTCGCGAAGGACGGCACCTGCATCGAGGTGCCGGGACAGACCAGGGTGCCGCCGGGAGCCAGGGTGGAATCCTACCCCGTGGTCGAGCGCGACCGCTTCGTCTGGATCTGGATGGGCGATCCGGCGCGCGCGGACGCCGCTTCGGTGCCGGACTATCACTGGAACGACGATCCCGAATGGAAATCGGTGCACGGCCTGTTCCACGTCGCCGGCAGCTATCGGCTGATCGTCGACAACCTGCTCGACCTGTCGCACGTGCAGTTCGTGCACGGCGCCACCCTCGGCACCGACCGGGTCGCCGAGTTCCCGGTCGAAGTGAGCCGGGACGGCGACAGGGTTCATGTCGACCGTTGGATCATGGGCGGCAAGCCGCCGGGCATGTTCGCGCGGGCGGGCGGCATCGACTTCGACGTCGACCGCTGGCAGCTCATCGCCTGGACCCCGCCGACCCATGTCGTGATCGACGCGGGTTGCGCCCCGGCCGGGCAGGGCGCGCGCGAGGGCAACCGGGCGGGCGGGATCGAGCTGTACTCGAACCACACCATCACGCCGGAGACCGGGACCAGCGCGCATTATTTCTGGCACCACGCGCGGGGCTTCAACCTCGAGGACGATTCGATCACCGCCTATCTCGGTCGGGCGGCGGAAACGACTTTCGGAGAGGATGTGGGGCTGATCGAGGCGCAGCAGCGGAGCATCGAGACGATGCCGGACGGCCTGCCGCAGGTCGACATCAACGCCGATGCCGGGGTGCTCGCCGCGCGCCGCATTCTCGACCGCCTGATCGCGGAAGAGGGGTGACGGCCCGACCCGCATGTCTCGCTAGCGGCGGGCGGAATACCGAAAACGGCCAAAAATGATCTGAAAGAGATAAATAACCTTGACACGGGACGATTCCGATACCATATTTCGCACAGTGGAAGATTGGGGGTAGCGGGGTGGAACCGGAAGGAAGAAAAAACCTCGTGAAATCCGT
>JAPPIT010000104.1 GCA_028820505.1 Defluviicoccus sp.
GACAAGCGAGGCGGCCGACCCACGTGGATGCCCGGAACAAGTCCGGGCATGACGGTGGGGGGCGGGCATGACGACTTGGGGGGCGTGGCGGCCCTCCCTCAAAACGCCGCCCGCCAGCCCGAGAGGAGGATCGCCTCGGTGCCGGCGCCGCTTCGGTGGCCGGGGTGGCGGGAGAGGGTGGCGCCGAGGCGGAGCTCGCCGGCCGGGACGGGGTGTTGCCAGTGCAGCGCGAGGTCGATTTGCCTCCCGTCGGGGGCGGCGCCGACGGTGACGCGCTCGCGGACCACCCGGCCGGATTTGGTGCGGCCGACGGGGATGGCGAAGCGAGCGTAACCGTCCTCGACGCGGAGCGGCTGCGAGAGCGAGACGCCGAACGCGCCGCCGCCCGCGATCCGCCGCGTGGCGCGGACCGCGAAGGCGCTGGTCACGAGCGGCGACATCCGCTCCAGCACGCCGCCCCGGGTCCGGGCGCGGATCGTGCCGACCTCCGCGCTGCCGCCGACAAGCCACCCGCCGAGCGCCGTGCCGGACTCGATTCCCGCGAACGCCGCCGAGCCGCGCACCCGCCCGAAGGCGCCCCGCGACACGGTTCCGAGCAGCGACCGCCGCTCGTCCAGCCAGCCGGCGCTGAGGCCCAGCGCGGAACCGGGCGGGCGCCAGGCGAGCGCGGCGCCGTTCGCGGGCGTCTCCCCGTAGGCGGTTTCGCTGGTGAGCGCGCTGGCGGTGAGCCCGGCCGCCACCGGGACGCTGGCGATCAGCCCGTCCCCGGCGAGCGCGAAGTGGCCGGCCCGCGCCGCCGCCGACGCCCCGGACCGCGTCAGGTGGAGCGCCGCGCCCCCGCCGGATGGGCCCTCGCCGGGCGCGCCCGTCAGGGGGATGCGGAGCGCCTCGGCCGGCGACCCGGACGGCTCCGCGGCCGACACCCGTCGGAATTCCGCAAGCCGCTCCGACAGCGCCGGCCCGGCTTGCGCCCGCGAGAAGCCGCCGAAATCGTACCAGAACGGCGCGCCGAGCGAGTCGAACGCCGCGATCTCGCGGCCCGCGAGCGCGCCCGCGAGCCCGTCGCCGAAGGCGCCGCCGAGGTGCAAGCCGGTCTCGCGGACGAGCGCGCCCGGCCCGTCGACGCTGAGCCCGGCAACCACCACGGGATCGCCCACCGGCGCGGTCGCGGCGCCGAGGTCCATCAGCCCCCGCCCGTAGACCGAAGCGTCGGCATAGACGCCGCTCCGGTCCGCCGTCTCCAGAAGGCGCGCGGCGAGGTCGGTGTTGGAGAGCTGGCCGCGGAACAGCTGCTTCATCAGCGCGAGACCGCCGGTGACCATGGGCGCGGCGTAGGACGTGCCCACTCCCCGGCCGACGGTGCGAACCCCGTCCCTTCCCCGGACGCGGCCGAAAACGGCCACGGTGACGTCCCCGCCGGGCGCGGCCAGGCAATAGTCCCGCGCGATGCCGCACCGGTTGGAGAGGCCGGCGATCGCGCCGTCGCGGCCGATCGCAACGACGGCGAGCGTCTGCGGCTGCAATTCCGGGAAGCGCGCGGCGAGGCCCGGCAGCAGGGACACGGACGTCGCCTCCACCCTGCCGTTCACGCACTCGGGCAGCGCCGGGTCGCAGCTGTTGCCGTGGCTGTTCCCCGCGGCCCAGACGAAGACGAGCTTGTCGTCCGGGCCGTCCGGGTCGTCCTGGGCCATGACCGCGACCAGCGGCTCCATGGGCTCGCGGAGATCTTCTTCGCCGTATCGCTCGATGAGTCCCTGGACGGTCAGGCTCAGGTTCAGGAAATCGATGCGTCGGGGCCCGTCGCGCCACGCCAGGATCTCCCGGAAGATACCGGCGAAATAATCCGCGCTCGTCCCCAGGCGGCCGACCGCGCGGCGCCTGTAGGTCCCGTCGCCGACACCGAGCGGGATCGCGAAGACGGCGAGGTCGGCGCCCCATGCGATGCCCGATGCGTCGGTTCCGTATCTCGGAGACTCGTTCCCCGCGACGATGCTGGCCACCGCGGTGCCGTGCGAGAAACGGCTCCCGTCCTCGTCGCTCGCGCCCGCGAGGATGCGCTCGGAAACCCTCGTGTTCCTGAACGCGGGGTGCGCGCGGTCGATGCCGGTATCCAGAACGCCGACGACGACGCCCGCGCCCGGCTTCGCGTCGGGACCCAGCCGCAGCTCGAGATTGGCATAGGCCCGGTCGGCGCCGATCGCCGCCAGGCCCCACTGGTTCCTGAAGCTCGCCGTTCGCGCGTGCCCGACGGCGGCTTCGTCCGCCAGCGCCTCGTACTCGGACTCCGGCACGCAGCCCCGGTCGTGGGTCTCCACGCACGGCGCCGGCATGGGCGCCGGCATCGGCGTACCCGACACCGGGACCGTCTGCGTCTGGCCGCCCCCCCCGCCGCCGCCGCAGGACGCCGCGACGACGGCCGCCGCCGACAAGGGGACCGCGACGCGGAACAGGCCCCGCACAAGCCCGCGAACGCCCCGCCGCGCGGGCGGACGGGAGCATGACGGACGACAAGGTGTCATAAGCCCTCTTATAGAGATTGCTCGACGCGCGGTCGTCCCCCACGGCCAACGCCCCGCCGGCCCTCCGACCGCCACCGTCCCCCCGCCGTCATGCCCGGGCATGACGAGATGGGGGCGGCCTCACCGCGTGAAGACCAGCAGGAGGGCGAGGAAGCCGAGGACGATGGCGGCGGTGGACAGCGCGCCGCGGAGCCAGCGCGCCGACGTCTCGCCGCGCTCGACCAGGGCGCGGAGCTCGGCCACCTCCTCGCGCGTCGCCATCGTCTCCTCGATCCGGGCGACGCGCTCCTGGAGGTCGGGCGGGCGCGGCATCGCGTCCCCTCAGAACAGCCTGACGAAGCGCAGCTCGCCCGAGAGGCGGTCGTAGCCGTAGAGCTGGGCGTTCGAGGTCCGCTCCTCCTGGGTCATCGAGAGCTGCGGGCTGAACCCGCCGACGGTGACGGCCCGGTTGTGGAGGTCGAGGCGCAGCGCGCGGGTGAGATCCCGGCGTTCTCCCCCGCCGACGACGAAGGGCACCCACTCGCCCTCGTAATCGGTCCAGCGCAGCGTCGCCGCGCCGCCCACGGTGAAGCCCCAGGGCAGGAGGAACGTCGCCCCGACCCGGCCCCAGCGCGACTCGTTGCGCTGGCGCTCCAGCTCGGTCCGCTGCCGGCTCCAGCCGAGCGCCGCGTTCACCCGCATGGTCGGGCTCGCCGCCCAGGAGGCGCCGGCCGAGAGGTCGGTGAGCGGTCCGTCGAGCCAGTCGCGCCCCTCGTAGCGGCGCTCGTGGCGCGCGGCGTTGAGGAAGGCGACGGTGCGCCGGTTGAGCCGGTGGTGCCCCTCGATGCGCACCCCGAGGTCGCGGAAGTCCTCCTCGTCGGCGAGCCAGCTCTGGCGCACGCTCGCCAGCACGCTCGCCTCCGAGGCGCGGCCGATCAGCCGGCGCGGGCCGAGATGGGCGGAGACGAAGGTCCGGTCGAACTCGCGCGCGCGGTACTCCCTCCGCGAGACGTCGCCGCCGGCGCGCAGCCGCCAGCGCGGATCGATCGGGTACTGGTATTCGCCGCCGGCCCACGCCGCGATTCCGACGCCGGACTTCGGCTTGTCGCCCTGGGTCGTGAACGGCAGCCGTCCGAACGGGGTGTCGATCAGGATGGTGCGCTCGTCCGACCGCGAGGAGATGTTGCTGTCGGGTGCCAGCGCCATGCCGACGCGCACCGTCCACCGCTTGCGGGCGCGCATGATGTTGAGGAAGCGGTTGACGTTGAGCGCCACGGCGGCGGGCGGGTTGCCGGCCAGCACCCGCTCGAAATGCCGCCGGGCGAGCCCGTCCTCGCCCTTGAGGAAGAAGGCGCGGGCCAGTTCCAGCCGGGCGCGCGTCAGGCCGGGCCGGATCGTCAGCATGCGCCGCAGGGCGGCGATGGCGGCGTCGAGGAAGGC
>JAPPIT010000073.1 GCA_028820505.1 Defluviicoccus sp.
GCGATGCCGCAAGACGTGGATGCCCGGAACAAGTCCGGGCATGACGTGATGGGGGCAGCTCGCCAATGCACCCGAACTTCTCGATCAGGAAACCGGAACAGACGTGCTCCAGGCGAGGCCCCGAACCCGGTCCAGCGGGCGCGGCGTCCGGCCGCCAGCCTGTCCAAGCCGCGCGTTTGCTGGTTAACTGCGCGCCGGAGACCGACGATGAGCGACAGCCAGAGCCGTTCTTCGGCGATCAGAACTCTGATCCCGGAGCTCGGGCTGACGGAATACTGGTACCCCGCAAGTCTCGCGCGGAAGGTGAGGCGACGCCCTCTCGGCGTGCGGATGCTGGGCGAGAAGCTGGTGCTGTTCCGGGCCAGGGACGGCCGCGTCGTCGCGGCCTCGAATACCTGCCCGCATCGCGGCGGCTCCCTGATGCACGGCGTCTGCCATTACCGGGGCACCGTCGCCTGTCCCTATCACGGCTGGGTGTTCGACGAGCACGGCGAGTGCGTCGCGGTGCTCTCCGAAGGCCCGGAGAGCGCGATGCCCGGCAAGGTCAGGCTCAGGACCTATCCGACCGCAGAATACAAGGGGCTGGTCTTCGTCTGGATGGGGGAAGGCAAGCCGGCCCCGATCGAAGACGAGATCCCGCCCGAGTTCTTCGAGGGGCGCGAGACCGCGCTGTTCATCTCGGCGCGGCAATGGGACGTGAACTGGCGGGTCGCGCTCGAAAACTCGCTCGACTCGCACGTCATGTACGTCCACCGGAACGCGCTCTTGCAGCTCATGGAGCCGTACCAGCAATTCGGCCGCACCGGCTATTCGCCGCGTATCGTCAACGACCGCGCCGCCATCGGCTATCTCAGGGACCCGCCGCGCACCGGGCGCGAATTCTATCCCGGCCTGGACGGTTACTGGCCGAAGACCGAATGGCGCAGGCTGTGGCTCTGGATCTTCGCCTGGCGCAACGCGCGCATCCGCAACGCCCGCCCCTTCCTCGAGGGCAACGAGGAATGGGGCATGCACACCAAAGTCGACGGCCGCTACGTGCGCTCGGCCGGGCACCATCTGCCGAGCATGTTCCGCTTCGATTTCGGCGGGCAGATGTTCACGCGGTTCTGCGTTCCGATCGACGCGGACACGACCCGCGTCTTCTATATCCACGCCGCGCGCAGGAAGACCCGGCTCGGCCGCGCGATGCGCGCCGCCTACTACCACCTGTTCCGCAACTGGGCGCTCAACATCAACTTCTCGACCCAGGACTACCGGGTGATGGCGACGCAGGACTACGGCGCGCCCGAGACGCTGTCGGCCAGCGACGGCCAGCTGGTGCGCTGGCGGCGGTTGCTGTTGACCGCCCGCGGCATGCCGGATCCGCGCGAACCGCCGGCGGGCGGATAACGCCACGAAAGAGGAGAGCGGCATGGCGGAAATCCTCGGCCTCGGGATGACCCACTACACCGGGCTCCGCTTCGACGACGAAGGGATGAGCATCTTCCTCAGGCGGACGCTCAAGGGAAGCGATGTGCCCGCCGAAATGAAGGACCCCGCCAACTGGCCGGAGCCCATGCGGGAGGAATGGGCGAACGATCGGGGCGCGGCGGCGGCGACCGTCCATCGCAAGCGCCACTGGGACGCCTTCACCCGCATGAAGGACGAGCTCGCGGCTTTCGCACCCGATTTCGTCGTTATGTGGGGCGACGACCAGTACGAGAACTTCGTCGAGGACATAGTGCCGCCTTTCTGCGCTTATATCGCCGACGAGTTTGTCTCGACCCCCCACCTCGACCTCCCCGGCCGGTCCGATCCGCTCAACGCTTGGGGCGAGCCCCAGGACAAGGAATTCGTCCATAAGGGCCACCCGGAGGGCGGTGCCTGGCTGGTCGAGAAGTTGAGCGAGCGGGGCATCGACATTCCCTATGCCTACCGCCTGCGGCACGGAAAGGGGCTCGCGCATGCGTTCATCAATACGCTGCTGTTCATCGACCACGCGCGGACCGGCTTTCCGCATCCACTGGTTCCCTTCCACGTGAACTGCTACGGCGGCGAATTGGTCCGAACGCAGGGAGGGCACCTGGCGCCGGGGGAGGAGGACGCCCGCCGCGACCCGCCTGCGCCCTCGGCGCGCGCATGCTTCGATCTCGGTCGGGGGATCGCGCGGGTGCTGGCGGAGTCGCCCTGGCGCGTCGCGCTGGTCGCCTCGTCGAGCTGGTCGCACGCTTTCCTGACCGCCAAGAACCACTGGATCTATCCCGATCACGCGGGCGACCGGAAGCGGCTGGAAGAGCTGCGCGAGGGACGGTTCGCGGAATGGCGCGACCTGACTCACGAGGAGATCGAGGACGCCGGTCAGCACGAGTTCCGCAACTGGATCTGCCTCGCCGGCGCCATGACCGAGCTCGGCGCGGATGTCGAGATCGTCGACTACATGGAGAGCTGGGTGCTCAACTCCAACAAGTGCTTCGCGGTCATGCGGCCATGACCGGCGAGGCGGAGAGGCCCGGCCCGCCGGCGCCTCTTTCCTCCCGACAGCAGGCATGGATCGCCCGGGCGACCGAGGCCGTCGACCGCGACTTCCTGCTGGACACGCTCGAGCGCGCCGTCGGGATCCCCAGCCGTACCGGCGAGGAGCGCGCGCTCGGCGAGTTCCTGACCGAGACCATGAACGGGCGCGGGATCGACGCGTTCTACCAGCCCATCGACAAGCACCGGGGCAACGCCATCGGCCGGCTCGCGGGCAGCGGCGGCGGCGCGGACCTCCTGTTCTACGGCCATCTCGACACGACCTTCAGCGCCGATGCGCGGGAGGACGCCCAGATGACCGGCGGGCGGCCCCGGCCCGACCTGGAGCCGCGCCTCAGCCGCGACGGCGATCTCCTCTACGGCCTCGGCGTGCAGAACCCCAAAGGCAGCACGGTCTGCGCGATCGCCGCGCTCGACGCCGTCGTCAGCGCCGCCGTCCCGCTCAAGGGCGCGGCCGGCATCGGCATCGCCGCCGGGGGAATCCACAAGGGGCCGGTCGAGGGGCTGATGCGCGCCTGGCGCGGCCGCCGCTACCGGGGCTTCGGGGTGGGGTGCGAGTACATGCTGACCCACGGCCTGACCGCCGATTACTGCATCAGCACCAAGCCCGGCTACGGCATCGTCTGGGAGGAGCCGGGCGAGTGCTGGTTCAAGGTCACGATCATGGGCGAGCTCTGCTATTCGGGCCTCCGCCACATCCAGCCCAACCGCAATCCCATCGTCGATGCCGCGGCCGTCGTTCCCGAGATCGAGGCGTGGATCGCGGATTACACCGAACGCCATACGAGGGGCCAGATCGCACCGCAGGGAACCGTCGGCGGGATCGAGGCGGGCTGGCCGTTCAAGCCCGAGTTCATCCCCGGTATCTGCGTGCTTTACGTCAACATCCACACCAATTCCGTCACCCGCCCCATCGGGGTCCGGCGCGAGTTCGAGGCGCTGATCGACGACATCCGGTCGAGGCACGAGGGGATCGACATCCGGGTCGAAATGCTGTTGTCCACCCCGGGGTCGCGGACCGAGCCCGACAACTGGATCGTCCGCTCCGCGGCGGCCGCGATCGAGGCGGTGGAAGGGCGGCCCATCGTGGTCGGCGGGCTGAGCGGCACCACCGACGGGGCGATCCTGAGGAATGCGGGCATCGCGACCGCCAGGATCGGATTGCCGGGCATGGCGGAGCCCGAGCCCGACTGGCCGCCGATGTTCGACGCCTGCCGGGTCGGCGACCTCGAACGCCTGACCCGGGTCTACCTGCACGCCCTGATCGACACCTGCACGCGGGACCGGGAGGAGATGCGGTGAGGTTTCCAAGAGCGGATCTGTCTTGATTGGAACCGCTTCTTCCGTTCTCTTCCGTCATGGTCGGCGAAGGCCGACCATGAC
>JAPPIT010000182.1 GCA_028820505.1 Defluviicoccus sp.
CGGATTCCATGACCCTGGAAGGGAGATTTGAACCGCACGGCAAGGCTTGTCAAACGGTCGGGCAAGGTGATTTCCTGCATGGAATCAACCTCTTGGGGCCTCCTGGCATCCCTTGGCGGGACATCAGGCGACAGGAGGCACCAGGAGGATGATCGAAAAAAATTTCGCGCAATTCGGAATCGTTGCCATTTCTTGAGGTCGGCAGGCGAAACGCGGTCTCCGGGGCCTTGTCGAGCACCCGCGGCGACCCGGATGAAGGCGCCGGGATGCGGGGGTGTCATCCCCGTCTCGATGCCGCGGCCGGTCATCGTTGGCAGTCCTCCAGGCTCACGCGGGGTCGAACTGAATCCGCAGCCGGGTGCCGGTTGCCTGGGCGACCTTCTCCAGAGTCCGCGTCGATGGCGGCACCCGGCCGCTCTCCAGACGCGCCACCGCCGATTGCGTTGTCTTCATCCTCTCGGCCAGCTCCGCCTGGGTCATGCCGGCTCGCGTGCGCGCCTCGATCAGCGCGCGGGCCAGCTCGAACTCCGGTCCCAGCTTCTCATAGGCTTCCCGATAGTCCGGGTTCCGGCTCCAGCGTTCATGCAGTTCGTCAAGCGTGCTCATTGCATAACCTCCCTGGCGCGACGCAGCGCCAATTCGATCTCCCGGCGCGGCGTGCTCCGGGTCTTCTTCACGAATGCCCGCACCACGACCACCCGCCGGCCGGTCGCGACGACATAGAGCGCCCGCGCGATGCCGTCCCGGCCGCTCAGGCGGATTTCCCACAGCGGGCCGGTCAGGTGCCTGACATGCGGTGCGCCCACGCGCTCCAGCCCGAACGTGGCGATCAACCGGCCTATGCGTGCAAACCGCGCCTGCATGTCGGCGGGCAGCGCGTCCAGCTCCCCGTCCACGGTTTCGTTCAAAGCCTCGACGCGCCAAGTCATGAAGCGGCACTGTATAGCAGGTTTGCTATGATGGCAAGTCGCTGCCTCGGCTGCCTGTCGCCTGACAGGACAGACTTCGGGCGACTCTTGGGGACATACGGGGACAGGAGGATGAGACCGCTCGTTCGGCCCTTGTTCTGCGGCCCGCGGGCGCATATCTGGCCAGTATGGACAGGCGCAAAGCCCATGAATCCGTCCCTCCCGGAGCGCCCCGGCGGTGGTAGCGTCCATCGGCAAGATCGCCTCGCCTGCGCAGGGGGTGGGCTATTTCGAGCGCGATGGCTACTACGCGAAGGAAGACGCCGCGCACAGGGAAGCGAGCGCCTGGGCGGGCAAGGGCGCGGCGGCGCTCGGCCTCTCCGGCCCGGTCGATCCCGAGCGCTTCCGGGCGGTGCTCGAAGGCGAGGTTCCCCGGATCGGGTCCGGGGCAGGCCAGGGCGGCCGCCGCCTCGGGCGCAAGGAGATCGACGGCAGCATCACGCACCGGCCGGGCCGCGACGTGACGCTGAGCGCGCCCAAGTCCGTCAGCCTGATGGCGATGGTGGGCGGCGACGAGCGCATCGTCGAGGCGCACGACAAGGCGGTCATGGCGACGCTCGGCTGGATCGAGAAGAACGCCATAGAGACAAGGATGCGCGACCCCGCGACCGGGGCGATGGTCCGCGCGGGCGATCAGAAGATGGTCGCGGCGACCTTCAGGCATGACACGTCCCGCAATCTGGATCCCCAGCTCCACACGCATGCCGTCGTCGCCAACATGGTCCAGGGCGAGGATTCCAAGTGGCGGACCATGGTCGATGACGGGCTGTTCAACGGCAAGATGGCCATCGGGGCGATCTACCGGGCGGAGCTGGCGCAGGGGCTGAAGGGTCTCGGCTACGGCATCGGGAAGACCCATGCCGACGGCCGCTTCGAGATCGAGGGCGTCTCCCGCGAGGTGATCGACGCCTTCTCGACGCGCCGGGCGGAGATCGAGGCCGCCATGACCGAACGCGGGATGGGGGAGTCGAAGGACAACCCCCATCTGGCGGCGCGGGCGGCGCTGATGACGCGGGCCGCGAAACGGGATATCGACCGGGGCGAGCTGGACCGCTCGTGGCAGCGCCAGGCGAAGGCAATAGGCTTCTCCGCCAGCAGGGTCCGCGCCCAAGCCCGCAAGGCGGAACGCGGTCTGCTCGGCCCGGACCTGTTCGCGGGTCCGGGCTATGCGGCGGGCGACGCGGCGGCCTGGGCGGTGGCGCACCTTGCCGAGCGCCAGGCGGTGTTCGGCCATGCCGACCTGCTGGCGGCGACGCTGGCCCGCGAGCCGGGCGCGGTCACCGTCGATGCGGCGGAGCGGGCCATTGCCGCGCTCGAACGCGACGGCGCGCTCCATGCCGCGCGCGGCCTCGACCACGGCCGGCACTGGTCCACGGACGCGGCGCTGGCGCGCGAGTCCGAGACCATCGCGCTGATGCGCGCCGGCCAGGGGGCGGAGAAGACGGTGATGCGCCGCTGGGTGGCGGAGACCAAGCTCCACCGGGGCCGTCTCAACGAGGGCCAGAAAGAGGCGGTCAAGACCGTCCTCGCCGGCAAGGACCGCGTGGTCGCGGTCCAGGGCTATGCCGGCACCGGCAAGACGACGATGCTGAAGCGCCTCCGGGCGCTCGGGGAGAGCCAGGGCTACCGCACTTTGGGCCTCGCGCCCTCGGCCTCGGCGGCGAAGACACTCCAGAACGAGGCAGGGATCGAATCGGAGACCCTGCAACGCTACCTCGCGCGCCATGACGGGATCGCCCACGGCAGGGGCACGGCGGCGGGGCTGCGCAAGCTGCGCGCCGCCAACGCGAAGACGATGCTGGTGGTGGACGAATCCTCGCTCGCCTCCAGCGAGCAAATGCGCAATCTGTTCAGGATCGCTACCGCTCTGCGGCTGCCCCGCGTGGTGCTGGTCGGCGACGAGAAGCAGCTCGGCGCGGTCGAGGCCGGCAAGCCGTTCGAGCAACTCAAGGCCGCCGGGATGACCACGGCGGTGATGGACGACATCGTTCGCCAGCGCGACGCGGAGCTGAAGGCGGCGGTCAGGGCGAGCCTGACCGGCGACGTGAAGGGCGCCTTCGCCAAGCTCGGCGACAACATCCGGCAGGTCGAATACGGCGATCTCGGAGCCGAGACCGCGCGCCGGTGGCTCAACCTGCCGCACCAACAGCGCGCGGCGACCGGGGTGATCGCCCCGACGCGGGCGCTGCGCGACAGCATCAACGCCACCATCCGCGAGGGCCTGGTCGCCGAAGGCGCGATCTCCGGCCCCGCCCGGCAGGGCGAGAAGCTGGTGCCGCGCGATCTCACCCGCGCGCAAATGGCCCGCGCCTCGAACTACAACATCGGCGATACGGTGATCTTCGCCCGCCCCTACAAGACGCTCGGGGTGGAGAAGGGCGACGAGCGCCGGGTCGCCGGCATCGACCGGCGCTGGGGCGTGCTGCGCCTGCAGGACGCCAAGGGCAACCTGACGCCATGGCGGCCGGAACGCATCGCCGCCGCGAAGGGCGGGGTCGAGGTCTACCGAAGCGAGGCGATGGAGCTTCGCCGGGGCGACCGGGTGCGCTTCACGCGCAACGATCCCGCCTCCGGGCTCACCAACGGCGAGACCGCGACGGTCGAGGCCGTGGGCCGGGACGGCGTTCGCTTCCGCCTGGAGAACGGTTCGCTCGCCACGCTCCGGCAGCACGACCCGCAACTCCGGCATATCGACCGCGCCTTCGCGGCGACGGTGCATGCGTTCCAGGGCCGGACGGTAGATCGAATCCTCGCCGCGATGCCGGTCGGCAACCCGAAGCTGACCGACCAGCGCGCCTTCTATGTGGCGATTTCGCGGGCGCGGGAGACCGCCATGCTCGTCACTGACGATGCCCACAAGCTCGCGGACCAGCTCCAGCGGGCAACGGGCGAGCGGCTCGCGGCGCTCGATGCGACCGCGAAA
>JAPPIT010000107.1 GCA_028820505.1 Defluviicoccus sp.
GAGCACCTGACTACGGATCAGGAGGTTGGGAGTTCGAATCTTCCCGGGCGCGCCAGCATTCCCCCTGAAATGACGCCCGTTTCGCGCGATACTCCCGTTCCCCGAGGTCGGACGGGAGCGGTCCATTGACGGCCGGGAAACTCTGGATCCGGAACGCCGATGCCGTCGTCACGATGGACGCCGGACGGAAGGAGCTTGAGGGCGCGGACATCCTCGTCGAGGACGGGCGGATAACGACGGTCGGCGGCGGCGGTCCCGGCGATCCGGCCGGCTGGGAAATCGTCGACGCCGGCGGCTGCGTGGCGACGCCGGCGCTGGTCAACACCCACCACCATCTCTACCAGACCCTGACCCGCGCGGTACCGGCGTGCCAGGACGCGCTTCTGTTCGGCTGGCTCAGGACGCTCTACCCGGTCTGGGCGCGGATGCGGCCCGAGGACATGTTCGTCTCGGCCCAGCTCGGCCTCGCGGAGCTGGCGCTCTCCGGCTGCGGAACGAGTTCCGACCATCTCTATCTCTATCCCGACGGCGTGAGGCTGGACGATACGATAGAGGCGGCCGCCACGGTGGGGTTACGGTTCCACGCCACGCGCGGCGCGATGAGCGTCGGCGAGAGCGACGGCGGCCTGCCGCCCGACAGCCTGGTCGAGCGCGAGGCCGACATCATCGACGACTGCATCCGGGTCATCGACGCCTTCCACGATCCGACCGAGGCCTCGACGATCCGGATCGGCATCGCCCCCTGCTCGCCGTTCTCGGTTTCCCGCGAACTGATGCGGGACGCCGCAGCGCTGGCCGAGGACAAGGGCGTCGGGCTGCACACGCACCTGGCGGAAAACGCCGAGGACGTGGCCTGGTCCCTCGAGGCATTCGGCTGCCGTCCCGGCGAATACGCCGAGTCGCTGGGCTGGGTGGGCGACCGGGTGTGGCACGCCCATTGCGTCGAGCTGAATGCGGACGAGATCGCACTGTTCGCCCGGACCGGGACCGGCATCGCGCATTGCCCGTCGTCGAACTGCAGGCTGGGGTCGGGAATCGCGCCGCTGCGCGCGATGCGGGACGCGGGCGTCCGGGTGGGCCTAGGCGTCGACGGGTCGGCCAGCAACGACTCCGGAAGCCTTCTGCCCGAGGCGCGTCAGGCGATGCTGATGCAGCGCGCGCGCCACGGCGCGGACGCGATGAGCGCGCGCGAGGCGCTTGAGATCGCGACGCTCGGCGGAGCGCAGGTTCTCGGACGCGCCGCCGAGCTGGGCTCCATTGAGGCCGGCAAGCGCGCCGACATCGCGATCTGGGACGTCTCGGGGCTGGGCGCCGCGGGCGCCTGGGATCCCGTGGCCGCGCTGGTGCTCTGTGGCCCGTTCGCCGTGCGCGATCTTCTGGTGGAGGGCCGCGCCGTCGTCCGGGACGGCATGCTCACCGGGCTGGATCCCGTCGACCTCGCCGAGACCGCCCGCCGCCGGGCGGCCCGGCTTGCGTCCTGAGAGGCGGGGCGGGCGGCCGGTGCCGGCAGGAAGAGTCGTTTTGCTCGACGGGGGCGTGGGCCAGGAGCTGCACCGGCGGAGCACGCGCCCGGCCTCCCCGCTGTGGTCGGTCCAGGTGATGATGGACGAGCCGCAGCTCGTGGAAGCCGTGCATCTCGACTTCATCGCCGCCGGCGCCCGTGTCGTCACGGTGAACGGCTACTCGGCGACGCCGCACCAGCTCGCGCGCGCCGGACGGGCGGATATGTTCGATACCCTGCATTCCGCCGCCGTCGCGGCGGCGGCATCGGCGCGGGACAGGAGCGGCCGGCAGATCAGGATCGCGGGCTGCCTGCCGCCCCTGGTGGCGACCTACCGGCCGGACCTCGCGCCGCCGGAAAATGTCGCCCTGGCCGACTACCGGAGGATCGTCTCCGCCCAGGCGCCGGGCGTCGACCTGTTTCTCTGCGAAACCATGCCATCGTCCGCGGAAGCGCGCGTCGCGACCATGGCCGCCGTCGAAAGCGGTCTGCCGGTCTGGACCGCGCTCACGGTGGACGATGCGGACGGGACGAGGCTCAGGTCCGGAGAACCGGTCTCCGAGGGGGCGCATGCCGCTGCGGACGCCGGCGCGGCGGCGGTTCTGATCAACTGTTCGAGCCCGGAGGCCACCGGCCCGGCGATGACCGCGCTGGCCGAAACCGGGATTCCGTTCGGCGCCTACGCCAACGGATTCGTTTCGGTCGAAGGCCTGGAACCGGGCGGAACCGTCGACGTTCTGGAGGCGCGCCACGATCTCGGTCCGGACGCCTACTCCGATCGCGCCCTCGCATGGGTGGCGTCCGGCGCGGCGATCGTGGGCGGCTGCTGCGAGATCGGACCTCTCCACATCGCCGCGCTCGCCCGGCGGCTTGAGTCCCATGGCTACGAAATCGTGGCCGATTTCGCCTCCTCCCCGCGGCCTCCAACGCCGATAGACCGGTAAGGCAATCCTTCCGGTCAATCCGTCTTCGGAGGCCGTCCCCTTCGTCTCTGCGCGGCCCACTCTTCCAGATCGGCGCGCGCGTATGCGATACGGCCTCCGAACCTGTGGAATGCCGGCCCCGATCCGGAGTACCGGTAGCGATCCAGCGTTCGGCGGGAGAGCGAAAGAAAAGCCGCCGCCTGGCGGGCGGTCAGGAAGGCGGGCGCCTCCCGCCTCGATGGCCCGGACTCATCCGGGAGCGAGCCGGATTCGGCCTCGACCAGCACGCGCAGCTTGGCCGGGTCCCGCGCCAGGTCCGCCCCGGTCTCTCCGCCGGCCGCCAGCGTCCGCACGATGGACGCGCGCTCCGCTTCGCTCGCCGTCTCGCGAATCCACGCCCGCACCCGCTGGACCGTGGACAGCCGGGGAGACGACCCCAGCCGGAGCTTGTCGACGAATGCGGCATCTCCGGCGGCCTTCCGCCCGAGACAGGCCTGCTTCGTTCCCGTGACCTTGAGGAAAGCCTCCACCTCGCGCCGGAAAATCGGCCCGATGGGCGGCTCGCCCATGAAACGGAGCACCCTGTCGGCGGTATCGAGCGTCAGGGAACGCCCCTTGTCGAGGCCGAGCACGAAATCCGGATTGCCGAGCGCGAGTTCGCCGAATTGCAAGCCGCTCAATCCCGAGCGCTTGAGATAGGAGAGGACAACATCGCGGAGGCTGGCGTCGAGGGTCGTCACCCGGGCCGGGGTCCTTCCACCTTCGAGTCGCGACGGCGTCTACGCTCCCCGAAAGGAACCGGGAGGCGGCGCGAGGCGTCCCCGGGCACGGACCGCGAAGTCCCTGACACTGTTTCTACCGCGAATCCCACCGTCTGCCGCAAAAGCGTAATCTCACACTCGATATATCCGATCCGATAGCTTGCCGGCGTCGGCAAGAAAAATGCCGGTTGCGGGGATTTCCATGCCGGACCCGCATGAAGCGGTCAGACCGGCATCGTCGAGAGGAGCTGTCGAGGCTCCACAACACCCAATGTCCCGTTTCGGAAGTTTCCGTCTTCGAATAGGGCACCCCCGCTTCGCGCTCCGGTCGAAATGACGAGGGGCGCGGGGCGGAGCGCGACCCGAGCCTCTATAGCGGTTTCCGACCGGGCACGATCGCAACCGGCTGTCGCGCGGCAGGCCCCCTCACCCCGACCTCTCCTTGCTTTCCCCCCTCCCGCTTGCGGGAGGGGCCGGGGGAGGGCGGGCGCGCCCGGCCCATTTTCGTCATGCCCGGACTTGTTCCACTGCTGTCCGGTTCGGCGGTCGGGGGGCTCTGCGCCGAGAGGCGGGGACAAGGTCGGGTGATGCGCGTTCTCCAACATCTGGCCCCATCTCGTCATGCCCGGACTTGTTCCGGGCATCCACGTCCCTCCGCCGCCTC
>JAPPIT010000203.1 GCA_028820505.1 Defluviicoccus sp.
GATGGCCGGCCAGCGTTCGGCAGTATTCGATGACCTTGTCGTAGCTGCCGAGGGAGGGGCGGACGGTCTCCGGCACCTCCTCCCTGGCCATGCGGATGCCGAGCGCCTCGGCGGCCTTGAGAGCGGCGATGGCGCCCTCGGAGAGCCCGGGCACGGTGCGCAGCCGGTCCGGCCGGGCGGCGAGCGCGCGCGGCGCGGTGCCGAAGGTGTCGAGGAGAAGGCCGGCCAGGTCCCCGGCGTCGTTCGCGCCGTGGCACCCGGACAGCAGCAGTTCGAGCAGCTCGCGGTCGTCGACCGCTTCGCGCCCGGCGCGCAGGAAACGGGTTCGGAGCCGGCGGCGGCGCGCGGCCTCCCGGACCGAGGCCTGCCCCGGACGCCGATCCGGGGCGGGCGCGGCGCGCATGTCGTAGATCGGCATCTCGTCGAAGCCCGGTGCGTCGGGCATGGCAACCTCCCCGGATGGGTGGATGGAAGTACGCCCCGCCCGGCGCCGGCCGGGACGGCGCGCGGATCGAGGCATGGAGCGCGGTCAGGCGTGGGCGGGCGCTGCCGGGCTCGCCTCGGCCGGGCCGAGCTCGACATGGACCCTGCCGTCGCGCACCGTGACGGTGACGGTGCGGTCGGGCGGCATGAGCCACAGCAGGTCGGTCCAGACGGCGCGGGCGATGGCGCGCTTCTGCGCCTCGTCGGCGATCTCCAGACACGATTCGGCGTTCGGGGCGGGCGGCGGCGCGGCCGCGGCGATGGACCGCGCGGAATCGACGAATTCGGGCGTCATTGACGGGTCTCCCGTTGGCGGTTGGGGGTCGGGGCGGACCCGGGACGCTCCCGCGCCCCGGCGCTTCGCGACCGAAGGGCGGCCGGCCTCCCCTCCGGGCGGCGCGGGCCGGGATCGGGGAAGAATGGACCGGCGGCCTCGCGGACCGGATCAGCCGTCGAGAATGCGCACCCTTGCGGCACCGCCCTCGACCCGGACGTCGGGCCTGCCGCCCGGATCGACCGAAACCGTCACCAGGGGCTTGTTCGCTGGCGGGTGCGGCGGGTCGCGGAGTTCCGTCGTCACCGTGCCGGCCGCGCGGACGATCCGGACCAGCGCCCGGCCGCCCGAGACCTCGACGGCGCCGGGCGGGACCGGGCCGGTGAGGGTGACGACGGGCGGCTCGCCGCGCTCGGAGAACCGGCCGGGGACCGGAAGCGCGTCGTCGCCCCAGGGATCTCCCCCGGCGCCCTCGCAGACGGCATCGACGAAGGTGTCGGAACAATGATCGGTCGGGCGCCACCCCTCGGCGTCCTCGTTGGCCGTCGCGACGGCCTTCTTCAGCGCTTCCTCGAGCGTGTCGGCCTCGACGGTGACGGTGTTCGCGTAATGCGTGGCATACCCGCACTGCACCGTGAACCGCCGGCTCATCGCGCGGCCTCCCCGGCGGCGGCGAGCGTCACCGTGATGTCGGGCCGGCGGATGCGGATGTCGACGGCGCGGTCGCCGGGAACGAGCCACATGAGCTGGCGCCTCACCGCCTCGGCGATGGACTGCCGGCAGGCCTCGTCGTCCGACAGCAGCAGCCGGGTCGCCAGGTGCAGCGCTTCCTCGTCGAAGCGGTCGCTCTGGGTCTCGTAGCTGTCCGCGTCGAACTCGTCCGACGGCGAGAAGAAGCCGTTGCGGAGCAGCGCGGCGAGCTGGTGGGGCTGGAGCGTGCTGTCCGCGGTGACCAGCGGCAGGGCGTCGTCGACGTGGGACCAGGCCTCGCCGGCGAAAGCGACATCGGCCGGCAGGAAGAGGACATCCGCCGGACCCTCCGCCGCCCGCACGGCGAGTTCGATGCGGACCGCGTCCGGCCTGGGCGGCAGGTCTGCGACGCACGGCCCCGACCGTTCCGGCAACGGGGCGTCGTCCAGCGCATGGGGCTTGCCGTCCAGCGTGATTTCGACGGCCATGCCGGCCACCCGGTCGAGCCCGTCGTACCAGCCATAGCCTTCCAGCCTGAGGTCGGCCTCGAACAGCCGCGACGCCGCGCCGCCCCGTTCGGCGGCACGCCACAGCGCCTGGGCCTGGTGGGGCTCGGGATGGCAGTCCATGACCAGGGTGTCGCGGCCCACGTCGGCGAGCTTCGGCGGATCGCGCCAGTCGTCGACATGGGCAATGGCGGGCCGCCAGGGGCGCAGCACGGCCGGCGGCGGCGCGATCTCGATGCCGGCCGCGCGCGCCCGCGTCCAGTCCTCGAAGGCGGGACGGGGGTTCGGATCGGCGGCCATGGCGCGGTAGACCGCGAGGCGGGCGGCCGCACGCATCTCCTTCAGAAAGGCGTTCTCGACCGCCTCCTTGCGGGCCGGCAGGACCAGCTCCAGGTCTGGGCAGTCGTCCACGTCCGCCAGCACGGTCCAGGTGGCGCCGTGGACGGTTTCGACCGTGGGCAGGCGGAGCGCCAGCGTCAGGCCATGGAAGTTGAGGTCGGGAGGGTTGTAGCCTGCATGGCGGTTCCTGAAGACGCCGAACACGAGGCCCCGCCACGCCTCGGCGTGGACCGCGCCGTCGAGGAAGGCGCGGCGCGGCAGATCTTCCGGACCTGCGGTCCCGTCCTCGGTGCGGTCCTCGAAGATCACCGGCAGCGGGTAGTGCCGGGCGGCGGTCTCGGCCGCGTTGCGGATCGCGGCGGCATGTTCCGTCGCCCGGAACGAAACCGCCGTTCCGTGCGGATACGGGGCTTGCTCGTCGGCCCGAACCTCGGCGGCCGCCTCGCCGAGAAAGTGCTCCGGTGCGAGTTCGACGCGCCAGCCGGGCGCCAGCTCACCGCCGGTCGAGCGCCGCCGGGACGAGACGGCGCAGTCGCGGCGCGCGAGGCTGGCGAAGCCGAAGCCGGCGGCGTCCTCGCGCCGGACCAGGGCGTCGTCCCAGCCGTTCTCGCCGAAGCTCAGCAGGACGGCCGGATCGGCGATGCCGGCGCCGTCGTCGGCCACGGTGACGGTGAAATACGGCTCGTCGGCGTCCGGCGCGCCGCTGGACCCGAAAACGGCGATGCGGACCCGCGTGGCACCGGCGCGGCGGCTGTTCTGGAGGGTCTCGGCGAAGATGTCGGCCAGCGTGGCGGCGTAGATGCGGGTGACGCGCTTGACGGCGCTCTCGTGGATGCGGGCGCGGATGGATGCGGGCGGCGTTGCGGCGGCGGGGTCCATGCGGAAACCTCCATGATCGGGATGCGGGAAGGAAACGCCCCGCGCGGAGATCCGGGCGGGGCGATTCCGGGAAGCGGCCGGCCGGTCAGACGCGGCGGAGGAACTCGGGGATGTCGAGCCCGTCGCCGCTGTGGCGGCCGTTCGCCGGCACCGGCGCGGCGGTTTCGGCGCCGTCCGGTTCGTCCCCGCCGGCATCCGTCCGCGTCGCGCTCGCCGGGTCCGCGTGTGCGGCGCGTTCGTTGCCGCTGGGCGCGCCGTTGCCGGGATGGCCGTCATCGCCGGCCGGCGGTCCGGACTCCGGCGCCGCCGGGGCGTCCGCATCCCGGGTCCCGGCGTCGGGAGCCGGATCCGTGCCGGCAACATCGGGCTGCGGCTGGGCGTCGGCGGTAGTGGCGGCGCCGTCCGCCCCGTCCGCGATGCGCCCGGTGTCGAACGCCGCGAAGCCCGGCGGGACCCAGGCGAGCGCGGCCGCGTGCATCGCGGCGCTGACGCCGACCGGCGGGTCGCCGGCGGCGAAGGCGGCTTCCATCGCCTCGGCCAGCGCGGGCTTCTTGTACTTGGAGCGCGCCGACGCCCAGGCGAGGCCGAACACCGCGCGGGCGATGTCGAGCACGCGCGCCTTGGCGATCCGCGACCACAGCATGTCGGCGGTCGGGCGGACATGCTTCGCGA
>JAPPIT010000133.1 GCA_028820505.1 Defluviicoccus sp.
AACATAACCGGAACATACACTCCCAACGGTGGAACTTCAAGGATAAGCAGGAAAATGTTTGAATTCAATCCATTGAGGGAGTTCCGCCGCGCTTCGAGTATGCAAATTCGTCATGCAGTTCCTCTCCATGTCTTTCTGCGCAGTAGCAGTAGTTCAACAACTCCATGGAGGGGCTATGAGAACGCATTTGATGGCCGGCACGGCCCTCGTCGCCGCGACGATGCTCGCGGGCGGGGCGCTGGCGGCCGACAAGAAGATGATGAAGCCGTCCATTTCGGTGAACGGCTACTACGACGCGCTCGTCGGCGGCATCTTGAATGAAGAGCAGAAGCAGGGCGGCAAGGACATGGCGCCCGACACGACAGGGCTCGATGTCCGGACGGACGCGGAAATCTACTTCAACGGTCGCGCAACCACCGACAACGGCCTGAAGATCCACGCCCACATACAGCTTGAGGGTTCGCAGACCCACAGCGAGAGCGACCCGATCGACGAGTATTTCCTGTCGGTCTCCGGCTCGTTCGGCAAGATCATCCTCGGCGGCACCGGCGGTGCCCCGGTGAAGATGCTGACCGGGCTCAGCGGATCCTGGGCGACGGGGGTGGGCGAGACGCTCAGCTTCGACGTCAACGACTGGATCCCGAACGCGGGGGTTGCAGGCGGCGGTCACTACATAATGCAGCACTCGCGCCTGGACACCGGCGACGCGGATAAGGTGACGTATATCTCGCCGAAGCTCGGCGGATTCCAGATCGGACTGACCTACTCGCCGAACCGCATGAATGCCGATACCAACTCGCGGTTCAACACGGAGGACGGCCCCAATAACGGGTTGGAGGGCGCCGTCAACTACACCGGCAAGTTCGGCGATGTCGGCTTCGGCATCGGTGCCGGCATGACGGCCTACCAGGGCGCCGAGGGGAAGAAGGACGACGACCGGAGCGACTGGCTCGTCGCCGGGCGCATCGACTTCGGCGGCGGCTTCCGCGTAGCTGCTGCCCACAAGCAGGTGACCGACGAAAACAAGGCTGGCCAGGGCCAGCTCACCGATGTCGGCGTGCGGTTCGTCCAGGGCGCCAATTCGTTCAGCCTCACGGGCGTTATGGGGGAGAAGGACAACAGCCAGGCCTCCTATACCGCCGTCATGGGCTCCTACGCGCGGGCGATGGGTCCGGGCGTGAAGGTGCACCTCAACGTGATCGGCACCGAATCGGAGAGCGACGACGGGAACAACGAGAACAGCGGAGTCGTTTCGGTCGCCGGCATCAAGGTGGTGTTCTAGCCACCGCTTTTTCCTCACCGAGTTTCCATCTATGGGGCGGCTTCGGCCGCCCCATTTTTTCGGCTTGTCCGGGTCCGGACGCGGATTGCGGCACGCCCGCGCCCGCCGTCCTTGTCCCCCCCTGTCATCACTCCGGAACAAGTGCGGGGTGACGGCGGGGGGACGGAGGCGGTAACGCTCCCCAGCGCTTGACCCGTGGCGCCGTCCCGCCGACAAAGGCGGCGATAGGGATGACCGCCGACGGGACCGCCCGCATGGACTGCACCATCGTCGACGTATTCGCCGAGCGGCCGCTCGCCGGCAACCAGCTCGCCGTGATCCGCGATTGCGCCCGCCTCGACGGCGCGGAGATGCAGGCCGTCGCCCGCGAGATGAACTTCTCCGAGACGAGCTTCGTCACCGACGAGCGCCTCGGCGAGGCGAGCGTCCGCATCTTCACGGTGGACCGCGAGCTCCCGTTCGCCGGACACCCGACGATCGGCACCGCCTGGGTGCTGGGACGGGCCGGCGGCGCGTATGTGCTGGACCTTGCCGCCGGCCGGGTCCGCGTGACCTTCGAGCCCGGCGGCATCGCCTGGATGACGCCGCCGCCGGTGGCGCTCGGCGACGCGGTCGCGCCGGCGCGGGCGGCGGCGCTGGCCGGGCTGGCGACCGCCGACCTCGATGCGCGCTTCCCCTGCCGGTTCGCCACCGTCGGGCCGTGGTTCCTGCTGGTCGGGGTCCGCACGCTCGATGCGCTCAGGCGGGTGGAGATCGATCCCGCCGTCTACCGCGAGGTCGCCGCCGGCGGGTGGCTGTCGCTCTTCGTCTTCGCCGGGGAGCCCTACAGCGCGGGCGCCGATTTCGCCGCCCGCATGCTGACCTTCCACGGCACGGCGCACGAGGACCCGGCGACGGGGAGCGCGAACGCGGCGCTCGCGGCCCATCTGCGCGACCTCGGCAGGCGCGGGCCGGCGATCGTCGAGCAGGGTTTCGAGATCGCCCGCCCGTCGCGGCTCTATCTCGACATCGGCGAGACGATCCGCGTCGGCGGCAAGGTGCAGCCCGTGCTGCGGGGAACCCTCGACTACTGAGGCGGCGCCCGAGCGGTCCCTCACCCCGTCCCTCTCCCCGCGGGGAGAGGGAGATTCGCGGCGCTCAGCGGGCGGCGATGGCGATTTCTTCCGCGCGGTTGAACGGCTCGAACTTCGCCAGGAATTCCCCGACGGCGGCGGGGTCGCCCTCGACCGAGACCCGCCCCTCGCCGATCGCCGCCTCGAAGTCCGCGCGCCCGAACACCCAGTCGAGGAGGAAGAAGCGGTCGAACCGCGCGGTCGCGTCGCAGTCGGGCGGCGGGGCGGCGTGGAACTGGCAGACGCCGCGGCGGATCTCGAGCGCGCAGCCTTCGCCGGAATCGGTCGTCACGAAGGCGACGCGGAGATGCGTCTCGCGGCATTCCTCGGCCATGAGGCGCACCGTCATCACGTTCATGATCTGGGCGAGGGGAAAGCCGCGCACCTGCTCGGGCGAGCCCAGAACCATCCCGCCGCCCGGGAGGTCGAGCCTGCCCTCGAGCTCCAGCGCGGCGGTGAGCCCCCAGTTGCGCCAGGTCGCATTCTTCCGCCCGTAGGCCCAGCGCCTGAGCGCGTCGGCCTTCAGGTTGCGGGCCTCCCCGTCGGTCCGGTCGGCGCGCACCAGAAGCGTCGCGAGCTCGGCCGCCCACTGCACGTCGCCGCCGTCGAGCGCCTCGCGCGCGCGCTCCATGACCGTTCCCCGCCCGCCCATGAGGTCCACGAAACGGGACGCGCGCTCGGCCCTCGGGGTCGGATCGAGCGCCACCGGGTCGCCCTCGTACCAGCCCAGATACCCGGCATAGATCGCCGGGATCGCGTGCTTGTAGGAGCCGTAATACTCGCCGAGCCAGGGGTGGTCGCGCAGGTGCTCGGGCATGAAGACGATGTCGGCGATCTCCTCGGGCGTGCAGCCCTTGTTCATGTGGCGCAGCGTCTGGTCGTGGACGTACTGGACCGCGTCGCGATAGTCGGTCAGCAGCCGGGCGATCCGGTCCGCGCCTTCGACCGGGCGGCCGTGATGCGGCACCAGGGTTTCGGCGCCGAACTCCTTCAGCCGGTCGAGCCCGCGCGCCCACGCCATCGGGTCGCGGAATCGCGTGCCGCGCAGCGCATAGACGTTGGGAAACGATTCGTAGACCGCATCCGCCGAGAGCAGCACCCTGAGATCGGGCAGCCAGACCGCGCACTGGTCCTCGGTCTCGGACGGGATAAGGTGGATCTCGTAGCGCACCCCGCCGGTCTCGCCGCGATAGGTCTCGTCGAAGGTGACGGTGGGCGCGATGAAGGAGCGCCTGCCCGGGCGCTGCGGCGGGCCGAGACCCGCGCCCACCGTGCCCTCCTCGCCGACCGGGAGCCGCATCCCGAACTGGTACATCGCACGCCGGCCGAGGATCGGGGCGATCAGCCCGACATCGCGCGCGACGTGGTGTTGTCTCCCGGTCTAACCGGGTAGGAGACTGGCGATTTTTGTCGGTTTG
>JAPPIT010000029.1 GCA_028820505.1 Defluviicoccus sp.
CAGGACGGTCGGCCGTTGAAGGTCGTGCTTGACGGCAACCGCCCCATTACGGAAGTAGAACGATATAGGCTTTGCACTACCGTAAGGAGAACGATGCCGACCCCGCTATCGCCTCGCGCCGCCGCGCGGCTAGAATATGCCCGCCCAGAAACGGGAGGGCGAAGATGACCGCCGGAACCATTTCGATCGAGCAGGTCGACCATATCGGGATCCGGGTGTCCGACCCCCACCGGGCGCTCGCGTTTTACCGCGCTCTTGGTTTCGAGCTGGAGCGCGAGGTGGAGTTCGACGCGGTGATCATCATCCGCAACCCGCGGGGCGTCGAGATCAACCTCGTGGTCAACGCCAACGACGACCATGGCGGGCGCAACGTGCTGATGGACGTCGAAGGCACCAAATACGCCGGCATCACCCACGTCGCGCTCCGCGTCGCCTCGGTCGCCGACACCGTCCGGGCGCTGAAGAGCAACGGCATCGAGATCCGCCAGGGCCCGGTCCGGTTCGGCGAGGACGGCAACGTCTCGGTCTTCGTGCGCGACCCCGACCTCAACGTGATCGAGCTGCGCGGCCGCGACGAGGACCTCGACGGGGTGGAGCACTACACGCCGGATTGATTTCGCCCCGCCCCGCGCTTGTGAGCCCCCCTCCCTTTCGCTAGCGTGCCGCGCGGATATCACCGGCGAAGGCGAGACATGGCCCAGGATCTTCCCTCCTTCCTCCAACGCGTGCGCGCCGAACGGCCGGACGAGTTCGTGACCGTCTCCCGCGAGATGGACCCCGGCCACGAGGTGACGGCCGCGGTGGTCAAGATCGAGAAGGAGGCGAAGCGCCGCCCGGTTCTGCTGTTCGAGAACGTCCGGGGGAGCGACTACCCGGTGCTCACCAACCTCCACGCCAGCCGGTCGCGGCTCGCCATGGCGATGAACGCGCCGTCCCGCGGGATGCTGGAGAAATACCTCAAGGCGATGGAGGAGCCGGTCGCGCCGCGCGAAGTCAATACCGGGCCGTGCAAGGACGTGGTGCTCAAGGGCGCCGACATCGACCTCTCGCGCCTGCCCCAGCTCGAACACCATGAGGGCGACGGCGGCGCCTACATCACCGCCGCGATCTCGTTCGCCAAGGACCCCGACGGCGACATGTGGAACTGCGCCTACAACCGGCTGATGATCACCGGCAGGGACACCACCTCGATCCACCTGACGCTCGGCAAGCATCTCTGGGAGTACTACCAGGTCGCGGAGTCGCGCGGCGAGGCGCTGCCCGTGGCGTTCGCCATCGGCGTCCATCCGGCGATCGCCCTCGGCTGCCTCGCCATCGGCTCGATCGACGAGGACGAGCGCGGGATCATGGGCGGGCTCTTGGACGAGCCGCTGGAACTGGTCCGCTGCGAGACCTCGGACGTGCTGGTCCCGGCCCAGGCGGAGATGATCGTCGAAGCCGAGATCCTGCCCCGCGCCCGCGTCGCCGAGGGGCCGTTCGGCGAGTTCACCGGCTACAGCCTCGGCGCGCGCGACCGCGAGGTGGTGCAGGTGAACGCCGTGACCCACCGCGAAGGCGCGATGTTCCACGACATCACGGTGGGCCATCTCGACCACATGCTGCTGTCCACCATCCCGATGGAGGCCAACCTCTACCGCGCGGTGCGGGCGATGATCCCCTCGGTCCGGGCGGTGCGGGTGCCGAGCCCGTTCACCTGCTTCGTCTCCATCGAGCAGCGGCTCGAAGGCCAGGCGAAGAACGCGATGATGGCGGTGCTCGGCGCCGACCTCTATATGAAGCGCGTCGTGGTGGTGGACCACGATATCGACGTGTTCGACGACCGCGAGGTCAACTGGGCGATCGCCACGCGCTGCCAGCCCGACCGCGACATCATGGTGGTCTCCGGCGCGCGCGGCTCGGACCTCGACCCCTCGACCGCCGGCAATGACGGGTTCACCGCCAAGTGGGGTGTCGACGCCACCGCCAAGCCGAGCCTCGATTCCTTCACCCCGCGGCACAGCTTCCCGTCCGAGGTGTGGGACGGCATCGACGTGGAGGCGCTGCTGCCGTAGCCCGCGTCCGGTACAGATGGAACCGTTCCCGCCCTTGCCCTTTCCCCGTCATGGTCGGCGTAGGCCGACCATCCACGATTTGTTTTTTGTTTTCTCGCTCGGCGCCGGCCCACAAGAAAAAACTCGCGGATGGTCGGCCTGCGCCGACCATGACGAAAGGGGAGCAGCAGCAACGGTTCGATCCCAACCGGACGGGCCGTAGCCCGCGATGGCCGACCACCTCGCGCAACTGCTGGAGACCGAGGCCCGGAAGCGGCCCGGCAAGACGGTGCTGCTGGCGGACGGCGGCGCGGTCGACTGGCGGCGCTTCGAGGGCAGGGCGGGGGCGGTGGCCGCGTCGCTGGCGGCCGGGGGGATCGGGCGCGGCAGCCGGGTCGCGCTCTGCCTCGACGATCCGGTCGGGACCGTCGTCGCGCTGTTCGGCGGGCTCAAGGCGGGCGCCACGGTGCTGCCGGTCAACCCGCGGCTCGCGGCCGGCGAGCGCGAGCGCATCCTCGCCGATTTCGCGCCCGACCGCCGGATCGAGGCGATCGGCGCGGAGGAGGCGGATTTCCCCGCCGCCGCGACGGGGCCGGGCGACGCCGCGATCGTGCTCTACACCTCGGGCAGCACCGGCGACCCCAAGGGGGTGCTGCTGTCGCAGGCCGCGGTCGCGTGGGCGCTCGAATCCTGGCGCGGACCGGTGATGGACCTCTCGGAGGACGACGTCTCGCTGTCGGCCCTGCCGCTCGCCCATTCGCTCGGCATCTTCGGCTCGGTGCTCGCGCCGCTGCTCTCCGGCGGGTCGGTCGCCTTCCTCGCGCGCTTCGATCCCGGCGACGCGCTCGCCGCCATCGAACGCCATCGCGTCACCGTGTTCCCCGGCGTCGCCACCATGTTCCGGCGCATCCTCGACAGCCCGGCGCTCGCCGGCGCCGACCTCTCCAGCCTCCGCTACGCGCTCTCCGGCGCGGCGCCCTGCCCGTGGGAGCTTGCGAGCCTGTGGCGCGAGAGGACCGGGGTGCGCATCGTCCGGGGCTACGGCATGACCGAGCTGTTCCGGCCGATCTCCTACCGCGCGGCGGACCCGGCCGACCTGCCCGACGCAATCGGGCGCGCGGTGCCGGGCGTCGAACTCAAGGCGGTCGACGACGAGGGCGCCGCGCTGGAGGCGGGCGGGACCGGCGAGCTCTGGATCCGCAGCCCGGCGCGGATGACCGGCTATCTCGGCCGGCCCGGCGAGACCGAATCGGTGTTCGAGGGCGACTGGTTCCGGACCGGCGACCTCGCGACCCTGTCTGTCGAGGGATATGTCCGGATCGTCGGGCGCAAGAAGGACATGATCCTGCGCGGCGGCTACACCGTGGCGCCGGGCGAGGTCGAGGCGGTGCTGATGACCCACCCGGACATCGCCGAGGCCGCGGTGATCGGCATCCCCGACGACGATCTCGGCGAGGACATCGCCGCCTTCGTCAGCCTCAAGCGGCCCGGCGCGGCGGCGGCCGAGGACATCGTCGCCTTCTGCCGCGGCCGCATGGCGGGCTACAAGTACCCCCGCCACGTCCGCATCGAGGCCGCCCTCCCCAGGGGCCCGGCCGGCAAGGTGCTGAAGGCGAGGCTCAGGTTTTAGGGGGTATCCGTTTCAACTAGAAGCGCCTTTACCCGTGTCTCCTCACCGTCATGGTCGGCGAAGGCCGACCATCCACGCTTTGTTTTTCCTGCTTATCCCTGAGATTCATCCAGCGATGAGTTTTCGGTACGGG
>JAPPIT010000034.1 GCA_028820505.1 Defluviicoccus sp.
GTTCCGGGCATCCACGCCCCTCCGCCGCCTCGCCCGCTCCCGGCCCGCAGCGCGACGCCGCAAGACGTGGATGCCCGGAACAAGTCCGGGCATGACGTGATGGGGGAGACGGCGGCGCGCCGAAATTCGCGGCCCGAGCCGGCCGATCCATCGGAAACCCTCCGCTACGCAGGCCGTTCGCCCGGTCGGCCGGAATTGAACCGGACAGCAATGGAACAAGTCCGGGCATGACGGAAGAAATGCCGCGGACCTCCCGGTCAAGTTATCTATATAAGTCCCCTTGAAAACATTGATGTTTTCAGGGGCTCTTTCATTCCGCCAAGCTGTCCGCACAGGCGGTGCCGCTTCAGCGCTCTCCGGCGAGGCGGCCTTCATCGGATGGATACCGAGCGCGCGCCGGACAACCGCTCGAGGATCGACGCTGCGGGCGTTCCTCCGATCGATTCTCAAACCGACGATCCGATGGAAAAAGGGGCCGGATGGCCCCTTTTTCGCCCGGTCCGTTTGTGCCGCGCTATTTCGTCATGCCGAGCTCTTTGTAGGCCTTCAACGCGCCCGGATGGTGCTCGATGCCGGCGTTCTTGAACACCGCGATCCCCGCGGTGGGGTTCCACGACTTGTAGACCGTCTTCATGTACTTGTTGGTCTTGTCGGTGAAGACGTACTTGACGATGCGGTAGATCGTCTCGTCCGGCACGCTGTCCTGGGCCATGATCGTCGACGGCACGCCGTAGGACTGGGCGTCGGCGACCACACCATCGCCGTAATCCGCGGCCTTGATGACGTAGGGTGCGAAGGCCGGGTTCTTGCCGAGCACCGCCTTGAGCTCGTTGGGCGCGAGCGGGATCAGGCGGATCTTGCGGGTCGCCGCCATCGCGCTGACCACCGGAACCGGGACGGCGGACGCCACGGCGAAGGCATCGATATTGCCGTCGCGCAGCGCGTTGCCGGCCTCGCTGAAGCCGAGGAACTGCGCCTTGATCTTGTCGCGCACGCCGACGGTCCGGAGGATCAGGTCGGCGTTGGCCGCGGTGCCGCTGCCGGCCTTGGCCAACGAGACCCGCTTCCCGGCCAGGTCGCCGAACGCCTTGATGTTGTCCTTGGCGAGCGTCACCCAGTGGATCGGCGAGATGGTGAGCGCCATCAGGGCGCGCACGTTCTTGGCCGGCGGCTTGCCCTTGAACTTTCCGGTCGAGGTGACCGCGTTGTAGACCGCGCCGAGATTGGCGAGACCGAGATTGAGCCCGCCGCCCTCGCGGCTCAGCATCCGCATATTGGTGGTCGAGCCCGCCGTGGTCCGGGTCGACAGCGTGATGCCTTCCAGATCGCGCGTTATCGCGGTCGACAGCCCGCCGCCCATCAGGAAGTAGCTGCCGCCGGGCGAACTGGTGCCGAGGACCAGACTTTGCGCCGCCGCCGTCTGGGCCAGCGCCAGCACCGCCGCCGATGCGAGCGTCGTGGTAACGAGTCTTTTCATTCGAAGCCTCCCTTTCCTGCGTTCCCGCGGGTCACATTAGCAATCGGGCCGGCTGGCGGGAACAGCGCCGCCCCTCCTGCTCTCTCGAACCTGCCAGGCCGTGAAGGCGGCGAAACACGCCACCGGGATCAGCGCGTAGACGCCGTGGGTCAGGACCAGAAAGATCCCGATGACGATCGAGAGCACCCGCGCGGCGAGCGAGAGCCGGGCATAGTAGAAGCCCTCGATACCGGCGGAGATCGCCAGCCCGCCCAGCGCCAGCGAGGCGATCGTGATGACGATGCTCCACACGCTTCCCTGCAGCAGCAATCCCGGCTGATAGACGAACAGCACCGGCAGGTAGAAGATCGCCATCGCCTTGACCATGGCGACGTTGCAGACCGGCCATAATCGCTGCTTCGAAATCCCCGCCGCCATATAGGCGGCCAGCGCGACCGGCGGGGTGACGTTCGAGGCCTGACCCCACCACAGCACCAGCAGGTGGGCGGCCATGACCGGGATGCCGAGCTGGATCAGCGCAGGCGCCGCGAGGGTCGCCAGGATCACATAGGCCGGGATCACCGACAGCCCCATGCCCAGGATGTATCCGATCACGAAGATGAACATCACCGTGAATGCGAGATTGCTCTCGGCGAGGTCGATGATCATGCCCGTAATGCGGATCCCGGTGCCGGGAAGCAGCACCGCGCCGGCAATGATCGAGACCGGGCCGGCGATGGCGATGATCGGCAGCGAGCTCTTCGCGCCCTCGGCGAGCGCCACGACGATCGCGCGCGGGCCCATCGGCCGCGGCGTCAGCCAGCTGGCCGCGATGACGCTCACGATGGCCAGCATGCCGATGCGCCTGAGCGAATAGTCGAGATAGACCATGACCACGACCACGGCGATGGGCACCAGGTATGCCCAGCCCTTCTTCAGGGTGTCGCGGAAGGAAGGACAGTCCTCGGCGGGCAGCCCCTTCAGCCCGTTGCGCCGGGCATAGAAATGGACCTGCAGATAGACGTTGAGGAAATAGAGCAGCGCCGGGATCGTGGCGGCGATCACGATCGTCCCGTAGGAGAAGCCGGTCAGCGCCACCATGATGAAGGCCGACGCCCCCATCACCGGCGGCATGATCGTCCCGCCGGTCGAGGCCGCGGCCTCGATCCCCGCCGCCACCGCCGGGCGATAGCCGGTCTTCATCATGATCGGGATGGTGATGCTGCCGGTGATCGCGACATTGGCCGAGGCCGAGCCCGAGATGCTGGCGGTGATGAAGGAGGATCCGACCGCGGCCTTGGCCCCGCCGCCCGGGCGAGTGCCGAGGAAGGACAGGCAGAGATCGGTGAAGTAGTCCGACGCGCCGGAGCGGATCAGGAAGGTGCCGAACACCAGGAACAGGAACAGGTTCGAGGCGAGCACATAGGTGATCGAGCCGTACAATCCGTCGGTCTGGGCGTAAAGGGCGGTCGCGATCTGGCGCAGGTCGAACCCGCTGTGGACGAACGGCCAGGGGACCCAGGCGCCGAAATAGAGGAACAGCAGGAACACGCCCGAGATGATCGCCATGGCCATGCCGAGCGCGCGGCGTCCGCCCTCGATGACACCGAGGATCATGATCCAGCCGACCGTCATGTCGAAATCGCCGATGTCGAAGCCTTCGTTCTCGGCGAAGTAGAGGTAGCGGTCGTTGAACCGGAAGGTGGCGTAGGTCACGGCAATCAGGAAGACGACGTCGAATGTCCGCGCCGGGATCGTCCGGGCCAGCGGATGGACGCAGATCGCCAGCGCCACGCCGGCATAGATGAACAGGCTGCGGTCGAGCGCCGGGCTGAACGTGCCCCAGGTCGCGACGTAGAGGTAGTAGCAGGTCGTCGCCAAGCCGATCAGGAAACCGAGCTTCTTCCACTCGCCGCTGAACGCTTCGGCCATGCCTTGCCGGTCGGTCAGAGCGCCTCTCCCCCGCCCGCTACCCCGCTATACTCGCGATCCGGTATCCCTCCGTCCAGCCGGGACGCGCAACGAGGACAACGGCGGTGTCGCAACTGAGGGTGCTCAAGGAAGCCGACCTCAAGGCGGTGCTCGATGTGGCCACCGGGCTCGAGATCGTCGAACGGACGTTCCGCGACCTCGGCACCCGGGACATATTCCGCCTGTCCGAGCCGGCCGCCCTGTTGGGCGGCTCGGGCCTCGGCGTGTCGGCGCGTTACAAGTCGAAGGGCGCGACCCTGATTTCCGAGAACGTCACCGGAATCCGGCTGATCAGCGACGTCGCCCGGGATCGTGGCTTCCATTCCCACCACATGCTCGTCGTGTTCGACGATGCGACCGGCGCGCCGATCGGGCTGTTGAACGAAACCTGGCTGCACCGCTTCCGCACGGCGCTGACCGGGGTGGTCGCGGCCAAGTACCTGGCGCGACGGGATTCCAGGGTGCTGGCGCTGATCGGCGCCGGCTCGATCGCGGCAGAGCTGTTTCCGGCCATCACCCGGACCTTCCAACTCGACGAGGTCCGGGTCGTCGCGCGGCGACACGCAAGCGCCGAGGATTTCTGCCGCAGACATGCCGGGGAGCCCGCCCGGTTCGTCGCCATGCACGACCCGCGGGACGCGCTTGACGGCGCCGACATCGCGATCACCCTGACCCTCGCCGAATCCCCTGTGGTCCGACCCGGCATGCTGTCGCCGGGCGCCTTCCTGTGCTCGATGGGCGAGACCGAAGAGGTCGCGTTCGGCGTTCTTGAGGAAATCGACCGGTTCGTCGTCGACGACTTCGACTACGCGACGGTGCTGGGCGACATCGCGGCGTGGCTCGACGACCGCCGAATCGGCCGGGACGCGCTGCGGGCCCGTATCGACGGCCATATCGGCGAGGTCGTCGCGGAGACCAGACCGTTCCGCGAGAATGCCCGGCAGCGCATCTTCGCGATCGTCCAGGGCATGGCGATCTGCGACCTGGCCCTTGCCCGGCACGCGCTGAACGAAGCGGAGAGGCGCGGGCTGGGCGGGAAGCTCGACCTGTTCGGCTGAGCGTTCAATGCCGCGCCAGCAGGCGCCCGTGGCCTTCAACCGTCATCGTCGATCCCATCGCCCGCAGACAGCGCCAGAACGTCGCCTGGTTGCTGGTCAGCACGGGTTTGTCGAGCTCGTCCTCGAGACGTTCGATCAGGTCGAGAGAAGGCAGGTTGGTGCAGCTTATGAAGACGGCATCCGCATCCGGCCGGTCGACCCGGCGGGCCAGTTCGTAGGTGGTCTCCAGCGCAACCCGGCCGATGCCGGCACGTTCGGACGCGGTCTTGCCGAGTTGGAGGCCTTCGACGGAAACGACTTCGAAGCCGTGCCCGGTGAACCATTCGGTCTCGCGCCGGTTGACGAAATCGGTCCTGGGCGTGGCCAATGCGATCCGCCGCGCGCCCAGCGCCCGCAAGCCGGCGACGACCGCATCCGAGGTCAGAACCGCCGGCGCGCCCGTCATCCGGGTCATCGTCTCGATCAGAACCTCGCCGGGAAAGAAATAGGTGCACGAGGTGCAGCCGAACGCGATCGCATCGACACCGGCCGAACCCAGATCGCGGGCGGCTCCTTCGACGTTCTCGGCGATCTGCCGATAGAGCGCCGGCGCCTGCGGCCCGTCCTGGAAGGCGCGCGCGACGTGAATCGACAGACCCGTCGGGGCCATCCGGTGGAATTCCGGCTCGATGCTGGTGTTGGTCGAAGGACAGATCAGCCCGATCTTGCCGAGTCCGGCATAGGGGCTCGCGGGAGGAAGGCTAGCCATCGGCGGCGCCCGCGTCGGCGATGCACGCGCACAATCCGCCGCCGGGCGGCGCCTGATGCTCGGTTCCGCCGCTGACGAAGACCTGACCGGTACCGAGGATCCCGCCGATCACGCCGCTCGCGGTCGCTCGCATATGCTTGTCGGGGTCGAGGTCGCTGTGGAAGACGGTCGTACGTTCGCCCCGTACCCGCCCGTCCGGAGCCACGCCGGCTTTCACGAAGACCGCCCGCAGCCGTTCGGGCGAGGCGATCTCGCCGGTTTCGTCGAGAGCGCAACCCGCCCTTCGGAACAGGTCCTTCAGCGAACGCGCGTCGAGAATATCGGCCATCGGTCCGGAATACACCCTGGTCGAGCCGCCGGCCCCCGGCCGATTGCCCAGGACCAGAACCTCGCCGACCTCGACCTCCGTGCCGGAAAAGCTCATCGCCCGGCTCGAATGGCGGTCCAGATCGACGCCGATCCGGGTGTCGTCGATCTCCGCATCGTCCAGCTCGCCCAGCGCCAACGCGACGCCGAGCGCGGCTGCGCCGCGGGATTGGCCGCTCGATCCGGCCCGGGCGATGACCGCGGGATCGCCGGTCGCCGCGGCATCGCGGTGGCTGAGAATCGGGCTTTTGACGAAGACCAGGGCAACCTGATCCGGAGCGAGCCCGGCTTCGGCCATCGCCTCGCCCACGGCGCCGGCGATCAGGCGGGCATGGGTCGGCGTGACCAACTCGCCTGCCGCCATCGCGCGCGTCCGCCCGCCGCCGATGACCAGGCGCTCCGCATCGCCGCCGCTGTCGTCGGCGATCGCTGCCAGCATGTAGACCACCGGGCTCAGCACGCCCTCGGAGCCGGTCGAGAAGATGAGGGTGGAAGCGCCGAGCAGGTCCGCGCCGCCGATACGTTCTATCGTCCGTTCGGCGGACGACAGCGCGAGCTCGCGGGAGAAATCGTTGATCGTCGCGGTGCCTTCCGTCTTGGCGACCAGCGCCAGGCGCGCGATGTCGCCCGTCGGCAATCCGGAAAGGATACGTTCGAGGCCTGCCACATCGCCGGGGCCTTCGGTCGCGTAGGCATCGACATGGACTCGCATGGGCAGGAGCGATCCGCTACGCGACGATGAACGATTCGACGAACCATCGACCCCGAAGCGCCAGGTCGTAGTCCTCGTGCGGGTGGCCGAGCAGCTGTATTCCCATCGGCAGGCCGCGGTCCGCGAGCAGGGGCAGGTTCCAGGCCGGCGCACCGAGGCAGGAGGATACGTCGCCGTAGACCGGGTCTCCCACCGGCATGCCGACCGGCGGGGGACCCTTGGCGGACAGCGTCAGATAGCCGTCGAGTTCGCCCGCGAGCGCCGAAAACGTCCGGCGCAGCTCTTCGCGCATCGCCAGACGGTCGCGGTAGTCCTCCGGCGAAAGCTCTTCCCCCCGGGTCAGGCGCTCGAGGACCGCTTCGCTGAGAAGACCGCCCTCCATGTCGCGGTATCCCCAGGTCGGCCAGCGCATCTCGTAGGCGAAGATGTCGAACATGAAATCGGGGATGGTGAGCAGGGCTTTCTCCAACACATCGATGCGCTCGTCGTCAGCGCGCGAGACGATCTCGACGCCCCCGCCGGCAACATCCGAAAGGAATTTCTCGAAGATCTCTTTGGTTTCGTCCTCGGTCTCCGACCAGGCGCGGGTCTCGAGGCGTGCGAGTCGGCGCGGCTTGACCGCCTGCTCCAGCTCAGGCCGTCCGAACAGGCCCGGATGTCCCGGGTCGCCGCCGACGGTTTGCGAGATATGAAACGCCGTCCTCCAGCAATCTTCGAGAGAGCCGGCATGGACGCCGAGCACGCTCTGGCTCGGCGACATCGAATGCCCGCCGCCGCGGTTGAGCGCGCCGAAGGTCGGCTTGAGCGCGTAGTTGCCGCAATAGCCCGCCGGGCGCTGGATCGAGCCCCTGACCTGGCTTCCGCTGCCGGCGGGAACCATGCCGGCGCCCACCGCCGCGGCGGTCCCGCTGGAAGAGCCGCCGGGGGTACGCGCGAGATCGAAGGGGTTGCGGGTCGGTCCGGGCGTGGCCTGGCCGAATTCCGTGGTCACGGTCTTGCCGACGATCCCCGCCCCGCCCTTGCGCAGCGCGTAAACATGGGCGGCGTCGCGAATGGACTGCCATCCCGCGTAGACCGGGCTGTTCATCTGGGTCGGCATGTCCACGGTCTCGTAAAGGTCCTTGATGCAGACCGGCATGCCGTCGACCGCCGATAGCGGACGGTTCCGCCGGTATCGCTCCGAGGACCGGTCCGCCGCCTCGCGCGCGCCTTCGATGTTGGTAGTCACGAACGCCTTCACGTCCGGTTCGCGCTCCCCGATCGCCTGCAGGCAGCGTTCCAAGTAGTCCCGCGGCGTGTCGGTTCCTTCGAGAAACGCCGGAATCGCGTCGTGGAACGTGCGGAGTTCCGGGCTGCGGGGGTCGTAGGGCCTGCGGGCACCGCTCATCCTGTCTCTCCTTCGCAAGAGCCGCGACTTACAGGCTATGCACGTAGTCGAGAATCAGGCGGTTGAAGGCCTCCGGGTGCTCGCGGTAGCTGAAATGCCCCGCATGGTTGAACACATGCATCTCGGTCCGCGGCTCCTTGTGCACCACCATCTCATAGAGCGCGAAGCCCTGGTCGATGGTCGCCGTCGGGTCGTTGAGCCCCCAGACGATCAGGTTCGGCCGCTGCGTGCCGTCACTCATCAGCCGGTCGAACGTATCCCTCTTCTCCCGTCCGAGCTGCGGCACGAACACCCGGTCGAGCAGCCCTTCGTCGAGCATTTTCCGGACCGACTTCAGGTATTTCGGCAGAGCGGCCACGCGCATCAGCTCGTCGAGCCAGTCCTCGGTCACGATTTTCGGGTTCCAGGAATAGTTCTCCAGCACCCAGCGCTGGCTCTCGCGGCTGAGATAGGGCTTGGGCGTGTCGGTGAAGACGATGTGGTTGCGGCCCTGGCCGGGGCCGAGCGTATTGGTGTCGACCATGATGTTGGACTTGATGCGCGCGGGGTTCTCGAGCGTCATCCGGCAGGTCAGATAGGCGCCGCGCGAGTGGCCGACGATATGGCAGTCCTGGAGGTCGAGCGCATCGAGGAAGCCCAGCGCGTGCCTCACCACCCGTGCCATGGTGTAGTCGTCGTCGGTCTCCGGGTTGTCGGTATAGCCTTGCCCTATCTTGTCGACGGCGATGACCCTGCATTCCTCGGCAAGGCCGTCGAAATTGAGGTTCCAGTCGGCCGCGCAGTCGGCGCCATGATGGGAGCCGAAATTGCCGCCGTGGAACAGGACGATGGTCTCGCCCGTGCCCCTGTCGAAGTAGCGCGTGTTTATCCCGTCGACGTCGACGAATTTCGCCTGCGAAAAATCCATTTCCGCTCTCCTCCACCCCGGTCACGGAGCCTGAATGAAAGTCCGGAGCACCTCGTTGAACCGCTTGGGGTGCTCGCGGAAGCTGTAGTGGCCGCAGCGGTGGAAGACCTGCCAGCGGGCGCGGCGTTCCTTCTCGGCGAGGATCCGGTATAGGCCCATCGCCTGCTCGAACGACACGGTCGGATCCTCGCTGCCCCAGACCTGCATGACCGGTCGCTGGATGCCGCGATTCCGCAGGACCCGGAACATCTCCTCCTTCTGGGTGAGGATTCCGGGCAGGAACTTCGTCCATTGGAATCCGTCCGACGTCATCTTGCGAACCGCTTCGGCATACTTCAATTGCCCGGCGACCGCGACCATGGCGTCGATCCAGGCATCCGTTATGTGATCGCCGCTGTAGGAATATTTCTCTACCACCCATCGCTGGCTCTCGGCGCTCAGCGCGGGTTTCGGCATGTTGGCGAACACGAAATCGTTGCGCCCGGTTCCCGGCGCGCAGGTATTGCTGTCGACGATGGTGCAGCTCTTGACCAGTTCGGGATGTTCGACCGTGAGACGGCAGACGAGGTAGCCGCCGCGCGAATGGCCGACCATGTGCGCCCCCTCGATACCCAGCGCGCGCAACGTCGCGTATGCGTGCTGGACCACGGCGTGCATCGTGTAATCGTCATCCGTCCGGGGGTTGTCGGTATAGCCCTGTCCCAGCTTGTCGATGGCGAAGACGCGGAACCATTGGGCGAGCCCGTCGAAATTGAGATCCCAGTCGTCGGCGCAGCAGGCGCCGGTGGTCGAGCCGAATGCGCCGCCATGCACCAGCACCACCGTCTCGCCGGAGCCCCGCTCGAAATAGCGGGTGCGCACCCCCTCCACGTCGACGAATTTTGCACCCGATATCGGCATCCCGTTCCCTTTCGCCTGGACGTTTCAGGTCACTCCCGACGACGCCCGCTTGAGGCGCGGGTCGAGAATGTCGCGCAGCCCGTCGCCCAGCAGGTTGATGCCGAGCACCGTCATGAAGATGCAAAGCCCCGGGAACAGTGCCAGCCACCAGGACGTTGAGATATGTTCGCGCCCGTCGGCGAGCATGCTGCCCCAGGTCGGAATTTCCGGCGGCACTCCGAGGCCGAGGAAGCTCAGGCTGGCTTCCGAGATGATCGCCGACGCCATCGCGAAGGTGCCGATCACGATCGCCGCCTGCAGGAGGTTGGGAAGGATGTGGCGGCCGACGATCCTGCCGTGCGAGGCGCCGAGCGATCGCGCGGCGGTGACGAAATCCCGCGCCCGGAGCGACAGCGTCTGCCCGCGCGCGACGCGGCAATAGGGTATCCAGCGCTGGGCGACCAGCGCGATGATCAGGATGCCGAGCCCCTGCCCGAGAAAGGCGAGGATGGCGATCGCCAGCAGGAGCGGCGGGAACGCCCAGACGACTTCCACGGTCTTCTGGATGGCGAAGTCGGTGCGCCCCCCGAAATAGCCCGAGATCGCCCCGAACCCGACGCCGACTATGCCCGAGACCAGGACCACGGTGGACGCGATTATCAGAGAAATCCGCGCGCCGTAAATGATACGGCTCAGAATGTCGCGCCCGACATGGTCGGTGCCGAGAAAGAACTTGCCGGCGAAATAGTCGGGCGCCTGAAGCGCGGCCAGCAGATCCTGCTGGTTGGGATCGTAGGGGCTGATTATCGGAGCCAGCACGCCCACCGATATCAGCAGCGCCACCACCGCCCCGCCGAGGCAGACCTTGACCTTCATCCAGCGCCTGGAGCGCCTTTTCAGCTCGGCCAGCCACTCGATCAGCGGCGCGGCGCGGCTAGTCGAAACGGATTCTGGGATCGATCGCGCCATAGCTGATATCGATGAGGAAGTTGACCGTGACGAACAGCACGGTGTAGGCGAGCACGACACCCGTGATCAGCGGGTAGTCCCTGGTGCCGAGCCCGTTGATCAGGAGGTTGCCGATTCCCGGCCAGGCGAACACGGTCTCGACGATGATCGAACCGGACAGCAGCGTACCCAGTTCGAGTCCGACCACGGTGATGATGGTTATCAGGGCGTTGCGGACGATGTGCCGCCAGAGGACGACCCGGCCGCTGAGTCCCTTGGCGCGGGCGGTGGTCACGAACTCCTCGTGCGTGACATCGAGAATCGCAGAGCGCGTCACCCGCATCAGGATGCCCAGCATGTTCACGCCGAGCGTCGCGGCCGGCATGATGATGTAGGAAAGCGCGTCGAAGAACCCCTTCCAGTTGCCCTCGATCAGGCTGTCGACGGTGTAGAAACCGGTGATCGTCGGGCCGGCGATGCCGTAAGTCTCGCGCCCGGCCGACGGGAGCAGGTTGAAATATCCCGAAACGATGAGGATCAGCATGATCCCCATCCAGAAGCTCGGCATGCTTATGCCGAAGAAGCCGAACACCGATCCGAAATTATCGATCCAGGAATTCGGTCTGGCTCCCGCCCAGACCCCCAGCGGAACGCCGATGAGAACGGCGAGCAGCGTCGCGAAGAACGTGAGCTCGAGCGTAGCCGGAAAGCGCTGGGCCAGCAGCGTTATGACCGATTCCTTGTAGCGGAACGACTCGCCGAAATCGCCCTGGACCGCGGAGACGAGAAAGTTCAGGTACTGCTCGTGGAACGGCTTGTCGAGGCCCCAGCGCGCCCGGGCCTCGGCGATATCCTCATGCGTCGCCTCCTCCGGCAGGAGGATATCGGCGGGATCGCCGGGCGCGAGCTGCAACAGGCCGAAAACCAGCAGGGTGATCAACAACAGGACGGGAACCGTCCCGACCACCCGCTTGACGGTATAGGTCAGCAATACGAACCCGCCTTTCCGTCAGACAGGCAAGACCCGAAGCAGCCGCGCGCCCGGCGGCGCGTGCGAACTACTACTTCATCGTCGCTTCGCTCATATACGGACGACCGTCCGGCCGCGGCTGGTAATCGACGTTGTTCGCCACGCCGTATTGCAGCGTATGCGTCCACATGAAGCAGGCCGGTGCCTGTTCGGTGAGCACCGACATCGCCTGGCGCAGCGTCGCGATGCGCTTCTTCTCGTCGAAGGCCGCGCGTTCGGCCTGCATCAGCTTGTCGTACTCAGCGCTGGAGAACTTGATGCGCGGCGACACGCCGGTCTCGAAATACTGCGACAGCGCCGGTCCGGGATCGATGACCGATCCGCGGCCCTGATAGAAGAACGGCACCTTGCCCTTGCGCACATTGGCCCACTGCGTGACCCATTCGGGCGTATGCAGCTTGGTCCTGATTCCGACTGCGTTGAGCATCGGGACCATCGCCTGGGTAATCTGCTTGTCGTTCACGTAGCGCGCGACCGGCGTATAGAGGTCGACATCCACGCCATCGCCGTATCCGGCTTCGGCGAGCAGTTTCTTCGCCTTCTCCGGGTTGTAGTCGTAGATCGGCTTGTGGTCGGGGTTATAGGCGTACTGTCCCGGACCGATCGGACCCTGCAACAATTGCGCCTGTCCCTTGAGCAGGGCCTTGACGATGCCCTCGCGGTTGATGGCGTGGCAGACCGCCTGGCGCACCTTCTGGTTGTCCCACGGTTTCATCGCCGGGTTCATCGCGAGAAACATGATCTCGACCGAACTGGTCGGAACCAGCCTCGCGTTTTTCGACTTCTCGATGCGGCTCAGGAGATGCGGCGGTATGAACTGCGCGATCTGCACTTCGCCGTTGAGCAGGGCGGTAACCCGCTGCTCGGACTCGGTCATCTTGCGCACGATCACGATGTCCGGCGAACCCGGCCTGAGGAAAGGATTACCCTCGGCCTTCTCCAGCACCATGCGGTTGCCGATGACGAATTCCTTGAGCTTGTAAGGCCCGGCGCCGTAGGGGTGGTTCTTGTCGGCTTCCTTGGCGCCGTACTTGTCGTAGGCGTCCTTGCTGGTGATCGCCCACAGGCCGCAGATATAGCTCAGCAGCGACGATGTGGGCTTGTGGGAAATCATCTTGACGGTGTGCTTGTCGACCGCCTCGACGGATTTGATTTTCCTGGCCGAATTCTGTTTCTGGCTGCTCTCGGGATCCTCGCTCATCCGGAAGAAGGAGTGGACGACGTCCTTCGCCGTCACCTCGGTTCCGTTGTGGAACTTCATCCCCTTCTTGAGATGGAAGATCCAGGTGTTCTCGTCCGTGGTCTCCCATTTCTCGGCGAGATGGCCGACATAGCCGCCCTTGTCGAAACTGTAGCGGCAGAGATTGCCGTAGATCTCACCCCAGAGCCCGTAGAGATGCGACGCGCTGTCGCCATAGGGGTTGACGGTGCTGAGATTGGAGGTGATGCCGAGCGTGAGCCGGGTCTCCGCCGATGCGGTCGCGCCGACCGTGACCCCGGCTGCCAGAACGGCGCACGCCGCCATCCTAGACGCCATACGCGCAGAAGCTGAAACTCGCATTACCGTTCTCCCTTTCCGATGTTCATCCCCTGCGGCATCCCCGCCGCATCGGCGCAGTGTACAGACACGGCCGCCGCCGGCTCAATAATAGCCGGCCGCGATAGCCTCGCAGACGACGTCGACCGTGGGCGGGACCAGCCCCATCGGCAGCCCCTCCTCGGCGCGCCAATAGGAATGGATGCCGGTGCCGAACTCGACGATCCGGACCTGGGGCGCGGGCTCGATCTTCTCCAGCATCGGCAGCATGACGCCGTAATACTTCTCGGGCGTGTGGTCGCGGCTGAACCTGTTGATCATGTAGAGAAGCGGCGGCACCGGCTTGACGCCCGGGCCCGTCAGCGGCCGCCCCATGCCGATATAGCGCTCCACCAGGTCCCGCGTTTCCGTCTCCGACAGTTCGAGGCGCGCCGCCGTCACGGTCGCGGCTTCGGTGAGCGCCGGGATCGAATGGATGTGGAAGAAATACTCCGCCTTGATCTGCGGGAAGCGCTTGACCTTGTCCCACATCTCGAAGACTTCCTCCATCACCCAGGGCAGCCGCATCAACGGCTCGCCGCCTTCCTGCATGTAGAGTTCCGCGCCGGTGTAGCGGGCGAGTTCCCGCCAGTCGCGGACCAGGAGGTCGTTGAACGGGTTGGGCCAGTCGTGCCCGGTCATCGCGTGGAAGATGTACGCGAAGGTCGAGTTCTCGATCCCGGCGAGCCCGACGATGTTTTCCACGCGCTGCAGGATCATGTGCGAGAACGGACCGCCGGTGGAATGGCCGTGGGTGTAGACCGCATAATCGTCGACCGGAAAATGCCGCCGGCAAAGATCCTTCATCGCGGCCTCGAAAGCGAGCGGCCACGCGGCCATTCGCTCGTGGAAGACCGTGCCGGGAAGGGCGCGCGCGAAGGTTCGCGTACCGTATACGTGGCGGTATGAGGCCTCGCGCACGATTTCGTACTGGTCCCGCCCGATGTTCTCGCCCTCCTTCCAGATCGGCGTGCGCAGCCCACCGTCGGCCAGCCTGGTGTCGCCCGGCCAGTCGCGCGACGGGTCGGGAAGATAGAGCCGGCCGGGGAAGGTCATGTTGACGACCTTGAACCCGCGCTTCCGGGCAAGAACCAGCGCATACGGCTCGATCGAACGCCAGTCGCTGGCGCCCCCGTGCGTCATCAGCATGCCGGAACGCCGGCTGTCGGCGGAAACATGCGATCTGGCGCGGTCCACGGGCTCGTAGACCATCGCGCCGATATCCCATTCCATGCCGGCGACATCGAGGCGAAATACGTCCTCGTACTGCCTGATCTCGATGTCGGGCTCGGCGAGTACCCGATCGGAGATCTCGATGAGCTCGTCGCGGGAATAACTCTTCGGCGGCTGCCACGATCCGTCAGGCATGATTGACGATCCCCCGACTCTAAAGAGCCTGAATGAAGCCGCGCAGCATTTCGTTGAAGATTTCCGGCTGTTCGCGGAACGAATGGTGTCCCGCGCGATTGATGATCTGGAGCTGGCAGCGCGGCTCGGTGGCGGCGATCAGATCGAACAGTGCGTAACCCTGTTCGAGCGGCGCCGTCGGGTCGTTCCGGCCCCAGATGATCTGCGTCGGCTTCCCCATGCCGCGGTCGCGGATCCAGGCGAACATCTCCGACTTGTCCTTGGCCAGGCCGGGAAGAAACATCCGGGTCTTGAGACCCTCGTCTTCCATCTTGCGGACCGATTCCTGGAATTTGGGCAGGCCCGCCACCTCGACCGCGGCATCGAGGAAAGCGTCGTCGATGTGGTGCGGGCTGTAGGAGTAGTGCTCGTACACCCATTTCTGGCATTCGCGGCTGAGGCGCGGTCTGGGAGCGCCCGCATGCACGACGTCGTTGAGCCCGCGGCCGGGCGCGCAGGTATTGCTGTCGATAATCGTGCACGAGGCGACCAGATCGGGCTGCTCCAGCGTCAGGCGGCAGACCAGATAGCCGCCGCGCGAGTGACCCGCGAGATGGACATCGGAGAGCCCGAGCGTGCGGATGAAGGCGTTGGCGTGCTGGACCACAGCGTTCATCGTGTAGTCGTCGTCCGGCGGATTGTCGGTGTGACCCTGTCCGAGCTTGTCGAACGCGACGACGTGGAACTGCCGGGCCAGCGCGTCGAAGTTCCGGTTCCAGACGATGGCGCTCGACGCCGCCTCGTCGGACCCGAAATTTCCGCCATAGACCAGGACGAGGGGAGGGCCGGAGCCCGCCTCGAAGTAGCGCGTGCGCACCCCGTCGACATCGACCCATTTGGCATCGGTCATCGGCATGGTCTTGTCACCCTCGTATCCCGGTTCGGAAGTTCATTGGCATGCCGGCCCCGGCGCTCGTTCCCGCCGTCGACATAGGCATCGGGTAGACAAATCGCTACCGGGTCGACATTCGCGTCCCGCGGATGCCGGGCGGGAATGTCGATCTCTGCCGACTCGACCGGCCGGTCGGCATTGCCGTCGGCAAATGCCCACTCGGAAATGCCGAGCGTGCGTTCGCGCGGCACTGGCGGGTCGGCATATTCGATCCGCGGGTCGACCGTGTCGCAGCGGCGCTCGTCGCGGATACGGGGCATGTTCCGGAACCGCCTCCCCGACCCCCCAATCCGTTCCATGCAACTCCCCCTCACCCTGACCCTCTCCCCGCCGGGGAGAGGGGACCCGCCCGCCCGTTCCGCCCCGCCTTCTCCCCTCCCGTTGCGGGAGGGGCCGGGGGAGGGTGGGCCTTCGTGAACCGAACGGGTCGGACATAGCGCTGGCACCGCGGGCCAGGGCGGGCGGTGTGCCCGGCAACGGAAAGAGGCGCCGGCATCGCCTCCGGCGCCCCCACTTCCCCACTGTGGGAAATATGGTGCGATTCGTGTCCCGGGTCAAGAGAAATTTTCTTTTTCAGATCATTTTTTTCTCGTGCCACGAGTTTGGCCGCCCCTTTTGTCGTCATGCCTCGGCTTGTTCCGGGGATGACGTGGCGGGGTGCTGTGCAGGGGGATGGAAAATTCTGAAACACGACACTAGACCAGAAAATACCCGCCCGAGATCGCGTCTTCCCACAGCCGGATCACGGCCGGCAGGGTTCCCATCGGCAGGTCTTCCTCTGGCGCCCAGTAAGAGTGGATTCCGGCTCCGAACCGCACCACCCCGATCTTCGGAGCGGGCGACATGGCCCGGTAGGCCGGAACGACGATATCGCGGTATTTCTCGGCGGTGTGGTCGCGGCTGTAGGCGGTGATCCCGAACAGGAGCGGCGGCACCGGCTTGACGCCGGGACCGCTCAGTTCCCGACCCATGCCGACATAGCGCGCCCTGAGCTCCCGGGCTGCCGCGCGACCCAGCCCGAGACGCGAGGCGGCGGCCTCGGCCGCGGCCTCGAGCGCCGGCGTGCACGCGTAATGCACGATGTATTCCGCCTTGAACTGCGGAAACCGCGTCGACTCCGCCCATTCGTCGAGGACGTCCTCCATCAGCGCCGCCAGGCTCATCAGCGCCTCCGGTCCCTCGCTCTTGAGCGCCTCGGCGCCGCGGTAGCGCGCGATTTCCCGCCAGTTGCGGATCAGCAGGTCGGTGAACGGCCCCGTCCACTCCGTGCCCGCCATGCGTTGGTAGATGTAGCCGAAAGGCGAGTTCTCGACGCCGATCAGCCCGGCCACATTGTCGACGCGCTGGCTCAGCATGTTGACGAACGGGCCGCCGGTGGAGTGGCCGTGCACGTAGATCGAGTACGTCTCGGGCGGAAAATACCGCCGGCAGACCTCCTTCATCGCGTCCTCGAAGGCAAGCGGCCAGGACGCCATGCGGTCATGGAACCGGGTGCCCGGTCGGGCGCGGGCGTTGGGACGAATCCCGTGCCGCGCCCGCATCGAGGCATCGTGCACGACTTCGTACTCGTCATCGGCGATATGTTCGCCGTCGAGCCAGATCGGGGTGCGCACGGTTCCGTCGCCGCGGATGGTATCGCCCGGCCAGTCGCGCGACGGGTCGGGCAGATAAAGCCGCCCGGGATAGGTCATGCTGGCGATCCGGTATCCGAGCTTGCCGGCCAGCAGCCGCGCCAGCGGCTCCATGGACCGCCAGTCGCTCGCCCCGCCGTGGGTCAGAAACACCCCGACCTTGCGGCCGTCCGCCCCTGCCGGGATCTCCGCCTCCTCATCGGGTTCGTAGAGCATTACGCCGATGTCCCATTCCATATCGGCGGCGGCGATGCGCAGGATCGTTTCGGTCTCCGAGAAGGCAATGTCCGGCTGGGCCATGACCTTGTCGGAAGCGCGGACGATCTCCTCGCGCCCGACCTCTTCCGGCGGATGAAACACCGGCGTCATCGTCAGTTCAGGCTGCCGATGAACCCGTGGACGATCTCGTTGAACCGTTCGGGGTGCTCGCGGAACGGGAAGTGCCCGGCCCGATTGATGATGTGGAAATAGGCCTGCCGCTCGCCGGCGGCGATCATCTCGTAGAGCGGAATGCCCTGGCGCAGGGGGGCGGTCGGGTCGTTGTATCCCCAGACCAGCTGGGTCGGCCGCTTCATCTTCCGGTCCTGGATCCAGCGCAGGGTCTCCGCCTTCTGGCGCGCCAGCTCCGGCAGGAAGAGGCCCGCCTTGAAGCCCTCGTCCTCCATTTTCCGGATCGCTTCCTGCGTCTTGGGAAGCCGGCCGACCTCGACCACGGCATCGAGCCAGCCGTCGGTGATGTGATCGGGGGAGTAGGAGTATTTCTCGTAGGTCCAGCGCTGGCATTCGCGGCTGAGCGGCTCGTGAGGCGGCTGGGCGTGGACGATCTCGTTGAGCCCGACGCCTGGGCCGAGCGTGCCGGAGTCGATGATGGTGCAGGACCGGACGAGCTCCGGAAATTCGAGCGTCAACCGGGTGACCAGATAGCCTCCCCGCGAGTGGCCCACGAGGTGAACGTTGGAGAGGCCGATGCCGTCGATGAAGGCGGCGGCGTGATGCACGACCGCGTTCATCGTATAGTCGTCGTCGAGCGGGTTGCCGGTATGGCCCTGTCCCAGCTTGTCGGGCGCCACCACATGGTAGTTCGCCGCCAGCCCGTCGAAATTGAGATCCCAGGCGACGGCGCAGTTGGAGCCGTCCTTGGAGCCGAAATTCCCGCCGTAGAACAGAACGACGGTCTCTCCCTCGCCGGCCTCGAAATAGCGCGTGTCGACGTCGCCGACCCTGGTCCATTTGGGGTCGTTCATCGGCATCTTCAGGCTCCCTTTCCGTCCGGTCCGAACACATGACAGGCAATCAGGTGCCCGTCCCCGTCTTGTTCCAGCGGCGGTTCGACTTCGGCGCAGATTTTCTCGGCGAACGGGCATCTCGGATGGAAACTGCATCCGGACGGCGGGTTGGCCGGGCTCGGCACGTCGCCCTGCAGCAGAACCCGGTCGCGCTTGTTCTTCGCGTCGGGGTCGGGCATCGGCACCGCCGACAGGAGCGCCCTGGTGTAGGGGTGGCGGGCGTCGGCGTAGATCGCCTTGCTGTCGCCGACCTCGACGATCTTGCCGAGATACATGATCGCGACGCGATGGCTGACATGCTCGACCACGCGGAGGTCGTGCGAAATGAAGATATAGGTGAGCTTGAACTCGCTCTGCAACTCGTCGAGCAGGTTGAGGATCTGCGCCTGAATCGAAACGTCCAGCGCGGATACCGGCTCGTCGGCGATGATCATGCGCGGCTGAAACACCAGGGCGCGGGCGATCCCGATCCGCTGGCGCTGGCCGCCCGAGAATTCGTGCGGATAGCGGTCGTAGTGGTCCTCGCGCAGACCGACGCGGTTGAGGATGCGCATGACCACGTCGTAGCGCTCCGGCCCCGAGGCGAGCCCGTGGATTCGCAGCCCCTCCCCGATGATTTCGCCCACCCGCATGCGCGGGTTGAGCGATGCGTAGGGGTCCTGAAAAATGATCTGCATGCGGCGGCGCATGTCGCGCATTTCGGCATAGCCGAGGGCGAGGATGTTCTGCCCCTCGAATTCGATGCTTCCGCCGGTCGGCTCGATCAGGCGCAGGATGCTCCGCCCCAGCGTCGACTTGCCGCAGCCGGACTCACCGACCAGCCCCAGGGTTTCGCCGTCCTCGACGTCGAGCGTCACGCCGTCCACCGCCCGCACGTCGCCGAGATGGCGCGAGAGCAAAGGCGACCTGATCGGGAAATAGGTCCTGAGATCCCTGATCTCCAGCAACGCCATCGGTTCCGCTCTTTCCTTGGGGCCTCTAGATCGTCAAACGAGAAAACAGGATACCCAGTGCCCTTCTTCCACCTCGCGCAGCTCCGGCTCCCGTAGCCGGCATTTGTCCTCCACCCGCGCGCAGCGGTCGCTGAACCGGCAACCGTCCGGCAGGTTCAGCGGGCTGGGAACGATCCCCGGGATCGCCTCCAGCTTCCCGCCGATCCCGCCATAGCCCGGGATCGATTTCAGCAACCCCACCGTATAGGGATGGAGCGGGCGGGAAAAAATCACCTCGGGCGTCGCATGTTCCACGATGCGCCCCGCATACATGATCGCCACGTCGTCCGCCTGTTCGGCAACCACGCCGAGGTCGTGGGTGATCAGCAAGAGCGCCATGCCGAGCTGTTCCTGGAGTTCCTCGATCAGGTTCAGGATTTGGGCTTGGATCGTGACGTCCAGCGCGGTCGTCGGTTCGTCGGCGATCAGGAGGCTGGGGTTGCACGAAAGCGCCATCGCGATCATCACCCGCTGGCGCATGCCGCCGCTGAGCTCGTGCGGGTAGTCGTCGACCCGCGCTTGGGGATCGGGGATCTTGACCAGGCGGAGCATTTCGATCGCCTTTTCGCGCGCGTCCTTCTTGCTCAGCCGCTGGTGCAGGACGATGGCTTCCTCGATCTGCGTGCCGACGGTGAACACCGGGTTGAGCGAGGTCATCGGCTCCTGGAAGATCATCGAGATTTCGTTGCCCCGGATGCGCCGCATCCTGGCCTCGTCGAAATCGATCAGGTTCTCGCCCCGGTACCTGATCTCGCCGCCGACGATCCGGCCGGCCGACTTCGGAATCAGCTGCATCGTCGACAGCGCGGTCACGCTCTTGCCGCAACCCGACTCGCCGACGAGGCCCATGGTCCGGCCCTCCTCGATGGCGAAGCTCACGCCATCGACCGCGCGGAGCTCGCCCTCGCCGGTGAAGAACGATGTCTGGAGGTCCCTGATCTCGATCAGGTTGCCCATCTGCTAACCTCGCCGCCCGCGACACGCAGTCCCCGGCGAGCCTGCCCGGGACTTCTCGGCGTCGTCGAGATTGGGAGGAAGAAAGCGCATGGGCTCCTTGGGGGATGTCGTCCCTCTCCCGGACGACGGAGCGGTACTGCCGGCCGATGCCGTCGCGACGATTGCGAACGGCGACGCTTACCCGGAAACGACCGGCTATTCGAAGAGCGTCGATTATGTCGATTTCGAAAATTACGGCAAACCCTTCACGCAGGTCGTCATGACGCTGCGGCCGGACACGCCCCGCCTGCACGCGGGGCGGCGGATCGTGGTGATCGCGGGGGAGGGCGGAAGCGACAACGGCAACGGGTTCCTCGCGACATACGAGGGCAGGGAGGGCATCGGGCCTTGGCTGGCACGACGCGGCGTGACTTTCGTGGTCGTGCCGCGTCTCGGCAGGTGGAATTTCTTCTCCGAAGGAGAAAGCGGAAGCTGGATCGACATTCCGCTCGGCGAACGCATGCCGGTCTTCGACCGCCACCGCGCCGAGTACTGGTCGGCCGACGACTACACCTCGCACACCTCGCAAGGACAGGCGAGCCCGACCGGAAGCGATGCCTACAGGCTCCCGAAGGAGGGCTCGGCGCTTCACGACCACATGCTCGCCGCAACGCCCGACGCCCTGGTCGAAGGTTACCGGCGGGGCGTCGAGTTCGCGCTCGCCGCGCTCGATCTGCCGCGCGCGGAGGTCCTGCTGCTCTACTGGGGCTTCTCGACGGGCGGGCCGTTCCTGTGGGCGCTGGCCCGCTCGATCGCGCCGGACGGCATGCTGGGATGGGGCACGTCGAGCACCGGCATCGCCTATTTCCACAGCCGCATACGAACCGGAAACTTCGACTGGCCCTACGAGAACTCGGTGCTCCGGGTCCGCGAGCGGGGCCGCCCCGATTTCCGCTTCTACACCGAACATATCGATGACGAAACGCGCGAACGCTGGTGGCTCAAGGCGCTGGCGGCGCCGCGATTCAAGTCGATCGAGGATACGACGATGTTCTACAACGCCGCGGCGCTCGCCGAGCACGCAGGACGGTTGTGGATCGCGGATTTCCTCCCGCGGGAAGTACGCAACCGCGGCTTTGCGGCGCTGATGCGCGACGTGCTGGAGCCCTGTTTCCCGGCGCCCGAACTGCGGGCGGTCGCGGTATGGGAAATGAACGGGACGCTCGATCAGGTCATCCAGCCGGAAAAGGTCGATGCCGCGCGCGCGGTCATGGAGCCCTATTGCCGCCGCTACCGGGTCGCGCGCCTCGAAGGTTTCCGCCACGACATCCTGCACGACACGATCGTCACGGTCGGGCGGATCTGGCTGAGCGTCGTGGAAGAGGGGTATTTCGACTGAAATCCGAATCCGGAAGGGAAAGTCGTTCGCGAAGGTTACGGCGAGTTACGTGTACCATCGCTTATGACCGGTTCCACGCCGGGGCGGAACAACGGAGTCCGTGCGCTCGGGCGCCAGGCGCGATCGGGGCTTCGAGGTAGCCACGATAACATCCCCGCCCGCCTAGAGCCTGTCCGTTTCAGATAGAAGCGCTGTTACCCTTTCATCCTCACCGTCATGGTCGGCGAAGGCCGACCATCCACGAGTTTTTAAGGCGCTGAAAACAAAAACAAATCGTGGATGGTCGGCCTTCGCCGACCATGACGGAAGAGAGCGGATGAAGCGGTTCCAACCAAAACGGATCCGCTCTAGCGACCGCGTTCCGATCGGGACCGAAGTGCAACGCCTTCCCGGCGTGTTGCGGGTTCGATCCCGGGCCGTACCGGCGCATCAGGCGTCCATCGCTGCGCCGGGGAAATAGGCCTCCGCATTCCTGTAGAACACCTTCTCAATCACCTCGTCGCTGAGGCCCAGCCCTTGCCAGCGGTCGATCATCATCTCGAATTTGAGCACGGGATAGTCGCATCCGAACATGATGCGATCCTGCATTCGTCCGCCGATTTCGCGCACGAGCCGGGGCGGCAGCGTCTTCGGCGACCAGCCGTGCAACTCGTAGTGGACGTTTCCCTTGTGCAGCAGGATGGCGATCATCTCGTCCTGCCAGGGAAAGGCCGGCCGCGCCGCGAGGATCTTGAGTTCCGGGAAGCGCGCGGCGACCGCATCGATATGCCGGGGATGACCGTTATCCAGCAGGATGCCCTTGCCCCCTGGTTGCCCCTGGCCGATCCCGGTCAGGCCGCAATGGATCAGGACCGGGACCCCGGCGTCGATCGAAGCCTTGTAGAACGGGTCCCAGATCGGGTCGCTCGCGGGGTAGCCGCCCTCGACCTGGCCGACGATGCCGAAGCCGATGAACCCGGCATCGGCGGCGACCGCGCGTTCGAACTCCCGGATCCCGTCCTTGCCGACCTCGGGGTTGAAGGACAGCCAGTGGCCGAAGATCACGTCGCGGTGCTGACGCGCGACGTCGAAGCAGTAGTCGTGGATCTCCCTGATCTCGTCGAGGTCTTCCATCCAGCAGGTCAAAGCGAGGTCGAGGATCGTGCGCACGCCGTTCCTGCGGAACGTGTCGGCCATCTCCTGCTCGGTCTGGAATTCCGCCGACGTGCGCCAGATCCGTTCCTGACTGGCGCGCTCCGCGGGGTCCTGGAAGATGTATCCGCGCTCCGTGCTCCAGTGCGAATGGCAGTCGAAGACCCGCATGACTCTCCCCTCGTGGCGTCGCGCGCGGTAGCATAGCAGGGGGACAAGAGAACATGAGCGGCTTTCCAGAGAGCGGCCTGCCGATCTACCACGCCTCGATCGACTGGGCGCAGCTCCATCGGGACTACCCGGTCCCCGACGTGTTCGAGAAGACGGTTTACAAATGGCCGGCCGACCGGGTCCGCGACTTGCAGAACGAACGCTTCCTCCGATGCGTCGAACATGCCTGGAATAACCCCTTCTATCGAAAGCGCTGGCGGGCGGCGGGGCTGGAACCGGGCGACGTCACGAGCATCGACGACAGCCACAAGATCCCGACCTACAATTCCGACGACGTGAAGCGGGACCAGCTCGAGAACCCGCCGTTCGGCGAGTTCCACAACGTGGGTTCGGCCGAGCGCGCATCGGCGCCGCTAAAGATGCAGACCTCGGGCGGTACCACCGGCAAGCCGCGCGTGACGCTCTACCGGCCGCAGGAATGGGAGCTCAACGGCCTCACCGCGGCGCGGACGTTCTATCTCCAGGGCGCCCGCCCCGGCGACGTGCTGCAGATCCCGGTGACGCTGGCGCTCGGCAATCTCGGCTGGTGCGTCTACAAGGCGGTGCACGACTATCTCGGCGTGCTTCCGCTCACCACGGGCACAGGCGTGGTGACGCCAAGCCGGCGGCAGATGGAGATCGCCTTCGACTACGGCACCAATCTCTGGTGCTCGTTCCCGGAATACATGCTGCGGCTGGCCCAGGCGAGCCGGGACGAGCTCGGCCGGGACTTCCGCGAGCTCGGCACCAAGTTCGTTCTGACATTCCTCGGACCCGATACCAAAGGCGCGCTCCGCGGTGAGATGGAAGACGTGCTGGGCTGCGACGTCTACGACAATTACGGCACCAACGAGATGGGCGGCGGCGCGTTCGAATGCCGTTACAAGAACGGCCTGCACTTCTCCGAGGACTGCATGTATTTCGAGATCGTCGACACCGAGACCGGCGAGCCGGTGCCCGATGGCGAGAGCGGTAATCTGGTGGTGACCGTGTTCTACCGCGCGCTGCCGCCGATCGTCCGTTTCAACCTGCGCGATCTCGGTCGGATACTCCACACCGATACCTGCGACTGCGGCAGCAATTTCCGTCGCATGGACCATTTCCTCGGCCGCTCCGACGACATGGTCAAGCTCCGCGGCGTCAACCTGAACCCGATGGCCTGCCTCAACGCGGTCACGAGCGACGAGCGCACCACCGGCGAATGGGTGTGCATCGCCGAGACCGTCGAACGCCGAGGCATCCGGCGCGACGAGATGACCGTGCGGATCGAGGTGCGCAACGACGCCGGTTCGGCGGAAGGGCTCAAGGAGCGCATGGAGGATCTTCTGAGGGGCGATCTCGGGCTCGGGGTCACGGTCGAGCTGGTGCCGCAGGGGAGCCTCGACGAGATCGCCAACGTGGGCGGCCGCGAAGGCAAGGCGAAGCGCCTGGTCGACCGCAGGCCGGATTACCGGAACTAGCCCGGATTTCTCACCATAGTCATGGCCTGCGCGGCGCTGTCCGGCCGACAGGGCAGGAGAGCCGCGCGGCGCGATGCGGGGACATCGGGCAAGCGGCGCGACGCACCCTGTCGGCCGGACAGCGCCGCCCTTCGGGTCGCGCCCGGGCGCCCGCCCGCTGCGTCGCGGGCCTCGACCGTAGTCCCCTACGCTCTTCGGCCCGCTCCTGACGGAGCGGGCGCCTGGACGCGACGCAGGCCATGACTATGGTGAGAAATCCGGGCCAGACAGGGATCGTCCCATGGCACTCAGCGAAACGCAGCAGATCGCGATGTGGGAGGAAGTGCTGCGCCTCTGCAACGTCCATGACGGGGAAACCGCCGTGGTGCTGACCAAGCCCGAGGCGCGGCCGGAAAACGTCAAGGCTGCGCGGAACGCCTGTATCGCGATCGGCGCCAAGACCATCCACATGGAACCGCATATCGGCGGTGCGCGGCTGCGGGAGAACGAAGTCGCGATGGACGCGATGCGGGCCGCCGACATGGTGATCGACCTCGTCGGGCTGCATCTCTTGCGCGGCGGCGAGCTGCCGCACATCCGGGCCGCCGACACGCGCATTCTCTACGTCACCGAACCGCCGGAGGCGCTCGCGCGGATGATGCCGCGGGAGGACGACAAGCGCCGGGTCTACGCCGCCGGCCGGCGGATCGAGGCCGCGAAGACCATGCGGGTCGAATCCGACGCGGGCACGAATTTCGAATGCGAGCTCGGCGAGTACCCGGTCCTCTACGAATACGGTTATTCCGACGATCCGGGCCACTGGGATCACTGGCCGGCGGGCTTCGTCGCCACCTGGCCCAACGAAGGATCGGCGCGCGGCACCATCGTGGTGGACCGGGGCGACATCATCTTTCCCTTCAAGTCCTACGTGCAGACGCCGATCCGGGTCGACATCGCGGACGGTTTCGTCACCCGCATATCGGGCGATTTCGACGCCGACTACATGCGGGAGTTCATCGAGAGCTATGACGACCGCGACGGCTTCGCGATGTCGCACGTGGGTTGGGGGTTGCAGCCGCGGGCGAGCTGGACCGCGCTCGGCATGATGGACAAGGCCCAGACCAACGGCAACGACGGGCGATCCTATTACGGCAACTTCATGTTCTCGACCGGGCCCAACGACGACGCCGGCGGGCCGCGCGACACGCTCTGCCACCTCGATATCCCGATGCGGAATTGTTCGGTGTGGCTGGACGGCGAGCCGATGGTGCTGAAGGGCGAGATAATCCCCGACGACCAGCGCGCGGCGGAGCGCTGATCTCGCGCGGCGCTATCGCGCGCGTATTTCCCTGTAATGGCCCCAAGCCTTGCGCGCGAATTCAACTGCCGTAAGCCCGAAACCCAGGGTGATGACGAACATCAGATAGCCCTTGGGAATGGGATAGACGCCGGGCGTCATGACGTTGCGCTCGACATGGCTCCACGCCGAAATCGCGGAGTAATAGGCGCCCGGCACAAGCGCGACGACGATCAGGAACGAGCCCCAGCAATTGAATACCGCCTGGGTCCGGGCGCTCAGCGACTGCACGACGATATCGATCCGGATGTGACCTTCCGCTTGACGCACCAGCCACGCCATGCCGAGGAAGGGCGTGAACAGGAGGAAATACTCGCAGACCTCAATCACCCAGCCGATGGGAGCGCCGAAAAAATAGCGCAGCAGCACGTCGACGACGACGAACACCATCGAGGCCAGCACCATAAGCCCAACCACTGCGGCAAGCAGACCCAGGAAACGATCGTAAGCGGCGGTGACGGGGTTCATGCGGTCCGCGCTACCCTGTGAAAACGAGGAAACGGGCGAGGCGGCGACCGGTCGGCCGCCGCCTCGCCGATGCGCCGGTCAGTCGGCGAACTTTCTGAGCGCCTTGCCGTATTTGGGGCTCTTCTTCTCGATTTCGGCCCAGTGCGCATCATAGGCCGCGGCAAGCCACTTCTTGGTTTCCGCATCGCTCAGATGGATGAACTCCAGCCCCTCCTTCTTGAGCGCCGCGTCCTCCTTGTTGTTCCTGTCGGTCATGAACTTTTCTTCCGCCTTTTCGATCGCCGGCCCGAGGTCGTCGATCGTCTTGCGGATGTCCGCCGGCAGGCCGTTCCAGGTCTTCATGTTGATCAACACCGCGGTGTCGTTCGAATAGAACGGGATGTCGTAGACGTATTTCGTGACCTCGTGGAACCCGTAGTCGCGGATGCCGAGGAAGGTCCAGCAGAAGCCGTTGACGACGCCGCGTTCCAGCGCGGTGTAGACCTCGCCCGCCTTCATCAGGATCGGCGTGCCGTTGAGCCCCTTCACCAGAGGCACGTAGGTCGGCGAGACGCGCATCTTGATGCCGGTCAGATCGGAGCTGGCGATCTTCTTGTTGCCGTAGCAGCGATAGCCGTTCCCGCTAGTCCCGCCCACGTGCGAGTGGTAGTAGACCCCGTGCTCGGCGTGGATCTTGCGCATCAACTCGGTGTAGCCGGCCTTTCTCAGCTCGCTCGCGAACTTCTTGACCCCGAGGCTCGCCGCCGCTTCGGGAACGGTCGCCCGGTAATAGGCGCCCGCGGTCATCAGCACGTCGACGACGCCGTCGCGCACCGCCTCGAACTGCTCGAAGGGCGGCACCACCTCGGATGTTCCGACCAGGCTGACGATTACCTTGCCCTTGAGCGCCTTGTTGACCTCCTTCTGGAAGGTCAGGAAGCCGTGGCTGCCGACGAAGTCGGGCGGCCAGGGAATCAGCCCCTTGAGAACGATCGGATCCGCCGCCCTGACCGCGGCGGTATGGCCGAACAGGCCGACCGCGCCGGCAACGGCCAGCGCCAGCGAAATTCTCTTTATTTTGGTCAATTTCATTTATCCCCCCCCAGTTGCGACCGTCGAAGCGACGGTCTCGGTCGAAAGCGTAGCACCGCGCATTTCGCCTGCGCAATTCGGGCGCGGCATCGTCACCTGTAGAAAAGGTCCTGCAGCAGCGTCGTGGTCTCGGGCACCAGAAGCACCACGGCGAGCGCGATCAGGTCGCACACCAGGAACGGCAGTCCGGCCATGTAGATCGCCCTGATCTTGGTGCCCGGCGGAGCGACCCCCTTCATCACGAAGAGCAGCATCCCGAACGGCGGCGTGGTCAGGGCCATCTCCAGGTTGATCAGCATCAGAACGCCGAACCAGATCGGGTCGTAGCCCAGGAGCTTCACGATCGGGATATAGAGCGGCAGCGTGATCAGCATGATCGCCACCTGCTCCATGAAGGTGCCGAGGATCAGGACCACGATCTGCATGCAGACGATCAGCAGCAGCGGGTGGATGTCGAGATTGCCGACGGCAGTGAGAAGGCCGCGCGTGGCGCCCGAGAACGCCATGATCTGGCTGAAGCCGATGGCGCCGATCAGGATGGCGAACATCATCACCGAGATCTTCACCGTGCCGGCGACCGACCTGACAATGACCTCGCGGGTCAGCCCGCCATAGGCGAAGGCGACGATGAAGGAACCCATGCAGCCCATCGCCGCCGCCTCCGTCGGGGTGGCGATGCCGATAACGATCACCCCGGTGACCAGGAAGACGATCACGCCGAGCGGGAGCAGGTACTTGACGATGCCGACGATGCGCTCCCGCCACGGCGTTCGCTCGACTTCGTAGGCCGGGGTGAGCTCGGGCTGGAGCTTGCAGCGGATGACGATGTAGGCGACGTAGAGCACCGCCATGATCAGGCCCGGGATCAGGGCGGCGATCAGCAGCCGACCGATGGAAATCTTGCCGATCGCGGCCAGGATAACCGCGAGCGAGCTTGGCGGCACGATCATGGCCAGCCCGCCGCTCGCGATGATCGGCCCGATCGACATCGGCGCCTTGTAGCCGCGGCGTTGCATGTCGGGCAGCAACATGGTGCCAAGCAGAGCGGTGTTGGCCATCGTCGAGCCGCTCAGGCTGGAGAACATGGTTCCGGAGGCGACGGTAAGCAGGCTGAGCCGGCCGGGCAGCCGGCCCATCAGCTTGTCGAGCACGTCGACAGCGCGGAACGCGACCTTCGAGTGCCACAGGATCTCGCCCATCAGGATGAACAGGATGATCGGCAGCAGGGTAAAGCTGGTCACCGAGGCGTACATGCTCGCGGTGAAGGTGTTGAAGGCCGCGCCTCCGCCCTGGAGGATCAGCACCCCGAGCATGTTCACGATCACGAAGGCGAAGGCCACCGGGATGCCCTGGAGGAGCAGGAACATCGCTCCGCCGAAGATGATCAGCAGCGGGATCCACCACTCAATCATCGGCCGCGCTCCGGTGTTTCGGGCGACGCGATCCGCGGATCATCGGCGATCTGCCATCCTCCCCCGCCGCCGCACGCGACGCCCGTCGGCGCTCCTGCGGTCTCGTTGACCGAATACTAGCAGGCCGGCCGCTCCGTATGCCAACGACCGCCGGGGTGTCGTCGTCCTAACCGGGATCGTCGTCCCTGCAGACCCGATCCAGAACGTCGTTGATGACGTGGTGGATGCCGAGCTCCAGCTTCGACATCGGGCCCGGCCGGAGGCGGCGCGACTTCATGTTCTGCTGCAGCGACGCCACCATTTGCCGGTCCTCCTCGACGACCTCGATCAGGTATTCCCGGTAGACCTCGATCCTCTCCTCGAAGCCGGGAAGATCGAAATGCTCTTTGGGAAAGAGGGTGTAGTTGACGACGCCGCAGCGGTCGGGCCCGAGCGGCCACATCAGGAAGGGATGCACGTTATCGCATCGGGCGATCAGCTGCATGTTGGGTGAGAGACGGCCGGAACAGGCGAAGTTGTCGGGTTTGTCGTCGAGCCAGGGCATCTTTCCGAACAGACTCTCGCCGCGCGGCACCATCGGAGCGGAGTGGTAGAACATGCTGGTTCCGCCGCGCTCGAACAGGTTGAACGGGTATCTGTCGGCTCGGCCGCGCTTCGCGCCGATGGTCTTCGCGTGCAGCGTGGCAGCGTGATAGACGTCGAGCAGGTTCTCGACGAACAGCTTCCAGTTGCAGTCGAGCTCGACCTCGATTTTCACGGCGAGGCGGCAATCCTCCTGGCGCAGGAAGCCGAACTCCCGCTCGAAATGGGCGACGAAATCGGCCAGCGGCGGGGCGTCGTCATCGAAGGTGATAAACACCCAACCCGCCCACGTGCCGAGCCTGAGCGGCGGCAGACCGCAGCGCGAGGGATCGAACTCCTCGGAGTCCTCCATGAACGCGGCGCCGGTGAGCGCGCCTTTCAGATCGTAGCTCCAGCCGTGATAGGGGCAACTGAAATGGCCGGTGTTGCCCTCGCCCCATATCACCTCGACCCCACGATGGGCACAGGTGTTGGAAAAGGCCCTGAGTTCTCCCTCGTCGTCGCGCACGATGAGGGCGGGTTCCCCCATGATACGGACCGCCATGTAATCGCCCGGGCTCTCCAGCTCCTCGACGCGGGCGACGCAGAGCCAGTCCTTCATGAAAATGTGCCGCTTCTCCAGTTCGTAGATCTCCGGCGAGCAGTAGAACGCGCCGGGCACGTGACGCGCTTCGACGATCGGGCGGCGGATATTCTCGAGGTTTTCGCCAGCCCACGCCGGTGCAGCGGAACCGGTTAACGGACCGTCCTCGCCGGGTACCATGGTCGGCTCTCTCCGATAGTTCGAAGGTTCGCAGGGACTGTAGTGAAACGGTTTTCGGTTCGCCACAGCCGCCATGGGGCAATGGACCGCCCCGGTCGACGTCCGCATCGCCTTCATCGAGCCAGGTTCGCCCCTGGAAAACGGATAGATTGAGCGATTAAACCCCCATTGCCCGGCTTGGCCGCGACACCGTCAATAGATTAAAATTCCAACCGGGCCCGTCAGTCGGCGCAGGTCACGGTATTTCAGCACGGTTTTCAGTCTGCCCGAGACGTTCTCCGTCCCCGGACGACGCGTCGGCCGTCGACACACTGGCCCGGCACCCAGGAGACACGAGATGCTTCCGATCACCGGCTATGCCGACCGCTATTCGGTAGCGCCCGGCGAATCCATCGCGTTCAAGGTGTCCTCTGCCGCGGCGGAGGACTACGAGGCGCGCCTGGTGTGCGTCATCAGCGGCGACCCCAACCCCGCCGGGCCCGGCATACGCGAGGAGCCCGTCGAGGCCGCCTTTGCCGGTCCCTATCCGTCGCGGGTGCAGCCGATCCACAACGGCTCCTGGGCACGCGTTGCCGCCGCCGCGCCCCTCGATACGCTCAAGAGCTTCACGGTGACCGCCACCATCTGGCCTGCTTTGCCCCGTCTCTCCCGCCGGCAGGGTCTCGTGTCGCGTGTCGATGCCGTCACCGGAGCGGGCTTCACCCTTGAGATCGACGAGACCGGCGCGCTTGCCGCCACGTTGAGCGACGGCGCCCGGACGGTCGTCCTCGACACCGGCAGGGCGCTCCGCGCCCGCGCCTGGTACCGGGTTTTCCTCAGCTACGACGCGGGCGCGGGCGAGGTCCGTGTCGGACAGCTTCCGCTCGCGCCCGCGATGTTGGTCGATGATTCGGGCACCGCCGCCGCCCCCGCTTCATTCGGGGGGAGCTGCACCGGGAGCGGCGATCTGGTGTTCGCGGCGCGAGCGGGCTCGCCGCCCCGAGACCACTATAACGGCAAGCTCGAAGCGCCGCGGATCGTGGCGGCCGCTCTCGACCTGGACGCGGCATTCCGCGCCGCGGGGATAGACCGTGGCGAGAACGTTTTCGCCGCGTGGGACTTCTCGCGCGAGATGTCGTCCGTGCGCATCCTGGATACCGGCCCGCACGCGATGCACGGCGAGACCGTCAACCTGCCGGCGCGCGCGATGAAAGGCTGGCGCTGGACGGGGGAAGAGATGTGCTGGCGCCACGCTCCCGAGCAATACGGCGCGATCCACTTTCACGACGACGACCTCTACGATTGCGGTTGGGGGACCGATTTCGTCTTCGAGGTGCCGGAGGACTTCAGGAGCGGCGTCTACGCGGTGCGCCTCAGCGCCAGCGGCGACGAGGACATGATTCCCTTCTTCGTGCGCGCCGCGCCGGGCCGGGCGCAATCGAGCGCCTGCGTGCTGATCCCCGTCTTTACCTACACCGTCTACGCCAACTTCGCCCGCGGCAATGTCGACGACGCCTACCGCCGGCAGGTCGCGGACTGGGGCGCCCGCCCGTGGACGCCGGACGAGCATCCCGAATACGGGATCTCGACCTATAACCGCCATAGCGACGGCAGCGGGGTCGCCTATTCTTCGCGACTTCGCCCGATTCTCAACCAGCGTTCCGGGTTTTGTGCCTACGCGGACCCGCTGGGCGGCTCCTGCCTCCGCCACTTCCCCGCCGACACCCATCTTCTCGCCTGGCTGGATGCGCTCGGCCACGATTTCGACGTCATCACGGACGAGGATCTCGACGCGGACGGCGTCGACGCGATCGCGGATTACAAGGTGGTGATGACGGGCTCGCACCCGGAATACCACACGCCGGGCTCGCTCGACGCGCTCGCGGCGTACACCGAACAAGGCGGACGCCTGATGTATCTCGGCGGTAACGGCTTTTACTGGCGCGTCGCGGTCAACCCGGAACTGCCCGGCGCGGTCGAAATTCGCCGCGGCGAGACCGGAATCCGCGCCTGGGCGGCCGAGCCGGGGGAGTACTACAACGCCTTCGACGGCGGCTATGGCGGGCTGTGGCGAAACAGCGGCCGCGCGCCCCAGCGCCTCGTCGGGGTGGGATTCGTCGCTCAGGGCGACTTTCACGGCACCGCCTACCGGCGGCTCCCCGCGTCCCGCGATCCCCGCGCCGCCTGGATCTTCGAGGGCATCGGCGACGACGAGCTCCTCGGCGACTTCGGCCTTAGCGGCGGCGGAGCGGCGGGCTTCGAACTCGACTGGCTGGACCCGAGCCTCGGATCGCCGGCCCATGCCCTCGTGCTGGCCCGCTCGGAGCGGCAGGACGACACCTTCATGCTGGTGCCGGAGGAGATGCTGAACCACTACGTCAACCGTCCCGGTCTCCCGACCGAGGACCTCATCCGCTCCGAGATCGTGTTCTTCGAAACGCCCAACGGCGGCGCGGTGTTCTCGGTCGGATCGATCACGTTTTGCGGGAGCCTCCCCCACAACGAGTTCGACAACAACATCTCGCGCATGCTCGACAATGTGTTGCAACGGTTCCGAAGGGACTGAACCGCGAAGGATCGCACAGGGGCCGAGTTCTAAGATTTTTTCGGATCCGAGGCTTTTGCCGCCCGTTTTCGAACCCCCCTGAATCGGGAGTTCGATGGTTTTGGATCGCCGAGATTATGGAGCCACAAGTCGAGTTCCGGCCACCGCCGGGAGAATGAGCCAGAAATTCCGATAAAAGCGGGTGAGCGATTATCGAACTCCGCGTGTCTGCGACAAGAATTAGAACGAATTTACTATGACCTTTCTTCGCAATCCTCCAACTGTGCTGTCACCGCCCGTTTCGGTTGATTCGCCGACGCACCCTCACACGCCGTCGCCCTTTGTTTCGCGCCCGATAAGCGCGTGCAGCATTCGCTCGGACGTCATCGGCAGGTCTCGGAGCCGGATGCCGGTGGCGTCGGCGACCGCGTTGGCGATTGCAGGGGCCACGCCTACGATGCCGGGTTCACCGATGCCCTTGGCGCCGAACGGCCCGGAGGGTTCGGGGTCCTCCACGACGATCGGGTCGATGGGATAAGGCACATCGAATGCTGTGGGCACCTTGTAGTCCATCAGCGTGGGGTTGATCAGCGTGGCCTCGTCCCAGACCATCTCCTCGGTGAGCGCGTAGCCGATCCCCTGGGCGAAGGCACCCTGGATCTGGCCCTCGACCGCCAGCGGGTTGATCGCCCGGCCAACGTCATGCGCCGACCACGCCTGCACGACCGAGATTTGGCCCGTCACCTCGTCAACCTCGACTTCGACCGCTTGGGCGCCGAACACGTAGGTGCCGAGGTTGGAGAACGGGAACCCCCGGATCAGTGCCCGTTTCGGATCGAACCGTTCGCCATCGTACATGAGGGAGAAGTGGCCCATGATCGGGCCACCCACCGCCCAGTGCGCGCGCTTTGAAATCGCGATGAAAGGCAGCTCCTTTTCCGGCACGCCGGCGATGCCCACGCGCCCGCCGGGCCGCAACTCCAGATCTTCGCGCGCGCACTCCATCATGTCGGCCGCGTGCTCGAAAATCTGCTCCTTGACACGCTCGGCGGCACCGGCGACCGCTCGGCCGGTCATATACGTGACACGGCTGCCAGACGTGCTCCAGTTGTAGGGGGACGCGTCGGTGTCCGGATTGACGTAGTTCACCCGGTCCACCGGAACGTCGAGAGCGGCCGCGCAAATCTGCGCCAGCGCGGTATCGGCGCCCTGGCCGCTATCGACGGCGCCGGTGGCAACGGTGACCGTGCCATCTTCAAGCAGCCGGACGGCCGCGCTGGTCGACAGGAAGCCGCAGACATGCGCGAGGCACGCAACGCCGAGGCCACGACGCTTCCCGGGCACGGATGCAACCGGCCGCGGCCGCCGGCGGGCGGCGTCGCGCACGCGCTCGATGCATTCCGTCATCCCGCAGGCTTCGATTGTCTGCCCGCCCAACCACTTGTCGCCGACATGCATCGCGTTCCGGATGCGAATCTCGAACGGATCGATGCCGAGCCGCGCAGCAATCTCGTCCACTTGCGACTCGGTGGCGAAGGTGATCTGCGGATTGCCGAAACCGCGAAAGCCGCCGGCGCGGCTCTTATTCGTGTAGACGGCCCGCCCGAACACCCGAACATTGGGGATGTTGTACGGACCGCGCGCCTTCAGAAGCGCGGCGCCGAGGACAGCCGGGCTCTCGCTGCAGTAAGCGCCCCCTTCGAGCAGGACTTCGGCTTCGCGGGCGACCAGCGCCCCGTCGTTCATCGCTCCCGTCTTGATCCGGATCCGCGCGGGATGGCGCCGGATCATCATCATCATGTCCTCCGAGCGGGACAGAACGATTTTCACCGGACGGCCGGTGCGCCGCGCGAGCTCGACCGCGACAGGCTGGAGGTGGGCGCCGCCCTTGCCGCCGAATGTGCCGCCGATACGCGGCGCGATCGCGCGGATCTGCGACATCGGGATATCGAGCAACGCCGAGACCTCGGCCTGTACCCGGAACACCGACTGGGTCGTCGACCACACCGTTACCTTCCCGGCGGAGTCGAATTCGGCGATCGCACCCGTCGGCTCGATCGCCTGGTGATACTGGGAGTGCGTGGTGAACTCGCTTTCGAGCACGACGTCGCATTCGTCCCACGCGCTATCGACGTCGCCTTCCACCATTTCCTGGTAGGAAACGACATTCCCGCCATATTCGATAAGGCTGCTCTTCTCGTATGCGTCCAGGTCGTCGTGCAGCTGCGGCGCGCCGTCGGCCAGCGCCTCCTCGATGGTGAGGACGGCCGGAAGCTCTTCGTACCCGATCTTCATCGCCCGAACGGCCGCCTGCGCGGTAGCGAGGTCCTCCGCCGCGGCGACCGCCACCGGTTCGCCGACATACCGCACCTTTCCGCGCGCAAGACAGGGCATGTCGCTTATCGCGCCGCCGCCGAGCCGGGGGAAGTCGTCGCCGGTCAGCACCGCGTGCACGCCAGGCATCGCCGCGGCTTCCGTGGCGTCGCAGGAAACGATCCGCCCATGCGGTATCGTGCTCAGGAGATACGCGGCATGCAGCATTCCCGGCCGCACGATGTCGTCGAGGTACTGCGCTCGCCCGGCAATCTTCTCCCGCGCCTCCCGCCGCGGCAAACGTTCGCCGAGCCCGTGGAGCCGCTCCCCCATCCTACGAATGCCCCATCATGCGTATCGCTTCGACGATCTTGGTGTATCCCGAGCAACGGCACAGGTTGCCGCCGATCGCCTCGCGAATCGCATCGACTTCCGGATGCGGGTTTTCGTCGAGCAACGCTCTTGCCGCCAGGACCATGCCCGGCATGCAATATCCGCACTGGATCGCACCGGACGCCACGAATGCCTCCTGCACCGGGTCGAGCTCGTTGCCGTTCGCCAACCCTTCGACCGTCAGGATCGCCCGGTCGGTACAGTTGAGGGTGAGCGACAGGCACGACCGGAACGTCCGCCCGTCCAGGAGTACGGAGCAGGCACCGCAGAGGCCCTGATTGCAGCCCCGCTTGGCTCCGGTCAGGCCGAGCCCCTCTCGCAATGTGTCCAGCAGCGTGTCGGTCGGCCGTGCCGGCACCTCGACGTCGCGGCCGTTTATCGACAGGACGACAAGCCGCTTGCCGCTCATGCCGCTGCCTCGCGCCTGGCGATCGCGCGCCCGATCAGCCGGGCGACAAGCCGCGGGATCAGTAACCGGCGGTAATCGGCCGAGCCTCTCACGTCGCTCGGCGGGTCGGCCGCCTCGACGAGAAGCGCCGCTGCCGCCGTTATCGCTTCCTCGTCAGCGACCGTTCCCACAAGGCACGCATCGGCCTCTTCGACGTGGAGCGGCACCGGTGCGCAGCCACCGAGCGCCAGCCGGGCGGCGGATATCGCGCCGCTCTCGAAGGCGATCGTCGCCGAGGCGTTGACGGTGGCTATGTCCCCGTGCACCCGGCACACCTTCTCGTGCACGCCTGCGGAATCGGGCGCCGGAGCCGGCAGGACGACGGCGGTCACCATCTCGCCCGGCGACAGCGTCGTCGTCAGGTAGAACTCGAAGAGGTTTTCGACCGGCGTCGACCGCCGGCCGGCGGGACCGACGATCTCCACTGTCGCTCCGGCCGCCACCAGCGCCGCGACCGCGTCGGAGGAGGGGTCGGCATGGGCGATCGCGCCGCCGATCGTGCCCATGTTGCGGATGACGATGTCGATCGTGCCCAGCGCCTCGTGCAGCACGCCGTTGGCGCGGACGAGGCGCGTATCGCCAAGGACCTCGCGATGGGTTGTCATCGCACCGATGCGGAAGCCGCCGAAGCCGTCTTCTCGAATTCCATGAAGCTCCTCGATCCGGCGCAGGCTGACCAGATGCGACGGCTCGAGCATGCCGAAATTCATCATGGCGACCAGAGAGGCGCCGCCCGCGAGGCAACGCGCGTCGTCGTCGGCTGCCAGCAAACCGACGGCCTCGTCGATCGTTCTCGGTTCGTGAAAGTCGGGCATGCCCCTTTCCGCCTCGCGTTGAGCCCGAACATCATCGTGCACGCGGCCCGGGAACCCGCCCTGCGGGCGCTGGGCCGCAAGATCCGATAGCGTAGCCTCGGCCGCTCGACTGCCCCAAGTAACCGGCCCCACCGACCGGTCCGGCTGGAATGTTACTCGATTGAGGCCGTCACGCGTGAGGGCATCTTCCACCATGTTTGTGGGCTGCTGCACTCGGATGGCTCCGCGGTCGCTCCCAAGCGAACCTCAACAAGGAACTACCGCGCCTTCCGGGACGCTGGAAGGCGTCCCGGCGAACCGCATCTCTGTCGAGAGTCCGTCGACCTTACCCGGCTTGCACCGTGCCTCGCATCGCACTCATACTCGACCCGATACGGGGGCGATAACGGTATCGTCGGAATGAAGCAGGGGAGGTGCGGGATGAACATGCGTTTCACGCGACGAAGCGTCCTTAACGGTCTCGGTTCTTCGGCGGTTCTTGCGGCAGCGACGGGCGCCGCGTCGGTGTCTCCGGGGCGCATGGGCTTCGCTGCGGCGTCCTCCGACTGGCAGGCCGGGGCTCCCGACGAGTGGCACCGCATTCTGGCGGAGGCGCGCAAGGAGGGTCAGGTTACCGTCGCCGGATTCCCGGCGCTGGCGCGTGGCATGCCGCCGGCGTTCAAGCGCGATACCGGTATCGAGCTGAAGTTTTTCGGCGGCCGTCCGTCGGAGCTGTCCTCGCGCTTCGAGGCGGAGGCCATGGCCGACAAGATGACGCTGGACATCATGCTCGGCGGCGGACGCGAGCTCGTCAAGATGAAGCCCGGGGGCTATCTCAACCCCGTGCGGCCGCAGCTCGTTCTTCCCGGCGTCGGGCCGGAAAACTACCGCGACGGCAAGCTCAAGTTCATGGACGACGATGACCAATATCTGTTGCAGGGCGCCGAATGGGTGTTCGGCTGGCTGCTGGTCAACAAGGACATCGTCGACCCCGGCAAGATCAAGGTGTGGAAGGACATGCTCAAGCCGGAGTTCCGCGGCAAGATGATCTCGCACGACCCGCGCAGCCCGGGCCCCGGCCAAGGCGCGACCAACTGGCTCTACAACACCTTCGGCATCGAGTTCGTGAAGGAGTTCTATCTCGGGCAGCAGGCGAAATTCACCACCAGCAACCGCGGCGTGGTCGAGGAGGTGGTGCGCGGCACGAGGCCCATCGCCTTCGCGTCCATCCAGTTCTTCGTCGAGAAGTTCCGCAGGGAAGGCATCAAGAATCTTGCCGTGGTGCTGCCCGACGACGCGCCGGGCTACGTGACCGGCGGCTTCTCGGTCCTCAAGCAGGCCAAAAACGTGCCGCATCCCAACGCGGCCCAGGTCTTCATCAACTGGTATGTCAGCCGGCCCGGCCAGGAGGTCTATGAGAAGACCATGCTCGCGACCAGCAGGCGCAAGGATGTGAAGACCGGTATCCCGAGCTACCTGGTTCCGCGGCCCGGCGTGAAGTACTTCGAGGCATACAGCGAGGAGCGTTACCTGCGCCGGAAGGTGGTGGTGAAGGCGATCACCGACGCGCTCGGCAAGCGCTGACCGCCCGCCCGAGGGACGGCGCGTGGCGGGGGATGCCGAAGGCGCGGCGGAAGCCCTGTTGCGGGGCGCCCGCCGCGCCGGCGTGGATGCCTGCGTCTACCTGCCGGACAGCGTGTTGTTCGGCACCATCCGGGCCTTCCGCGCCAGCGGGGAGGTGCTGATGGTGCCCTGCGCGCGCGAGGACGAAGGCATCGCCATCGCCGTCGGGCTCGATCTCGGGGGGCGTAATCCGGTGTGCCTGATGGAGGCGTCCGGCCTCGGATACAGCGGGCTGATCCTCGCCCGCGCCCAGGTCCAGCGGACGCCGGTCGTGATCCTTGCGAGCCATACCGCGGGCGGCGGCGAGCCGATGGACTACCACGGCGCCACGCGGCTCCTGTCCGAAGGCGTGTTCAGAGGGCTCGGCATACCCTTCGAGATCGCGACCGACTTCGACGGGCTGGAAGACCGGATATTCCGGGCGGTCCAGACCGCGCGCGGACAGCGCACCTGTTTCGGGCTCCTGGTCCCGCCCCATGTCATGCGGGGAGCGTCCTGATGGACCGAATCGAGGCGATGGACATCGTCGCCGCGGCGCGCGGCGACGCAGCGGCGATTGCCGGCCCGGGTGTCAACTCCGGGCTTCTCTACGCAAGGGCCGACGCGCCTGCGACCATCTACAACATGGACATGGGCTATGCGACGGCGATCGCGCTGGGCGCGGCGCTGGCGCGGCCGGACCGCAAGTTGCTCGCCATCGAGGGTGACGGGTCGTTCTTCGCGGGCGCGGCGGTGCTGTCGACGATCTGGCGGATGCGACCCGAGAACCTCGTCGTGGTCGTGCTCGACAACGAGGTCTGGGGCACGGGCGAAGGAACCGAGCCGACCGCAACCGGCAGCGGCGCGGACATCGCCGGGCTGGCGCTCGCGAACGGTTGGGACGCCGCCCATGTCCACACCCCGGCGGGTTCGAACGAGCTCTCCGACCGGATGGGCACGGCGATGGTCGTCGCTGGCCCCCATCTCGTGGTTTGCAAGACCGACACCAGCCGCGACATGCCGTCCTCGCCCGATCGGCCGGTTCCCAGGCGCCATCAGCTCGACTGCGCGGTGATGATGCGCGCGGAATTGAGCGGTGACGCTTAAGACCGGCCCGGTCGCCGCTTTGGCCGGAACGGCTTTATCCGAAAACGATCCTGGCGCGGGCTGGACCGGCCCGGTCGCCGAGACCCTGCTGCGCGGCTTCGGCTGGCTCTGCCTGGCGGCGGTGGCCGCGATCTGCATCCTGCCGGTGCTGCTGATCGTCCTCGGCGGGTTCAGCGAGGGCGAGCCGATCAACGCGTTCGCCCCGACCCTGGAGCCCTGGGCGCGGGCGCTGGAGAGCAAGCACACGATCGATTCCATCGTGACGTCGTTCGTGCTCAGCCTGCGCGTGCCGGCGGCGATGCTTATCGCCTTCTTCATCGCCTGGTACCTCGCCCGCAACGACGTCTTCGGCAAGCGCGCCATCATGTTCTCGCTCTGGGTCGGCTTTTTCCTGCCGATCCTGCCGGCGACCCTCGGCTGGATTCTGCTCCTCGACCCCAATTTCGGGCTGGTCAACGACTGGCTCAAGAACCTCCCCTTCGTGAGCGGGCCGGCGTTCGACATCTACTCGCTGGGCGGAATCACCTGGGTGCATATCACCCTGTCCACTATCCCGATCATGGTGATCCTGATCGAGCCGGCCCAGCGGCTGATCGACGCCTCGTTCGAGGAGGCCTCGACCATGTCGGGTGCGGGTACGCTGACGACCCTCCGGCGGGTGACGGTCCCGCTGATCGCGCCGACCCTGCTGACGGCGTTCATCGCCGGCACGATCCGGTCGCTCGAGGCCTTCGAGGTCGAGCAGCTGCTCGGCCTGCCGGCCGACATCCTGGTCTATTCCACGCGCATCTATCACCTGCTGAGGGTGATACCGCCGGACGCGCCGCAGTCGATGGCGCTGAGCTCCTTTTTTCTCGTTATCATGTTCGTGCTGGTCCTCGTTTACCGGGTATGGCTGCAGCGGGCGAGCATGGCCGCGACGCTGACCGGCAGGGGCGCGAAGCTTCAGCCGCGCCAGCGCACGCGGGGCTCCTACGCGGTCTCGGCCTTCCTGTTTCTGGCCGTCGCGGTGACCATCGGCCTTCCCTTCCTGATGGTTCTGCTGAGTTCGTTCAGCCGGCTTTTCGGCTTTTTCCACCTGCCCGATCCGTGGACCTTCGGGCACTGGGCGACGGTGCTGGAAGGCGACGAGTTCCTCCGTGCGGTCAACCAGTCGCTGATGACCGGCGCGGCGGTGGCCATCGCCGGTACGACGATCTATCTCGGCCTCGCCTGGTTCATCGCCCGCAACGCGTTTCCGGGAAAGGGCGCGCTCTCGCTTGCGATCTGGATGCCCTGGGCGCTGCCGGGCGTTCTGCTCGGGACTGCGTTCCTGGTGATCTTCCTCAACGCGCCGGGGCTGACGATCTTTTACGGGACGGCGGTCGCCCTGGTCACGGTGCTGATCGTCCAGGGCCTGCCCTTCGCGACCCATCTGTTCGAAGCCTCGATCGGCCAGGTCTCGCGCGAGCTCGAAGAGTCCTCGCTGATGAGCGGGGCCGGAAGGCTGGAGACCGTCCTCCGTATCACCGCGCCGCTGGTCGCCCCCGTCGTCGCGACCGTGTTCGTGCTGTCCTTCATGTCGGCGATCAAGGACATCAGCGCGACCGTGCTGGTGTCGACGCCCGACACCCTCACCCTGCCGCTGCTGATGTTCGTTTACGCAACGTCGGGACGGCTCGAAGTCGCCGCGGTGGTCGGCGTGATCACCGTGCTGATCGCCATGGCGATGGCGCTGCTCGTCACCTGGATCGGCGACCGCGCGGCGGTGATCCGATGAGCGCGGGCATGAAGCTGGTCGTCGAAGACCTGCGCAAGGACTATCACCGCCAGGCGCGGCGGCGCGGCGAGGACGACAAGCCCGCGCTCGACGGGGTGAGCCTCGCCATCGAGGATGGCGCGTTCTTCACCCTGCTCGGCCCGTCGGGTTGCGGCAAGACCACCCTGCTCCGCTGCATCGCCGGGCTCGAAATCCCCGACGGCGGCGAGATTCGGCTGGGCGACCGGATACTGTTTTCGTCGGCCAGGGGCATCAACGTTTCGCCCAACCGGCGCAACCTCGGCATGGTGTTCCAGTCCTACGCGATCTGGCCGCACATGGATGTCTCCGAAAACGTCGCCTACCCGTTGACGGTTCGCGGTCGACGGGGAACCTACGGCCGGGCGGACATCGACCGCCGGGTCGCCGAGCTGCTGGACGTGATCCAGATCGCCCATCTCGCGAAACGCAAGGCGACGATGCTTTCCGGCGGACAACAACAGCGCCTCGCCGTGGCCCGCGCACTGGTGATGGAGCCGCCGGTTCTGCTCCTGGACGAGCCGCTGTCGAACCTCGACACGCGGTTGCGGGAAGACCTGCGGGTGGAGCTCACCCGCATCCAGGAACGGCTCGGCGTGACGTCGATCTATGTCACCCACGACCAGGCCGAAGCGCTGGCGATGTCTTCCTCGCTCGCGGTCATGCGGGACGGCGCGATCGAACAGCGCGGCACGCCGGAGGAGCTTTACGACTACCCGCGCACGCGGTTCGTCGCCTCCTTTCTCGGCGCCGCCAACCTGGTCGAGGCCCGGGTGCGCTCGGTCGACGACAGGGGGGCCGACCTGTACCGGTTCGGTGCGGAGACCGTCTGGGGCGCCCGCTTCGATGCGGTGGGCCGGGTGCCGTTCCGCCCGGGCGACCGCGTTTCGGCCGCCCTCCGGCCCGAGGGCGTGCAGGTGATCCCGCGCGCCGAAACCGGAACCGACGATGCGTGGTCGGGCGCGATCGAGTCGGTACAGTTCCTGGGGGACGCGGTGGTCTATTTCGTCCGGCTGCGCGATGTCCTGCTTCGCGCGCGGTCGGATCGCGGCGGACGCCGCTTCGCCGCCGGCGATGCCGTCCGCATCGAGCTGCGCAGCGAAGCCTGTACCCTGGTCGCCGACTGAGCGACGCCTCAGCGGTAGACCGCCTGCGCGCAGCCGGTATCGAAGCCCTCGATGGGCGCATAGAACACGCGTTCCGCGCGGCGCCCGGCGAAGGCGCCCGCCAGCACGATCCAGGACCGGACCTCGCCCGTCGAGCTGCCGGCCGCCGTCATCCGGGCATCGCCCAGCCCGGCCAGCGCCGCGCCGTCGCCGGTGCACAGCCGGTCGAGGAACCACTCGTCGAAGCCGGCGTCGATGCGGCCCTGGTCCAGCGTGCCGACGGAATGGGACAACCCGCCGGTCGCGACGATCCCCACCCGCTTGGATGCCGGCCAGTCCGCGATCGCCGCGGCGAGCCAGCGCCCCACGGCGAAGCACCGCCGGGCCGAGGGCATCGGGGCCGACGCGCAGTTGACGAATACCGGGATCATCGGCACCCGGCCGTCCGGGTCCAGCTTGTGCAGCGGGACCATCATCCCGTGATCGACCTCCCAGAACTCCGACACCGCCCAGTCCACGCCCTCGTCGAGGCCGCGTTCGATCAGGTAGCGGGCGAGTTGGGGGTCGCTCGGCACCTCGCGCCAGGGATAGCCGACGTCCCGCGTCCTGCCCTCGACCGGGCCGGCGAAGCTGTCGAACAGACCCATGCAGAAGGCCGGCATGTTATCGATGAAGAACTTGTTGACGTGCTCGGCGGAGACGATGAGACAGACGTCGGGAGCGGCCTCGCGGAGCGCCGCGGCAAGCCGGGCGTAGCCGGCGTCGAAGGCGGCGACCTCGGCCGGGTCGCCGGCATCGCGTGCATTCACGATATGGGCGAGATGCGAGGTGGCCAGCCCCAGGCAGAGCTCAGCCATGCCCGTCCGCCTCCACGGCGATGGCGGCGAACTTCCCGGGCGGGTGGCCGTGCAGCATGAAGTACTTGAAGACGAGGTTGGGCAGGGCCCCGCGGTCGAGCAGCGCCCGCCACCCCGGCGCCTCGAGGGCGGCGCGCGCCTCCTCGTCCAGCGGGTAGCGGTCGAGCCAGGCCGCCCGGTCCGCGCCGAATTCCCGCCGGCGGGCCGGGTCGCCGAGGTCGAACAGGGCGCGGTTGAGCCAGTAGCGCGCCGAAGCGGGCGGGGTCCCGGTCACGGAGCGCGCCGTCCGGCATACCCGCGGCCCTGGATGCCGCGATTGTGCTTGCTGGCGAGCTTGCGCCATTCGGTGACCACCACGTCCGGGCGGTAGAGCCGCTCGCGATTCCAGCCGTCCTCCTCGCTGTAGAACCGCTCCATCGCCTCGCGGGCGAACACGTCCTCGTCGTTGAAGCGGTCGACCACCATCTCGCGCCAATATGTGTCGACCTCGTGAGCGAAGCGTTCCTGCTCGACCGGATCCGATACCCGCTTGCCCCAGGTGACCATGTAGTAGTGGGAATGCTCATCAATGGGGACGTACCATTCGAAATGGGTGATGCCGAGAGCCGGGAACGGATCGACCTTCAGACCGCAGGGCATCCAGAGCGACGTGTCGGTGCCCTTGGAGCCCGCGCGGTCTTCATCGGGCATGGTCCGGGCGGCGATTCTCTCGCCCTCGATCTCGGTCTCCCAGACGGAGATCTTGCGGCCCGCCCCCTTGACGACGCCCTTGGGACCGCCGGGCGTATCCACCACCATGTCTTCGCGGGTAACGAAATAGCTCGCCAGCGGAACGGCGCGGCCGAGCGCGCTCAGCAGCCGCGAGTTGCGGTGGATGTAAATATGCGACGCATCGACCCCGTTCTCCGCCGCGAGGCGCCAGTTGCTCCTCACCACGCCCCGGTCGCCGTCGGGTGCGATATAGAGGTCGTCGTCGAGGAAGCCCGGCTGTACGTCCTCGACCAGCGGCGGCGGGTCGCCGTCGCCGATGAAGACGAAGACGACGTTCTGCCGTTCCTCGACACGATAGGTCCTGAGCGCGACCTTGCCGATGAGCGGGCTCTCGGGGTCGGTGACGATCGCCACCAGCTTGCCGTCCCTGAGATCGTAGGTGAAGCCGTGATACCAGCAGGTCACCGTGTTGGCCGAGTAGCATTCGGGACGTGCCGAGAACGGAACCCCGCGATGGGCGCAACGGTCCTCGATCGCGTAGACACGACCGCCGATGCGCTTGAACAGCACCCGTTCGGCGAGGAGCTCCAGCCCCAGGCACTCCCCTTCCGCGATCTCCTTCGAGAAGCAGGCGGGGTACCAGTGATTGCGGAAGCCGAGTGCCGCCTTGAGATAGGACGCCCAGGGCTTGTTGTCGAAGTCCGCTTCCGGTCCGGCCGCAAGGTCCGTTTCGCTGTCCGCCATGCGTACCCCCTTCAATCCGACAGGAAGCCGACCACCAGGCGATTGAACGCTTCGGCGTGTTCGACCTGCGCCCAATGACCGCATCGCGCGAAGATGTGCATCTGAGCCCGCTTCATCAGCCGGGTCATCTGAAGCCCCACATCCAGCGCCCCGAACCGGTCGTCCATGCCCCAGACGATCAGCGTCGGGGACTCGATCTTGCCAAGGTCCGCGTACAGGTCTTCCTTCTTGTAACGGCCCTGGCGCTTGGCGAAGAGTTCGAGGTTGTCGGGCTCGATCGTCGTCTGGAACCGTTCCTCGACGACCTCGTCGGTGAGGAAGGAGGAGTCGTAGACCAGCGTGTCGAGAAGCTTGCGCAGCTTCTCCCGGGTCGGCCCCTCGCCCTTGTAGTAGTCGGCGATCATCTTGATGCCCTCGAGCGGGCTCGGCACGAAGATCGGATTGTTGATTGCTCCCGGGCCGAGCACCACCAGACGGTCCACCCGCTCCGGCTTGTCGACGGCGAGCTTCAGCGCCACCTGCCCGCCCATCGAGTTCCCGATGTAATGCGCGCGTTCGATGCCGGTCTCGGTCATGAACGCGTCCATCACCCGGGCGTTGAAGCCGAGCCGTCCCTCTTCGATCGGCACCTTCTCGCTCTTGCCGAATTGCGGCATGTCGACCAGCACGGCGCGGAAGCGTTCGGAGAGCGCGCCGACATTGCGCCGGAAGTTGCTCTCGCTGTTCGCGCCGGGGCCCGCGCCGTGGAGGCAGATGATCGGGTAGCCCCGGCCCACCTCCTTGTAGTGCACCCGCACACCGGCCGCGGTCACGAATTGGCTGTCGGACAGGTCTCCGCGTGGTGCCATGGGCCGTTCTCCCTCCGCTGGTCGCCTATGATACTACGCCGCACAGATCGAGCGCGGTCAGCGCGTAGACCTTCGACAGGGCAAGCAGATCGTCGACCGCCATCGGCCGCCGGTCTCCCGCGAGCCCACCGCCGAGAAACGCGGAGCGCGCACGCCCGCCATAGCAGACGGCGGGGATTCCCGCCTCGTTGAACGCGTTGGTGTCCCGCCAGGTGCTTATCGGACCGGACTCCGCGAATTCCATCGCCTCGTCGAAAACGCGCCGGTGCGCGCGGCCCAGCGCCTCGCCCAACGGGTCCGCGTCCTCGGCGAGATAGCCCCGCCGATAGTCGTAGGGCGAGACCTCGCAATCCAGCCCCGTCGCGCCTAGTGTCCGCCGCACCCGGTCGAGAATCTCCGCCGGTCGGGCACCGGGCACGAGGCGCACGTCGAAGAACACGTTGCAGCTATCGGAAACCTCGGTGAAGGGGAGGCCGCCCGCCGCCACCTCGCAAACCTGGGCGCGGGGCACGATCGTTCCCTTTCCGAAGTCGAGCGCGTCGGTTGTCTCGTAGTCCGTCGCCCAGGACTCGAGCGCCGAAATCACATGGGCCGCGCGCTCGAAGGGGTTGGGGTTGTCGCCGGGCGTCTCGCCGCGGATCAGAAGCGGCGTATAGCGCAGATGGCCGGGTACGGCGATCCGGAGCCGGAGATAGCCGGCCTGGCCCAGACCGAGCTTGAAGTCGGTGATTTCGCCGACAAGCGCGTAGTCGGCGACGATCCCGTGCTCGACCAGCCAGCGCGCGCCGTGACCCTCCCGCACCTGGCTCATGCGCGGCCCGATTCCGGACCAGCCCTCGATCTCCTCGCCGCGCTCCGGCGGAGCGCCGGTTTCCTGGGCGACTCCTGTAACGTAGAGGGTCTCGCGGAGCCGAAATCCCGCCCGGACAATGGTGCGCATGGCGATCATCTGCGCGGCGAGCTGGGCTTTGTCGTTGGCGAGCCCGTTGCCGAACAGGAGCCCGTCCTGCTCGTGCGCGCCGCGCAGCCGCCGCTCCTCCTCCGCCCCGGCGGCGGGTGCCGCGCCCTGCGTGTCCATGTGGGCGTTGAGAATCAGCGAGCGGGCGCCGCCCGACCGATCGCCGGTGCCGCGCAGGATCCCGACGGCATTGGCGCTGGCCGCGTCGATCCGCTGCAGCCGGGTTTCGATCCCCGCCTCGTCGAGCCACGCTTCGACCGCCTGGGCGACCGCGATTTCGTCTCCGGCGTAATCGCGCGCATTGCCGAGGCTGAGGCAAAGCTCGACCAGCTCCTGCCTCTGCCCGTCGACGATTTCGATGACCCGATCCGCGAGCGCCGTCGCTTCCACCTCTCGATCCCTCACGAGTCGATTGCGTCGTCGAATATCTTGAACCCGCCAGCCCAAGACCGCCAGAGGCGGTTCACACAAGTCCGGACGCCGGAGTAGTTTTCCATCGAGGCGATGCACCCCGACCCAGGCGGAAAACACGTTGCCCGGCGAGGAGACGAGACATGACGCACCCCCAGCTCGGGCCGGAACGGCAGGCGTGGTTCGACAGGGCCGTCTCCCTGATCGACGAGGAGCGCATCCACCGTCTGGCGTTCGAGCTCACCGCAATCCACAGCCCGACCGGACGCGAGCGCGCGGCAAGCGAATACATGGTGGCCCGGCTTGCCGAGGCGGGCCTCGAGTCCTGGTACCAGCCGATGGGCGAGGCATCGGGCAACGCGGCCGCCAGGCTGCGGGGAAGCGGCGGCGGGCCGAGCCTGCTGCTCTACGCGCCGATAGACACCCATCTCGAGGCCGATCGGGAAACCGACATCCCGTGGGTCGGCCCCGGGCTCCGACAGGACATGGTTCCCGAGCCGGTGGTGCGCGACGGGCTGATCATCGGGCTCGGCGCCGCCAACCCCAAGGCGATGGTCGCCACCCAGACGGAAGCCGCCCGCGTGATCGCCGAGGCCGGCATCCCGCTCACCGGCGAGCTGCTGGTCGGGTTCGCCGGTGGCGGTATGCCGGTCGACCTCGCAGCGCCAGGAAACCGAGGACTGTCGGACGGCGTCTTCCACCTCCTGACCCGCGGCGTCCATGCCGATTTCGCGCTGGTCATGAAGCCGGGAAACGCGGTCTATTACGAGGAGCCCGGGCTATGCTGGTTCAAGGTGTCGGTCAGGGGCACGATGGGATATGCCGGAATCGCCCGAGGCGTTCCGGGCTTTCGCAGTTCGATCGTGCCGGCGGCGACGGTGATCGCCGAATTGGAAAACTGGCTCCCGGGCTATACCGAGCGCAACAGTTCGGGCCAGGTGATGCCGCAGGGCTGGTTGGCGGCGGTGCACGGCGGATGGCCCGATCGGGTGGCCTTTCCCTCAGCGACCACAGAAATCCATCTCGACATCCGCTGCAATCCGCGGACGCCGCCCGCGGATGTAGCCGCCCAGTTCGGCGCGGCGATCGACGACATCCGCGCGAACCATCCCGAATTCGATCTCGACTGGGAGATGACCGCGGCGATCCCCGGAGCGAGCACCGACCCGGACAGCTGGATCGTCCGGTCCGCGATCGCCGCGTGGGAGGCGGTCGAAGGACGAGCCCATGAGGCGCCGCGCCGGACCAGCGGCCAGACCGACATCTCGACCATCCGCAATCTCGGCATCCCAACCGCGCGCACCGGCTGGGTCAGCGTGCCGGAAGCGACGCCCGAGGAATTCCGGGAGGGCTTGGGCGGCATGGGGGTCACCAGCGCCTCCGACCTCGCACATACCTGCCGAAAGCTGGTCTATTCCATCATCGACACTTGCACCCGGACGCGCGGGGAGGTGGGCTGCATCGGCAGGCCATGAGGGTTCCTCCAATCCTGACCTTATCGAACGGTGGGCGGGCAACGATGGAATCCGCATCGATGACGCCGGTGTTTCGCGGGGGCAGGCCAACGAGGCGCGGCGCTTCGAGTTCGTCAAGGAACCGCTCACCGCTCCGGCGCTCGGGACGTCTTGAAAGCTAGCGCCGGCCGGCAAGCGGGATCGCCCGACCGGGAGGTCCGGGCCGGTCGAGCGCGTCATCTTCCACATTCCTGAGAACGGCTTCTGTGTGCTCAGGACCCGGGCGCGCGGCCATCGCGAGCTGGTGACCGTGGTCGGCCACGCCGCGACCGCACCCACGGCCAGGACTTCCGGGCGCGCTTCATCCGCACCGCCGCGCCCACTTCGGTGGAGGGCATCGAGAAGTATCTCGGTTCGGGCATGATCCAGGGCATCGGTCCGGTCTACGCCCGCAAGCTGGTCCGCGCGTTCGGCGACAAGGTGCGCGAGAAGTCCACTTGCCGGGCTTGCGAGAAGATCAGCCAGCCGCCGGCGCCCCTCCACCCGACGCCGCAGGGCCGGCTGCGCCACGCCGACCGCCGGCTTGGGCCGGAAACCATCACTGGATCAGCGTTCGAGTTGGACAATGCGCCGGAGCAGGTCATTGGCATGGATACGTCGAAGTCGATGATCGGACCCGCGCCTGACGCCGAACGGCCTCCTGTCGGCCGGGCCCGGAATGCAGCGAAGTATGGAGGACGCAATCCAGAAATCCGCCTCGAATCTGTCTGTCCCGGACTTCGATCTAGAAATATGCGACATGGAAGAAGGCGACCACCACGGCGACCGCGAGGACGACAAAGGGCAGAAAGGGCAGCAAATTTCGGAGGAAACGCATGGCGGTGCTTACAGCCTGAACGGCAATTCCACGAAAAATGCAATGACATAAAGCGCACCGGCGAGACCGGTGATGCCTCCCAGCATCAGTTTCAGAAGATGCTCCGGAACGAAGCGCTGGGTCTTGGACGCGCACCACGCGCCGAGGATTCCGCCGGAAGCGGCGAAGCACCCCCACGCCCATTCGGGCGCGATGACCACGCCGGAATATCGGGGAACGACGACCGAATAGGTGAACAGCCCTACGGCGGACAGCACGATCACATATGGGATGGTGGCGGCGACGAGGACGTACATGGGCAGACGGTAGATCGCCGAGAAAATCGGCACCAGCAGGAACCCGCCGCCGACGCCGAGAGCGGAGGAAACGATGCCGACGGCCAATCCCGTCACCGTGAGCATCCGCTTGGAGATGCGCCAGCGCTCCCCCCAGTATTCTATGGTGATGCGGCCGGCGGCACGCGATGCGGTCACGATGGCTTCGTTCGCCGGGATGCCGGACGGCGTCTTGCCCTCGGCCTGTCGTTGCGCCGCCATCCGGTGGAACCTGGCTTCCAGCCCGGTGCCTGTCTTGCGCTCGCGATAGCCGCGGCCTGCTGCCAGGCAAAGGTGGGACCCGGCCACGACAAGCGCGATACCGACGGCGAAAGTAAACGGTTCGACATCCGACAGGACGGACACCCGGATGAATGGGCCGATCAGCCCGCCGGCGATGCCACCGAGGCAAACCCACTTGGCAAGGTCGAAATTGAACTGGCGGTTCCGCCGGAAGCCGAACAGCGCTCCGAACGGGTTGAGGAACGTGAGCAGCTGCGTGGTGGGCGTCACGCTGGGCGCGGTGAACTGGAGGACGGACATCGTATATGGCAGGGCGAAAATCCCCGCCGCCTCGCCGACCACCGCCATGGTGTAGCCGGTCCAGAAACCCATCCAGATCAGATGCCAGATCGGAACCCGGACGCCGGCCAGCGGGAAAGGGGCATCGGCACCCGGCAGGAACCCGTGCTGCAATTCGGCCGCGACGAAACCGAGCCCGAGGACGACCGCGATCAGGGGCAGTTGTTCTCTCAGGAACTCTTTCAGGATGGGGTGGGCGTTCACTTGACCCGGATGTCAGGATCGATGGGAATCGCTCGGTCCGTGGAGACGAACGATATCGGCATCGTCGATCGACCGGATCCCCGTTTCCAAATGCTCCCGCGTGAACGCATCCATCGAGACGCCCACGGGTTCGCCTCCGACCACCGCGGGGCGCCCGGCAACCACCGTCGCAACGATATTGGCCCGGTCGTAGTAACGCACCAGTTCCCACACGAAATCCCAGGATGGCAGAACTTCCGGAGACTCCATTTCGAGGACCAGGAAATCCGCCTCCAGCCCCGGTTCGAGCGCGCCGGTGACCGCGCCGAGACCGGCCACCTGCGCCCCCGCCCTGGTCGCCGCATCGAGCCAGATCCAGCCGGCGCCGCAGGAAAAATCGTCGTTGGGCATCCCATAGGCCAGACGCTGACAGACCTCCGCCGCATCGAGCAGACGGAATGCGTCGTTGCGCGTGGCGTCGGTGCCGAGCCCGATGCGGATACCGCGGCGGGCGTAATCGAGGGCGGGGGCCACGCCGTTGCCCTTCCACTGGCTGGCCACCGGGTTGTAGGACACCGCGGTATCCGTATCGCCGAGGATGACGATTTCGTCGCCGGTGACCAGCGCCGCGTGGGCGATCAGCGTTGTCGGCCCGAGGGCGCCGAGCTTGTTGAGATATTCGATCGGTCGGCAGCCTTCCCGCTCGATACAGCGATGGACTTCCGGCGTGTGCTCATTGGCATGGATCTGGAAGACGATGCCCCGTTCCGCGCAATAATCCGACAGGCATTTGATCATCTCGCCGCTGTTCGACTGCACGGTGCCGCAGGCAAGGGACGGCGTGACGTTGCGTCGCCTCGCCGTCCGCGCGACGTGGTCGTCGGCGGTTCGCAGCGCATCGTCGACGGTCGACGCGGCCGCCGGTTTCGTCGCGTCGGTCTCGAAATCGGACAGGTCGTAGACTCCGGTCGACGAGACGAGCCGCAAACCGGTTTCCTCGGCGGCTCTCTGGATGGCGTCGGTGTGGTCGACGCCGCGGATGCCGTGATCGACGATCGTCGTGAAACCGCCGCGCAGCGCCTCGAAGAAGGTCCATTTGGCGGCGATGTACGCTGTTTCGGGGGTCGACGCTTCCTCGAGCGGCATCCATATCCGCTTCCACATCTGGGCCGGCTCGCCGCAGGTGATCGCCTTGGCGAAGGGTTCGGTGACATGGTGATGGGTATCGACGAACCCGGGCACGATCGCCCGTTTCTCCAGGCGAATGGTCGGGATTTTCGGATCGACGGTTGACTCGCGCCCGGACGTGGGTTCGATGGCAAGAATCTTGCCGTTCTCGACCGCCATGACCGCATCGCGGATCGGACCGTCCGGTCCCAGAATAAGGTCGGGGCGCAACGCGTACGCCCCGACCGAACCCAGACTCTCGAGACCGTGGGTCACTTCAGATCGACCCGGTCGCTCGCCAGCGCCTTCAGGAATTCGCCGCGGAGAAACGGGCGGTAAAGCGCGCGCGTCGACTTGACGCCCTTGATCGAGCCCCGGCTCGCGATCCACGCGCCCTCGCGCACCATCAGGTCGAGAAGGTTCTCCTCCAGCGACATCCGATGGTGATAGTTGGACCAGGCGGCCTTGATGTAGTCCATCTTGAACCGGCCCTTGGTGACGCGGTCCACGGCCATCTGGCTTTCCGCGGGATCGGCCTTGACCAGCTTTTCTCCCTCCAACAGCGCCGCGAGCACTGCGCTTACTGTTTTCGGATTCTTGTCGATCATCTCCGCAGTGCCGGCAAAGATGAACCGCGTGCTGTAGTTGCTGATGCGGAATTCACGGTAACGGTCGCCGAGCGCTCGTTTGGCACCGCCGTAAAAGGACGGGAACATCGCCGCCGCATCGACATCGCCGCGGACCAGCGCCGAGACGATATCCGGCGGCGCGACATTGACGATTTCGGCCGTCACGCCCGCCTTCTTCAACAGGTCGGAAAGCATGAAGTGGACGTTGGTTCCGATAGTCGTGCCGATCTTGTGGCCGGCCAGCGCCTTGATCGATTTGAGGTCCACCTTCTCGTTGGAAATGATTCGGCCGGCTCGGTACTGGGACATCTCGGCCAGCACGCCGAACTTCAGACCCCGCATGGCCCCGATCACCGCTGGAAACTCGGCCATCAGCGCGAAATCGAGCTGTCCCCCGATCATGGCCTCGAACGCGGACCGCCCGGTGCGGAACGGGATCGCCTTGGCCTCCAGCCCATGCTTCTTCCACAGATTCTTGTCGATCGCCTGGGTCATCTGGGGAACGTCCAGATAAGGCCCGCCGCCGATCGTGATCTTGGTCTCTTGCGCCGACACCGACATCGTCGCGGCAGCGACGACGGCGAGGCCGGCCACCGTTCCTGTCGTTAACCTAAGCATCTTCGGTCTCCTCGGTTTTGGTGTCCAGGTTACGCACTCTCGCTACAGACTCTCCATTCCCGGCCCCTTCTCATCATTCCGCGCTGTCGCCGGACTCGCCCGGCCGCAGAAGCCTCATGATCCGGTTTCGGTTATTGAGGAAATCTTCGGTGACCTCGTCGACCTTCCTGGGGCGCGGCGTATCGACGTCGATCGATTCGACGATGCGCCCGGGCCCGGCCGACATCACATGCGCCCAATCCGAAAGCAGCAGCGCCTCGTCGACGTCGTGGGTCACGAACAGCACCGTCGCCCGATGCATGTCCCAGACACGCAGCAGGAGTTCCTGCATCGCGACGCGCGTCTGGGCGTCGAGGGCGCCGAAGGGTTCGTCCATCAGGAGGACCTTGGGTTCCGATGCAAAGGTCCTCGCGAGCGCCACCCGCTGCTTCATGCCGCCGGATAGCTGCCCGGGGAAAGTTCTCGCCCGGTCTTCCAGCCCCACTTCGCGCAGCGCCTCGATGGCGCGGTCACGCCGTTCCGCCTTCGGCAACTGCAGCCGTTTCAGGGCAAACTCGACGTTTCCGATCGCCGTGAACCAGGGGAACAGCGCATATTGCTGGAACACCACGCCGACCTCGGGGTTGATTCCGGTCACCATGTCTTGGTCGATCCTGATGGTGCCGCCGGAGATCGGAACGAAGCCGGCGATGGCGTTCAGTATTGTCGACTTGCCGCAGCCCGACGGCCCGATGAGGGCAGTGAACGAACCCGGCTCCAGAATTAGATCGACGTTCTTCACCGCGTCGAGCGGCTCGCCGCCGGGCAGCTTGAAGGTGATCGTCAGGTCTTCGATCTCGACCTTGCCTAAGCCGTTGGATGAGTCTGCGATGCCGGTCGGGTCGCTCACATCTGCTCCCAGTGAACCAGCTTGTTGCCGACGACGACGAAGAACTGGTCGAGCAGGGCGCCGAGGATGCCAAGCTCGATCAACCCGACGAACATCCGGTCGGTGCGGACATAGTCGCGGGCGTCCTGCAGCCTGAACCCGATCCCGGCGGACGCGCCGGAAAGTTCCGCCGCAACCAGGGAGAGAAACGCCAGCGCCGCGCCCAGCCGCAGCCCGACGACGATATGCGGGGCCGCCGCCGGGATGATCACCTCGAAGAACTCGCGGGTCCGCCGCGCCCCGAGAGAGCGCGCGGCGCGGATATAGGTCAGCGCGACGTGCGCGGTCCCGTGGTGAGTGTTGAGCCACACCGCCAGGAAAACCGTATAAGCGATGACGAAGTATTTCGATCCTTCGCCGATGCCGAACCACACGATCGCCACCGGCACCAAGGCGATCGCGGGAATGGGTCTCAGGAGATTGAGAAACGGCCCGAGCGCGTATGCGAACAACCGGGTCCGCGCGGTCATCAGCCCGACCAGGATGCCGAGGCTGGCACCGATCAGGAATCCGACGGCCGCCCGCCCCAGCGACACGGCGAGGTCGCTGAACAGGATGCCGTCGTCGTATAGTTCCAACGCGGCGATGAACACCGCATGCGGCGTCGGGAACAGCTCTTGGCTGATCAGACCCGACACCGCGACCAGCCACCAGACGATCGTCACGCCGATCAACGATAATGCCACGTTGAGAACTCTTCCGAGCGGTTTCATCGTTTCGGTGTTTCCCTTCGCCGCTCACGCGGTCCCTCTGCGGCCGCGCGCGGCGCGATGCTTGGCCGACGTTCCGTGGCGTCGGACGATGGGCGCGTCACGGACCGTCCGAATCGCCGCCGGCAGCTGATCCTTGAGAAAACGATCCTGGTCCCAGCCGGTGGCCCGCCCGTCCTGCATGACCATGGCCCCATCGATCACCACCGCCCTGATCTGATCGCGATTGTAGTGACGCACGAGGTCCCATTCGAAGTCCCAGGACGGAAGGACTTCGGGGGCCTCCATGTCGAGAAGAAGGAAATCGGCGCGGCAGCCCGGCGCCAGGCGGCCGGCGACGTCGGCCAGGCCCGAGACGTCGGCGCTGCCCTTCGTGGCGGCATCCACCCAGGTCCAGCCGGCGCCGCACGAGAAATCGTTCACCCGCATTCCGAACGCGATTCGCTGGCAGCTCTCCGCCGCGTCCAGCATCCGGAAACCGTCGCTGCGCGTGCTGTCCGTTCCGAGACCCAGCCGGACTCCCCGTTCGACATAGGTGCAGGCCGGCGACACGGCATCGCCCTTCCAGTGCGAGGCGACAGGGTTGTAACTGACCGCGCTTTCCGTCGAACGGATGAGTTCGATTTCGGACTCCGTCACGAGAGTCCCGTGATGCAGCAGCGTATGGCGGCCCAGCGCGCCGCAATCGGCGATGAACTCTATCGGGCGGCGGCCATGCTCGACGACGCTCGCGTGGACTTCCGGAATGTGCTCGTTGGCGTGAATCTGGAACAGGGCGTTCCGTTCCGCGCAGAAACCGGCCAGCTCCCCGATCAGCTCCTTCGAAGCCCCTTCCACGCCGGAAACGCACAAAGACGGGTAGATGCCGGGTTCGCGCTCGCAAAGCGCCATGTGGTCCTCGGCCCGCTTCAAGGCCTCGTCGATGTGTTTCAGACCCGAACCGCTACCCGAACCATCCGGTTCGACCGGCCGGTTTACGGCGCCCGTGCTCGAGACCAGGCGTACCCCGGTTTCGCGCGCCGCCCGGTGGATGGCTTCGGTCTTCTCGCGGTTGATGATCGCGAAGTTCACGACCCCGGTGAAACCGCCGCGCAGGGCTTCCAGGAACATCCATTTGGCGCATACGTAGCTGAGCTCCGGATCGAGCCGGCCTTCCAGGGGAATCCAGATTCGCCGCCATATCTGGGACGGCTCGCCGCCGATGATCGATTTCCCGAAACCCTGCCCGAGATGGATATGCGCGTCGATGAATCCCGGAATGACGGCCCGGCCCGGGAGCGGCACGACATCGGTCCGTGGATGGGTTTGCGCGAATTCCGCTCGGTCGGCGACGGCGGCAATCGCCCCGTTCTCGACCAGCATGACGACGTTTTCTCTGGCACCATCGGGGGCAAGGAGCAGATCGGGCGCAATGGCGTAGCGCTGCGCCGCGAAGATATCCGCCATCGCGGTACTCATCGCCTTCGGTAGCGGCGCGGAGAATGCCGTTCCATCGCCTTGGTGCCGATGCTGCATGCCGTCCATTGATGTTACAGTGAAACAATCCATAGATTCCAATAAAGGATTTTTGCTAGTCTATAGTTTGTTTCTATGAATATCGAAATTGGCCGATCAATGAATTTTCGGCAACTGGAGTGTTTCAGGCAGACTCTCGCCACTGGGACAGTGACCGGTGCGGCCAAGGCGATGGGGATTTCCCAGCCTTCGGCGAGCATTCTCGTCGCAAACTTGGAACGCGAACTCGGCTTCGCTCTCTTCAAGCGGATCAACGGTCGCCTGTCGGCGACACCCGAAGCTCAATATTTGTGGCGCGACGTCGAGCGGACGCTCGAGAGCGTGGAGCTCACCATCCAACGCGCCCGGCAGATCCGCGACCAGCAATTCGGCAACCTCGTCGTCGCCACCTATCCGGACATCGCGGTCGATTTCCTGCCCCGCATCGTCAGCGACTTTCGCGCCGATCGCCCCGACTTGCAGGTTCGAATCCTCGCCCGCCGCTCGCAGATGATGCAGGGGCTGTTGCCTACCCAACTCTACGACCTCGCCATCGTCGAATGGCCGATCGAACTTGTCTCGGTCGAGGTCGAAGAGTTCGTTTTCCCTTGCGTTTGCGGATTGCCGGAAGGCCACGCGCTGGCCGATCGGCCTTCCATCGGACCGGCCGATCTCGACGGGGAGCCGTTCGTCTCCCTGTTGCCCGAACATATGGTCTATCCGCAGACCGAAAGCGCGTTCGCGGCCCATGGTGCGTCCTGGAATATCGCGATCGAAACCCAGACCATGGAATCGGTATCCGCGTTTATTCGTCACGGTGCCGGGGTCGGGCTGCTCGATCCGTTCACGGCACAACGATATGCACGCGACGGCATCGCCGTCCGCCGGTTCGATGCGACGATCAGCTACAGGATCGCCCTGGTCTTCCCGCGCGACAGGCTCCGTTCCGTCATCCTCGGTTCCTTCGCAGAAAAATTGCGCGCGGCATTCGAGTCCGTGAAGCGGATCGGCAATCCGCAGGCGCCTGGCTAGGCAGGTCCGGCCTGCCCCGGCCGGGCTGAGTGTCGTTTCGGAGATCCCCGGAGCTTCGATTTCTGCGGCGAAATTTCGCGGCGCTGTCGCTCGACCTCGTGTTCGCGAACTTGAGCGGCGACGCGCCTCTCTCAGCGCAGCGCATGGCGGATCGCCGGCCCGGACACCGCCGCACCCCACTCGATCCTTGCCGCCGTGAGCGGCGGACCCGCACCACCCGGCTCCGGTCCGCCGCCGGGACCGGTCTGCAATCCGGCTGGCTCAACCACGATCCGGCTGCGGCCACGCTTCATCAGATAACCGCCGCGTGGGATCTTCAGGACCCTGTGTTCGACCGGCGACCGCAGCTGACAGCTATAACAGGATTCCGATCCTCTTGCTCAGACTGAGGTAGTTCCAACCGTCTTTGTGCCGGTAGCGCAAATCGTCGACATATGTGCGTACCAGATGCAGACCGAGACCTTCCACGATCGTTTCTTCCTCAATCGTGTCCGGACCGGGCTGCAACATGAAAGAATCGGGGCTCAGTTCACCGCCCCGATTCACGAAGCGGATTGCAAGGCTCCGCTCTTCGTCGCCCATCTCAAGGTGGACCTCGATCCCGTGCGTGCCGACATCGTCATGGCTGCGCTCCACGATGTACATGATCGTCTCTTCGACACAGAGCTGTATCTGGAACCGGTCCGGTTGCGGAAGCCCGTGCTGCTCGGCGAAATCGTCGATCGCCTCCGCGACCCGCTCCATCTCACCGCGGACCTCGCGCACGGTCAGGCTGAAGCTTCGGGCCGGTGCCGAGGACGAGTCCGAGCGATTCGCGGCTGTCGACGTCCCCTCGCGGCCCTTTTCCGTCCGGAGTCCTGTCCGCCGCGCGCCGGACGTTCCATCCCCGCGCACGAGTGCGCTCAACGCCGCGGCATCAATCGCCGGTGTTGTCGACTTGGGTGGCCAGCTCCGGTCCCCGGCCTTCACGACCAAGCTCTTGATCGCTTTCCTCAGATCGACCACCAGCGGCGTCTGCCGCAGGACGTCGAATGTCCGCGAATGCTCCGGGAGGCACAGATGCCGGTAGAGCATCTGATAGGACACGACGTCATCGGCGGCGAGGTCGAACACGTCCATCGGCGAAGCCGGGTCTTCCGGCGAAAGCCCCGCGGCGCGGAGCAGGGCGGCGAGCGCCCCGCGGCTTATCCGGTCTTCGTCGAACCCGTCCTCTACTCTGTGCAGGGCGCCCATCATGGCGAGGTAGTTTGAGTTCAGCGGCTGGCTGAAGCTCCACAGCGGGCGCGTCGGGTTGGTGAGGTAGCGACGCTCACCGCCGCGGTGAGGCCGCAGCAGGGCGGCGTTGCGATGGGGAAAGCGGTCGAACAGGAGCAAGGTTTCCGAGTGCTCGATCGCGCCCTTCACAAACGACCAGCCGACGAACTGGTTGATCCTGCGCCGCTCGGCCGGCGCCTCCGCGACGAGGTCGGCGCTCATGCGCGCCGTCTTCTCGACGCAGAGCTCTTGCAGTTTCAGATCCTCCATGTGGCACAGGGGAAAATATATCCAGAGCCGCTCGATGGGGTTGTAGTGCGCCAGCTCCCGATCCGCCTCGCAGGCCTGCCGGGACAGCGAAGCGGCCACGAGATCGTTCGCGTAGGCCAGAGCCGTGCCGCGATAGACGCATCGCGGAAACTGGTCGAGGACGATCAGTTTCGCCAGAACGCCCTGCGGCGTGTCCCAGACCGGATCGTCGAAAAACCGCTCCACCCCCTCGCGGTGCATCTGGTCACACCACATGCGTTGCGCCCGGAGAGCGTTCGGATCCACGGTGTTTCTGGCGAACGGTCCGGCCCGCCACCGTCGCATCGCCTGCCGCCAGTTCTCGCGGGAAGCGTCGGCCGGCGACCGCAAGCGACCGAGCCAGAATTCCAGCACCGCCTCCGGAGAGCGTTCCGCAATGCCAAGGTGCTCGACGGCGCTCATGTCTCGGGTTGCTTCTCCCTGCCTTGTCGGTCAATACATCGTATGCGTGTCGAGGAGGGAAGCAAAGCACGCCGGATGTCTCACGCCGCCGCGCACGGAGGGGGACTTCCTCTTCGCAGCCGTACGCATGGCGATAGTGGGGGAAGGTCGAGTTTTCCCTCGGGACTGCATCATTCCGGTAGCGACCGCGTGGGTTCCGTCCCCCTGGCATCCGAACAGCCGCCTCGACGAACTCCTGCCCTGGAACTTCGACAGTTCGTCAATCTGACATACCGGGTGGGGCGCTCGTGGCGCTTTCCATGAGACGCGGCAGCCGCGAGCTTGAACCCCGTTAGGTTCGTAACCTAAAGGTCAACGCCGGGAACCGGCCGGCCTCGATCGGGTGCCTACTGCTGCCGCCTCGCGCCGAAGGCGGCGATCATGTTGGAATGCTCGAAGATGCCCGCCGCCTCGGCGTGGCCGGGACCGTGGAAGCCGCCCTGGATGCGTGCGCCCGACTGGCCTCTTGCGAAGGTCCCGTCCGGCCCGACCTCGAGGTCGGAGAAGATCACCGCCTCGACGCCATACGCCGTGCCGCGGTCGATGTTCTTGATGCCGCTGAGCCCGGCATCGAGTCCGCCGGCGCTCATGTCGTAGTTGAGCGCCGCCGTCCCGACCAGCCGGTCGCCGCGACCGTCCCCGGCGATGGGCGTTCCCACCATGATGCCGAGCCAGGTGGCGGACCCGGTCAGCGGGCCATCGGTGAGATCTCCCAGGGCGAGCGCGTAGGAGTAAGCGGACTCTACCTCGCCCCCGATCGCTCGATCGTTGAAGAGCCCAAAGGAGCCATGCTCCATCCAGGCGCCGAGCGAGGTCCGGTCCAGGCCCATATGCCGCCCGGTCTCCGCCAGGAGCGTGATGCCGTGCGCGGAGCCGATGGCCTCGGCATCGCCCCGCAAGACCGGGGAGGTGGCGAGATCCCTCGCGTCCGTCTCGCCGGTCACGGGGTCGAGTACTTCGCATCGCGGACCGGCGCACTCCGACAGCAACCGGAACCTGCGGGCGTCGTCCGGAAGCACGGCCTCCACGTGCATCGTGGAGAGGATCAGGGAATCGGCCCGCGCGGAATTCTCCTGCTGACGCGCCTGCTGCGCCTGTCCGGTCTCCATCGGCGCGGACAGGCCGGTCAGTTCCCTGATGTCGTCGAGCCCGAGGGCCGGCCGCGAGCCGGAACCGCCGTTCCCGCCGCAGGCCGCGAGGGAAAGGATGGCTGCCGTCGCCATGACGCAGGCAAGATGGACTCTCATGTCGGTGTCCTCCGGAAAGATCGATCGACAGGGCGGGCCGGCGCATCCACGGTCGAGGCCCTGCCGGTCGATTCGGCGACGAAGTGATGGCCGCGACGCTGATCGACCGGTTGGTCCACCACTGCCACATCGTCAACATCCGGGGCAACTCATACCGCGTGCGGGAGCGACAGAACCTGCTGCAATCCGGCTCGGATCGGCGCCGCAAAAAGGCCGCGTAGCACTCGCCGGCCCGCTGTGGATAACCGGGTTATCTCGCCAGACTCGTCGCCGGTCGCTGCGCCAACCCGGTTACCCAAAGCTCCACCGAGACCAACACCCCCACCACCGCGCCTGGAGGACGACCGCAACCTCAAAGTGAGAAATTCTCAGTCGGAATTGACAGCAAAAGAACTTTCTCACATGCAGAACTCCGATGCGCCTATCCCTAGTGAGACATCCGGGTTAAAGCCTGTCCGTTTGGGGTGGAGCCGCCGACGCGGCACCGCACGGGGATGCGCCTCAGGCAGACCGCCGGACCCTCGAGACCGCGCTGCGCCCAAGTGCGGTCAACGCCGGTCGCGCCCTCGCAGTAGAGGGATCCCAGCGTCTCGCCTTCTCCAGATGCCCCATCACGATATAGCCGGTGCCATGGGCCTGAAAGAAGTGCTGCACCCGGACGATGCTGGGATGATCGAAACGCGCGAGCGTCCGGGCCTCGCCGAGAAAACGATCCAGCCCCCACAGATAATCCTTCTCGTCCTCTTCCGATCTGGGCAGGACGGTCCGGTCCGCTTCCCGTGCCGCCGTACCCGCCGGCATGTATTCCTCGATGGCGACCACCTGCTGGAGCAGGGTGTTCCAGCCGCGATAGGTGATGCCGAACCGCCGTGACCGATCACCCCGTCGATCTCGAAATCCTCCAGCCGCGTGCCCGGCGGCAAGGCGTCCCTGTCGACCGATCGCTCGGTCATTTTCGCCCCGGATCGGGCAAAGGGTTCGAGTGTCTCACCGGGTCGGGTCCTGCCCCGTAGATCCTATCCCGCCCGCTTCTTCGCCTCTGCGGTCAGCCTGTCCGCCCCGGTCGCCAGCTTCTTCGTCGCTGCCGTCAGCTTCCTCGCCTGTTCCGCACTCCTTCGCGCGTTTGCGGCCAGCCTTCGCAACTCCGCGATCCTGCGGTCGATCTTCTCCACCGCGCGGGCTTGCGGGCTCGATTCCCTCAGATTCTTGAGATGAGCCGCGGCTGTCTTCGTTTTCCTGTCCTTGAGGGCGGCCTCCGTCCATTGCTCGTATTTCCCGAACACCCGTCGCAACCCCCCGCGCGCGCGGACGTTCTCCGGTTCGAGGGCCTGCGCCTTCCGATAACAGTCGATCGCGGCCCGCGCGCCATCTTCGGTCAGGCTGTCCGGGGGAAACGGCTCTCGCACTCCGCGACCTGCCTGTCGCCCGGGTTCGAGGGGGCCAGCCAGTCCGCGTCCAGCGTGCCGGCCGCGATGCCCGCCAGCAGGCCGACCATCAGCACGGCGGCGAAGCTCGCCAACCGGCGGCCGGACCGCGCCGCCGCCTCGGGTTCGCCGGCGGCGCCCACCGGATCCGTGCGGTGAGCGGCCCGATCGCCCGCCGCGGAGTCGCCGGACAGCAACAGGAAGGTCACGTTGTCCTGGTTCGGCCCCGCCACGCGCTCGACCGTGGCGAGCAGCGCGCTGGCGGCGTTTTCCGCGCCGCCGCCCGCCCGGACGAGACAGGCTTCGATCTCTTCCTCCGAAAGGGTCTCCAGCCCGTCGCTCGCGATCAGCAGGTAGTCGCCGGGCCGCAGGCGGCAGGAACGCTCGGCGCGGTCGACGAGGCTCGCGGGCACGCCCGTCACCGCGGAACGCAGCATGTTGCGCCGGCGGTCGCCCAGCGCCTCCTCTCGGGTCATCTCGCCGTCGCGGACGAGGGATTCGAGGACCGGCATCATGGAATGGTCCTCGTTCAACCGCTCCAGCCGGCCGTCGGCGAACAGCCACATCGGCGAGTCCCCGACGCTCAGCCAGGACAGGCGCCGCCCGTCATAGAGCGCGGCCACGACGGTGCTGCCCATCCCCGCGAGCCGCGGATCGTTCTGTTCCTGCTCCGCCAGGCTGGCCGTGGCCTGCGCCAGGCACTCGCGCAGACGCGTACCGATCGAGCCGGTCGAACTCTCGAATTGCCGGATGAATGTCCGGACCACGGTATCGCTGGCGATCGCTCCCCCGGCTTCGCCCCCCATACCGTCGGCGAGCACCATGAGCAGCGCGGGCGGATCCCCGGGTTCGACCGCCTCGACCTCCAGCGCCCCGGAATCGTCCTCCTGGTAGCGCCGCCCGCCTTGCCATTCCCGGTGCGCCAACGGCCACCCGGGTACCAGGGGAGCCTCCGTCATCGGTCGCGGCCGGCTCCTGCGTGTCAGATGAATTTTCCGCATGGAATCCGCATGCCTTCGATATGGCAAGGCCGTCCGCCTCGATCGATCCGTGGCGGAAGGTCGCATACATTGCAAACTGAGACACTACCCCCGGATACTTGTCCCGGTCGTGGGGCTTCATCTCGTTCTCGCCCCGACCGTCTGTTATGTACCGCGCGGACGCACCCATGCGCGTAATCGATTCCCATACCGCGGGCGAGCCCACCCGCGCGATCGTCGAAGGCGGCCCCGAATTGGGGGTGGGCAGGCTTGCCGAGCGGGCGGCCCGGTTCGAATCCCGCCACGCCTGGATCCGGAGCGCCTTGCTGACCGAGCCGCGCGGCTTCGACGCCATGGTGGGCGCGCTGCTTTGCCCGCCCGACGATCCGTCCTGCGCGACCGGAATCGTCTTCTTCGACACCGCCGGCAATCTCGGTATGTGCGGCCACGGCACCATTGGCGTGGCGGCGACGCTGGCCTTCCTCGGCAGGATCGCGCCGGGGACGCACCGGTTCGAGACGCCGGTGGGCGTGGTCGCGGTCGAGGCGAAGAGCGCCAACGAGATCGCGGTGGAGAACGTCGAGAGCTATCGGCGGGAAGCCGGCGCGAGCGTAGAGGTCGAGGGGCTGGGCCGCGTGACCGGCGACGTGGCGTGGGGCGGCAACTGGTTCTTTCAGTGCCCGAAAGCGCCGCTGCCGCTGGAAATGGAGAACGTCCCGGCGCTGACCGACGCGGCGGCGCGGGTGCAGACGGCGCTCGCCCGGGCCGGAATCGCCGGCGCGGACGGCGCCAGGGTGGACCATATCCAGTTCTTCGGCCCGCCATCCTCCGCCGCCGCCGACAGCCGCAATTTCACCCTCTGCCCCGGCGGCGCCTACGACCGGTCGCCCTGCGGAACCGGGACCAGCGCGAGGCTCGCCTGCCTCGCCGCCGACGGTGCCCTGGCGCCAGGCGAGACCTGGGTGCAGGAGAGCATCATCGGCAGCACCTACCGCGCGCACTACCGGCAGGGCGCGGGCGGCGGCATCGTCCCGACGGTGGAGGGGCGGGCCTTCGTCGTCGGCGAAACGGTGCTCCATTTCGCGCCGGACGACCCCTACCGGACCGGGATCGGACCACCGCGGCCGTAGCGGAGCGGCCCGTCAGCGCCCTTTCACCAGCGGCATCACTTCGGCGGCGAAGGTCTCCAGCCCCTCCTTCATCGGGTAGAAGTGCACCATCGGGCAGTCGATGCCGATCGACTCGAAGTAGCGCAGGCGGTCGGCGACCTGGCGGGGCGTGCCGACGAGCCCCGCGCCGAGCCCCTTGGCGGCGACCGCCGAGACCGGGTCGCGGCTGCCGTACTCTTCGAGCTCCCGGACCCGTTCCTCGGCCTCGCTCGCGCTCTCGGTACAGATGACGTGCGCGCTGATGCCGTAGGAGAGCGATCTGCCGTACGATTCCGCCCGCCGGTCGAGGTCCTCGATGTCGCGGGCCAGGCGGGCGATGTTGGCCTCTGCGTTGGCGTAGCCCGGATCGTAGGCCACGAACCACACGTCGCAGGCGCGCGCCGCTACCTCCTTGCCCGCCTCGGACCGGCTGGCGGCATAGATCGGCGGGTTGGGAAGCTGGACCGGCCTGATGGGCAACCGACCCGATCGGCAGCGGTAGAATTCGCCGTCGAGGGTGAATGTCTCCTCGGTCCACAACCCCTTCATCACGTCGACGAACTCCCCCATGCGGCGATAACGATCGTCGGACCGGTCGAGCCAGCCGCCATTGCCGAAGACGTCGAACTCCTCCTCGTACCAGCCGTTGACCACGTTGACCGCGAAGCGCCCGCCGCTGATCCGGTCGAGCGAGGCCCCCATTTTGGCGGCGAGCTGGGGTGAGACGATGCCGGGGTGCACGGCACACATGAGCTCGATCCGGCTGGTGTGGGCGATGAGGGCGGCGGTCAATATCCACGCCTCCAGATCGGGGCCGAGATGGCGTTCGGCGATCAGCGTGGTCTCGAATCCCAGCGCCTCGGCGCGCCGGACGATGTCGACCGCGATCCGGAACGACCTGTCGGCGTCGCCGCCGGCGCCCGGCGTCCGGAGGTCGGAGACGGCATCCGCCATGGCGTCGTCGCTGCGCACCGTGTGCGGCAGCGGGGTCCAGATTCCGTATCGCATCCCTCGGCGTTCCTCGCTGTCGTTTCCGTTCCCGCGCCCCCCTCAGATCGGCGTTGCCTCGCCGCCCTCGACGATGACCTGTTCGACCTCGCCGGCGCCGTTGCGGCGGTAGGCGGCGGCGGCCTGATATTCGGGCGAGCGGTGACAGGCGACGGCTTCGTCGAAGGACGGAAACTCGACGACCACGAAGCGCTCGAAATGCTCCGGCCCCTCCATGATCCGGTAGTCGCCCCCGCGGGCGAGCACCTTGCCGCCGTATTTCTCCAGGATCGCCGGAACGAGGTCGGTGTATTTCTTGTATTCGACAGGGTCGTGGATCTTCGAGCGGGCTACCCAATAGGCTGGCATGGCTGATCTCCGTCTTTGACGATGCGGTCCGGCTGGTATCCGGGGCGCGTCCCGCATAGGCTGTGCGGTACGCCACGCTGCGGGAGAAACGGCATGCCGCTTTCGCACCTCGAACACTTCCTCGTGCAGACCGAGGATATCGAACGAACCAGGGACTGGTACTGCGGCGTGCTCGGCATGACCGCCGGGCCCACGCCCGATTTCAAGTTTCCCGTCGTCTGGCTCTATATCGGCGACCGCGACGTGGTGCACGTGACCGAAGGCGGCAAGGACGTTTCCGAGAACCGGATGGCCTATCTGGGCCAGCAATCCGACGCCACGCAAGGGACCGGCGTGGTCGATCATATCGCGTTCCGGGCGACCGGGCTGAGGAAGACGATGTCCCGTTTCTCCGAGCTGGGGGTCGAGTTCGCGCAGCGCCAGGTCGCCGACCAGGGCCTCTACCAGCTGTTCCTGTTCGACCCGAACGGCATCAAGATCGAGCTCAATTTCGACGCCGAGGAGGCGGCGGGGCTGACGCCGGAGGTGATGGCCTCCGATCTCGACCCGGCGAACGCCTAGACCGCCGCTAATACCCCGCCTCTCGGTCGACTTCCTGGAGAAGCGGCTGGCCGGCCTCGCAGCGCCTGATGTTGGCGACGATCTGCGGCGCCAGCTGCGCGACGTTGGGGCGCCTCGCGACATGCGGCATGACGGTCACGCCCGGGTGATCCCACAGCGGGCTTTCCGGCGGCAGCGGCTCCGGCGCATGCACGTCGAGCGCGGCGTGGTAGAGATGGCCCGAATCGAGCGCCGCGATCAGGTCGTCGACAACCACATGCTCGCCGCGGCCGATATTGACGACCATGCCGCCCGCCGGCATCTTCGCGAACGCCTCCGCGTCCAGGATGCCGCGGGTTTCCCCGGTCAGGGGCAGCAGGCAGACCACGATGTCGGAGCGTTCGAGGATCGCGTGGAAGCGGTCGCGGCCGGCATAGATCGGGATATCGGCATCGGGTCTGGGGGTCCGCGTCCAGGCGGCGATGTCGAACCCCATCTCGCGCAGGATACGGGCCGGTTTCCGCGCCATCGTGCCGTAGCCGAGAAAACCGACGGTGCGTTCCTCCGGCCGCTTTTGCCGCACTTCCTGCCATTCCCCGCGGCCCTGGCGCTCCCGGTAGGTCGGCATGCTCCGGTGGAGACGCAGCACGTGCATGACCGTGTATTCGGTCATCATCGGATCGCCGTCTTCCGGTTCCAGCTTGGAGAGTGGAACTTTCGGAAGCCTGGGATGCCTTATGAACCCGTCGACCCCGGCCTGGCGGGTCAGCATCGCCTTGAGGTTGGGGAATTCCGGCCAGTCGTCCGGGCTGGGGCGGGTGAAGGCCAGGTATTCGATGTCGGCCGGATCGCCGACATCCGGCCAGAATCGCACTTCGAGGTCCGGCAACCCGGCGGCGATCGCCGCGCGCCACTCCGCCTCCGTTCCCATCATCAGGTTGCTGATCAGAAGGGCCAAGGTCTTCGTCTCCCGGTTGGATATCGAATATGCCGTCGGACACGAAAGCGGCGACTGCCGAAATGGCCGCCGGTCGGGAAATGTTAGTCCATCGACGATTTTCCGGCCAAACGACCTCGTGTCCCATCGTCCGGTGCCTCCATCGTGTATTCTCCGGGAGCCTGCGGGGTATCGGGGAGGATCCGAGTCGGACAGGGGAATGACGGCGAAACTGTTCGAACCGATAGAATTGCGTGGCTTGCGGCTTCCCAACCGCGTCGTCGTCGCGCCGATGACGCAGTTTTCCGCCGATGACGGCGTGGCGGGCGACTGGCACCTGATGCATCTTGGCCAATATGCGGTGTCAGGCGCGGCGCTGGTGCTGACCGAGTCCACCTATGTCGCGGCCAGCGCGCGCAATGCGCCGAGCTGCCTGTCGCTTTACTCCCACGAGCAGGAGGCCGCCGTGGCGCGCATCGCGCGGTTCTTCGAAGCGCATAGCGACGGGCATTTCGGGGTTCAGCTTTGCCATGCCGGTCGCAAGGCGTCGGCGCGGGAACCCTGGAAGGGCGGGGGGCCTCTGCCGGTCGACGAAGGGGGCTATGAAGCGGTCGCTCCCTCGACGGTGCCGCTCTCCGACAAGTGGCCGGCGCCGCGACCTCTGTCCGCCGAAGCCGTCTCCGAAGTGGTCCGGTGTTTCGTGGACGCGGCCCGGCGCGCGGAACGCGCCGGGGTCAAGGTTATCGAGTTGCACGGCGCGCACGGCTATCTGATCCATCAGTTTCTGTCGCCGCTGACCAACCGGCGGAACGACGAGTATGGGGGAAGCCTGGCCAACCGGATGCGATTCGCCCTCGACGTCTTCGAGGCCGTTCGGGCGGTTTGGCCGGCCGACCTCCCGGTCGGCATCCGGGTGTCCGCGACCGATTGGGTGACGGGCGGCTGGTCCGTCGAGGAGACCGTCGAACTCGCCCGGGCGCTCGATGCGCGGGGTTGCGACTACATCCACGTTTCCAGCGGGGGTTTGACACCGGCGCAGCGGATCGCCGTGGGGCCGGGATACCAGACCGGGTTCGCCGAGGCCGTGAAGGCCGCGGTCGACATGCCGGTCATCGCGGTCGGCCAGATCGGTGAGCCCCGTCAGGCCGAAGACGTCCTGGCTCGCGGGCAGGCGGACATGGTCGCCATGGCGCGGCCGATGCTGTTCAACCCGCGATGGGTCTGGCATGCGGCGCGGGAGCTGGGCGAGCCGATGGCCTATCCGCGCCAGTACGAACGCGGCCACCCGGACAGATGGGGCGCCAGCGGTATCAACGCGCCAGGCAATCTGATTCCGAAGGAATAAATCGTCTATCCGGCCGCGATGACCTCGTTGCCCGACGGCACCACGACGATCCCGTCGGCCGGGTCCCGTAGTGTGCCCGGCGGATCCTCGCCGCGCTCCACCGCGTCGATCGCCTCGTTCAGCAGACGCCGGAACATGACGATGCCGCGGTCCGATGTCGCCAGGTGTTCCAGCGCGTGGCGTGCGATCGGCCGCTGGCTGACCTGCGCCTCCCAGTCGTCGGGCGTGCGCTGGGTTTCCTCGTAGTCTCGGACGACTTCCCCGTCGGGAGGTTGAAAGATCCTCTTGCCGGGATCGATGCGTTCGACGTGGAACCCGATCGTGTGTTCGTTATCGACCGGCACCCACCAGCCCACCATGCGGGCGCGCTCGGTCTCGCCGTCGGGATCGGTACCGGTCACGTCGGGCGGCGGAATGCACTTTGCCGTCGGCACGAAAATGGTGGAGGTGCGGATCAGCCTGTTGCCGCCTTCCAGATCGGTCGTCCGGATGTAGGAGACATGCCGGTCGGAACGAACGAAGTCGATGGCGGGCTTGATTCCCATCACGTCGTCGAAATCGAACACGCTCCGATTGGCACCGTGGAGGGTGTAGATGTGGATCGGGTCGGCGGCGTTCTCGTGAAGCTGCAGCCAGTTGCACGCGGCCACGGCGCCCCGACTGTAATTGCGGTAGGCGAGATACTCGGCCTCCTCGTCCTCCAGGATGTCGTAGCGCGGCAATAGCGGCTTTTTCTCCGGCGGCCCGAGATACGCGAAGACCAGCCCGCGGTATTCCTCCGCCGGGTACCACGGCTGGCGCACCTCTTTCTTGTATGGGCTTTTGGCGGGCTCGCCCGGTTGGTCGAGGCATCGGCCTTCCGCGTCGTAGTACCAGCCGTGGTAACAGCAGCGTAGGCCCTGCTCTTCGATCCTGCCGTATTCGAGCGATGTCCCCCGGTGTATGCAGTGCGCCCCCAGCACGCCGACCCGGCCCGACTTGTCGCGATAGGCGACCAGCTCCTCGTCGAGGATTCTGAGGTACTTGGGAAAGTCCGCGAGCTCCGACGACAGGCAGACTGGATGCCAGTAGCGCCGCATCAGCTCGCCCATCGGCGTTCCGGCCCCGACATGGGTGAGCCTGACGTTCTCATCGGGAACGATGGCGTTGCGTCCGTATCCGGACCCGTCGATAGCAGTCATCGGTACAATCTCGTGGAGCGATGGAGCATTCAGACGGGATCGGCGTTGACCAGGACCGCGGCGAGCAGGCAGGGCTCGTCGGTCCGCACGCTCCATGAGTGGTTGGTGCCGCGCTGGACCATGACGTCGCCGACCCGGAGACATACTTCGCCGGTATCGAGGATCGCCCAGATCTCGCCCTTCAGGACGACCAGATAATCCACCGTCGAGGTCTTGTGCATCATCGGATCGCTGCTCGCGATATCCGCCGCGTGTCCGGCGCCGATCGAGTCGAAGGCGTCCCGGGCGTCGGCGCGGTCGCGCAACGCGCTGTCGGGCGGAAACTCGACGATGCGGAAGACGGTCCCGCCCGGCCCCGGTTCGAGCACGACCGGACCGTCGGCGGCGTCGGTGCGTCCCGAATTGTCGGCCGGGGCGCCGTCGGTGCGCCACAGCTCGGTCAGCGCCAGGCCCGGCATCGATTCCATCTCTTTGACCGTGCCGGCGTCGCCGTCGATGACGAATACCGACTTGCCCCGGTCGTCGTGCGCCGTGACCACGCGGCGGATTTTCTCGACCAATTCTCAAGCCTCCCTTATGAGCCGGTTGCGCAGGACGCCGATACCCTCGACCTCAAGCTCGATAACGTCGCCGTCGGACAGGTAGCGCTCGAGCTCAAGCCCGCAGCCGCCGCCCACCGTGCCCGAGCCGAAGAACTCGCCGGGGTGAAGGGTCTCGGATTGCGAGACATGGGCGACAAGGTCCTCGAACGTCCAGTGGATGCTCCCCGAATGCCCGCGCGACCATTCCTCCCCGTTGACGCGGGCGATCATGGTGCAGTCATAGGGATCCATCTCGTCGGCGGTCACGATGCAGGGTCCGATGACGTTGCCGGTGTCGAAATCCTTGCCCTTGCCGGGTCCGAGCCCGCCCGGCATTTCGCGCGCCTGCGCATCGCGCGCCGAGAAATCGTTGAAGATGGAATAGCCGAAGATATGCGCGCGCGCGTCCCGTTTCGCGATATCCCTGCCGCCCGCGCCGATGAAGAAGCCGAACTCGAGCTCGTAATCCATCACGTCGGCATAGCCCGGCCACAGGACGTCTTCCTCGTGGCCCACCACCGCGAGACGGTTGGCCTTGTAGTAGATCGGCTGGCGGTACCAGATCTCCGGGATCTCGAACATGCCCGGGGATCCGTCGCCGCGGGACTTCCTCAAGACCTCGAATGCGCGCTTGAGGTGTTCCTCGAAGCACAGGCAGTCGCGGATCTGGGGCGGTTCGGGGAGCGGCGTCCGGAGCGCGATCTCCTCCGCCGCCACCACCGCGTCGGCCCTCGGGCTCGCCGCCGCGAGGCGTGCCGCCGCCAGCGCCTCGTCGCCGGCGCGGATCAGCGCGAGCATCGAATCGAACGCCGGCCCGCCCGGGGAGATGCCGAGATCGACGACCGCCTCGTCCCGGTCGATCAGGGCACCCACGCGATCCCGGTTGCCGGTCGCGCCGTGGCGGAACGTAACGAGTCTCACGGCGTCACCGGCGATGCATCCTCGATCGATCCCTGCGGGTCGGTCGGGAATGTTAGGCATCGCCGGTTTCTTCGCCAAGCGGGGCAGGCGGCGGACGGGAAGCCGCAATTTTGAGAACCGTCGTGCATTTGTTAGGATTTCCGCCTCCACCTTCGAAACGCACCTGTTCGGCGAACGCCGGAGGAGAGACGAAGTGTCGTCACGGGCAATGGAAGACCTGATCGCGCGCGCCGGACTCATGCGCGGGCTTCACACGGGTATGGGACTGGCCGCCAAGGGCATGGTGGTCGCCTTCGTGGTCTTCACGGTGCTCAACGTCGAGTTCGCCAACAGCATCTACACGGCCATCCGCGGCTGGATCGAAGCCTCGCTCAGCTGGTACTACATCGTCGTCGTCATGGGGCTGGTGCTGTTCTGCCTCATCATGATGTTTTCGAGGTTCGGCTCCATCCGGCTGGGTGACGACGACTCGCGGCCGGAGTTCAGCAACTTCTCATGGTTCGCCATGCTGTTCTCGGCCGGGGTCGGGATCGGCATCCTGTTCTTCGGGGTCGCCGAGCCGATCTTCTACTTCGACAACTCGGGCGCCTTCGGATACCCCAACAACCCTCACGCCGACGTCGCCGGCGCGACGTCGATGGATCTCACCCGCGCGGTCCATGCGATGCGGGTCACCTATTTCCACTGGGGCTTCCACGGCTGGGCAGTCTATGTGGTGGTCGGCCTCTGCCTCGCCTATTTCGGCTTTCGCAAGAAGCTGCCGTTCACCATGCGCTCGGCGCTCTACCCGATCATCGGCGACAGGATCTACGGTCCCATCGGGCACGCCGTCGACCTTCTCGCGGTGTTCGGCACGATCTTCGGCGTCGCGACCTCGCTGGGCCTCGGGGTCAACCAGATGGCGACCGGGCTCAACGTGCTGTTCGGCGTCGATCCCGGCCTCACGACGCAGATCCTGCTGATCCTCGTCATCTCGATCGTGGCGACCTTTTCCGCGGTGTCGGGTGTCGGCAACGGCATCCGGATCATCTCCGAGTGGAACATCTGGCTGTCGCTCATCCTCCTCGCCTTCTTCCTGTTCGGCGGGCCGTTCAAGTGGCTGATGGGCTTCTTCGTCACCTCGCTCGGCGACTACATCTGGAACGTGATCCCGATGGGGTTCTGGACCGCCGGCACCGAGAAGGAGATCGCCTGGCAGGGCGGCTGGACGATCTTCTACTGGGGCTGGTGGATCTCATGGGCGCCCTTCGTCGGGCTGTTCATCGCGCGCATCAGCCGCGGCCGCACGATCCGCGAGTTCATGGTGGGCGTCATGTTCGTCCCCACCACGATCGCCTTCTTCTGGCTCTGCATGTTCGGCGGCAACGCGATCTACATGGAGCTCAACGCGGCCGGCGGCGTGGGCACCGCCGGCGTCGTCGATCTGGTGAAGGCGTGGAACCTGCCGGCGGCGCTCTACGGCACCATCGAACGCCTGACCGACATCTCGACCCTGCAATGGATCATGTCCGCGCTCGCGACCTTCCTGCTGGCGACGTGGTTCATCACCTCGTCCGATTCCGGGACGCTGGTGATCACCACGATGCTCTCGATGGGGAACGACGACCCGCCGCAGCGCTTCCGCATCGTTTGGGGGCTGGGCGAGGGGTTCGTGGCCGCTGTGCTGCTGCTCGCGGGTGGGCTGAAGGCGCTTCAGACGGCGTCGATCGCGGCGGCGCTGCCGATCTCGGTGATCATGATCTTCATGGCCTACGGGCTCTTGAAGTCGCTCTCGGAGGACAGCTCGGCGGTTGCCGCACCCGCTCCAGCGCAGGAACCGGAAGAAGCACCGGGCTAAGGAGAGTCGCCGGTCACCGCGTATCGGCGTACTCGAGCGCGGCGTCCTCAAGCCAGTCTCGCGCGAATTCCGCGTAGCTTCGGGGCACGGTGAGCTCGTAAAGCGGGTCGTTTCCCGGGCGGTGCAGCAGCACCGGGACCTTGGCGAGCAGGCTGCGCGCGCAGCAGCCCGCGCGGAACCTCTCGGGGTCGAGGTCGAGCGTCATCCCCTTGGCCAGCAGATCCCGTGCCCTGGGGCCGGTTAGCGACCATGTGACGCTGCCGGCTCCCGCGACAGCGATCGAGGCGTGGCGATCCGAAAGGGATTCCTCCAGCGCCCGCGCAACAGCGTGCTCCGCTTCGGCCGGGACTTCGATCAGCCAGGCGTCGGGGCCCAGCCACAGAATGACGGTATCGGCCCACGAGCGGCTCCTGTTGGGTGTCGGAGGCGGTTCCAGCCCGAGAGCGTTCGAGGCCGCTTCGACGAACGCTCCGTCGCCCGGGTCGCCGCGCAGTTCGATCCGGCCGCGCGGCGGGCAGACGCGGAACTCTACGCCGCGCGCGGGCTCAGCCATTCAGGCGCTCCCCTTCGGGGTCGTAGAACTTCGGATCGCAGATTTCCGCGCGAACGGTGCGGTCGTCGAGCGGCACGTGGACGGTGCCCGGCGCCCGGTCGCGCCCGCCTTTGACCAGCGCCAGCGCGATGGAGCGCCCGAGCGTTGCGCTCCGGTAGCTCGACGTGACGTGGCCGATCATGGTCTCCGGCGCGCCCGACGGGGGTTCGGCGAGGATTTGCGCGCCCTCCGGCAGCACCGTCGCCGGATCCTCGGTCCGAAGCCCGACCAACCGCTTGCGCATCGGGTCGCGCATTGCGCTGCGGGCGAGCGAGCGGCGGCCGATGAAGTCCTTCTTCTTGTTCAACATCCATCCCATGTCGAGATCGAGCGGCGTCACCGTGCCGTCGGTTTCCTGGCCGATCATCAGGTAGCCCTTTTCCGCGCGCAGCACATGCATCGCCTCGGTGCCGAACGGGGTCACCTCGTGCGTCATGAGCGCCGCCCAGAGATCCGTCGCGTCGCCGGCGGACACGACGATCTCGTATGACACCTCGCCCGTATAGCTGATCCGGAACACGCGCGCCGGCAGCCCCGCCACGCGGCCCTCGCGCCAGGCCATGAAGGGGAAGACATCGGGCGCCGGATCGATGTCGTCGGTCAGCGCTCCGAGAAGCTTCCTGGAGTCCGGTCCTGCCAGCGCCACGGTGGCGAACTGTTCGGTAAGCGACGTCAGGTAAACCTCCAGATCGGGCCATTCGGTCTGCAGCCACTCTTCCAGCCAGGCGAACACGCGCGCCGCGTTGCCGGTCGTGGTGGTCGTAAGGAACCGGTTCTCGGAGAGGCATGCCGTGACCCCGTCGTCGAGAACCATGCCGTCCTCACCGAGCATCAGCCCGTAGCGGCATCGCCCCGGCGCCAGCCCGTCCCAGGCATTGGTGTAGACGCGGTTCAGGAACTCTCTCGCGTCCGGGCCGCAGACCAGTATCTTGCCGAGCGTGCTGGCATCCATGATGCCGGCGGCGTTACGCACGGCCAGGCATTCTCGCGCGACCGCTTCGTCCTTCGTCTCCCCCTCTTGCGGGTAGTAGAAGGGGCGCTTCCACTGGCCCACGTCCTCGAAAACGGCGCCGTTCTCCTCGTGCCACGCGTGCAGGGGCGTCCGGCGCACCGGGTCGGCCAGGGGACCTACGTCGCGGCCGGCGATGGCGCCGAAGGCGACCGGTTCGTAGGGTGGGCGGAAGGTGGTCGTGCCCACCTCCGGGATCGAGAGGCCGAGGGTCCCGGCGAGTATCGCGAGCCCGGGCACGTTTCCCGTCTTGCCCTGGTCGGTCCCCATGCCCAGCGTGGTGTATCGCTTGAGGTGCTCTACCGACTCGTAGCCCTCGCGCGCCGCGAGTTCGATATCGGCCGCGGTCACGTCGTTCTGGAAATCGACGAACCGCCTTGCCTCGCCGGCCCGGCTTCGCGCGGGTACCGCCCACGAAACGGGCGCGGCGGGCTGTACCGGTCCTGGCGCCCCGGGCTCTCCCGCGCCGGCGGCGTGCCCCTCCGCGATGCAGGACGCCGTGTCGAACGCGCCGTTGGAAGCGCCGGCGCATCGTGCCGCTTGCGGGGAAACGTCGGGCAGGAACGCGCGGAGCGCCGCGTCGTAGCGCAATGTTCCTCCCGACTGGGAGAACAGGTGCACCGCAGGGCTCCAGCCTCCCGACATCGCGATCAGATCGCAGGGCAGTGCGCTGACGGTTCCGGCCAGCGACCCGTCGTCATTGAGCCGGGCGACGCGGGCGGCACGTACCCGGCGCCGCCCGGCGGTATCGATGACCGCATGGCCGCTCAGAATATTCAGCCCGGCTTCGCGTGCCTCCGCGCATTGCGTTCCGTCCCCGTCGGGCCGGAGATCGACGATCGCGGCGATCTCCACGCCGTGGCGGTGGAGATCGAGGGCCGCGGCGTAGGCGCTGTCGTTGTCGGTTACGACGACCGCGCGCCGGCCGGGAAGGACGGCGAAGCGGTTGACGTAGGCCCGGGCGGCGCCGGCCAGCATCGTTCCCGGCCGGTCGTTGTTGGCGAATACCAGCGGTCGCTCCAGCGCCCCCGTCGCCAGCACCACCCGGCCGGCGCGGATACGCCACAGGCGCTGGCGCGGCAGGTGCGCCGGCGCGGCGGGGCCCAGATGGTCGGTAACCCGTTCAAGCGCGATCAGGAAGTTGTGGTCGTAGTATCCGGTCACGACGGTCCGGGTGAGGACGCGAACGTTGTCCATCGCCTCCAGCCCGGCCGTCGCCTCGCCGTGCCCGCCGGCATCGGCCGAGCCCAGCAGCATGCCGCCGGGCGGGCAGTCCTCATCGGCGAGGATCACCCGCGCGCCGCTCCGTCCCGCCGCCTCCGCCGCGGCGAGGCCGGCAGGCCCGGCGCCCACGACGAGCACGTCGCAATGCGCGTTCATGCGTTCGTAGCGGTCGGGGTCGGGGCCGTCCGGAGCGCGCCCCAGCCCTGCCATCCGGCGGATGAACGGTTCGTAGAGGTGCCAGCCGCGATGCGGCCACATGAACGTCTTGTAGTAGAACCCCGCCGGGATCAGCCGGTGCGCGAAGCCGTTGACCGCGGCCAGGTCGAACCACGGGCCGGGCCAGCAGTTCACGCTGCGGGCGGCGAGGCCCTCGTACAGCTCGACCCGGGTGGCCTTGAGATTGGGCAAGCCGCTCGCCCCGGAGCCGAGTTGCACGATCGCATTGGGCTCCTCGGTGCCCGCCGACAGGATGCCGCGCGGCCTGTGGTACTTGAAGCTGCGCCCGACCAGATGCACGCCGTTCGCCAGCAGCGCGGAGGCCAGGGTATCCCCGGCGAATCCGGTGTATCGCCGCCCGTTGAAGGAAAAGCCGAGCGGCCGCGAGCGGTCGATGGCGCCGCCTTCGGGCAGGCGGTGCGGCTGTGCCGTCATGGCGCGTCCTTCGGTGGCGGCTCGCCCATGCGATAGACCGAAAGGATGCGATGGGTGACGGTGTCGCGCTCGACGTTGAACCAGCGCCCGCAGCCATGGGTATGGCACCAGCGCTCGCGCTGGCTCCCCTTCGGGTTGGTCCGCATGAACAGGTAGTCGGCCCATTCCGCATCGTTCAGTGCGTCCGGATCGGGCGGACGCGCGATGTGCGCCTCGCCGCCGCAGGCGAACTCGCTCTCGTCCCGCTCTCCGCACCAGGGGCAGGGGATCAGCAGCACGGCCGCCTCAATGCGCCACCGCCGCAGCGCCGTGCTCGTCGATCAGCGCGCCGCTCGCGAACCGTTCGAGCGCGAAGGGCGCGTTCAGCGCGTGCGGCCGATCCTGGGCGATGGTGTGGGCGAACGCCCAGCCCGATCCCGGCGTCGCCTTGAACCCGCCGGTGCCCCAGCCGCAGTTGATGTAGAGCCCGTCTACCGGCGTCTTGCCGACGATGGGGCTCGCATCCGGGCAAACATCGACGATGCCGCCCCACTGGCGCAGCATGCGGAGCCGCGAGAAGATCGGGAACAGCTCGACCAGCGCGCCCATCTGGCCTTCCACGATCTGGAAGCTGCCGCGCTGGGAATAGGAGTTGTAGCCGTCCATCCCGGCGCCGATCACCAGCTCGCCCTTGTCGGACTGGCTGACATAGACGTGGACGGCGTTCGACATCACCACGCCGTGCAGGATCGGCTTGATCGGCTCCGAGACCATGGCCTGGAGAGTGTGGCTCTCGATCGGCAGCCGGAGGCCCGCCATCGCCGCGAGGACGCTCGAATGTCCTGCCGCGACCAGCCCGACCTTGTTCGCCGCGATCCTGCCCCGCGACGTCCGGAGGCCCGTCACCCGGCCGCCCGACACGTCGATCCCGGTCACCTCGCAGTTCTGGACGATGTCCACGCCCCGCGCGTCCGCGGCCCGGGCGAAGCCCCAGGCGACCGCATCGTGCCGGGCGATGCCGCCCCGCCTCTGTATCGATGCGCCGAGGATGGGGTACCGCACGTCCGGCGAGGTATTGACGATCGGCACTTCGGCCTTGACCCCCGCCGGGTCGAGGACCTCCGAATCGATGCCGTTCAGGCGGATCGCCCGGACCCTGCGGGAAAGCTCCTTCAGATCGTGCTCGTTGTGGGCCAGGTTCAGGACGCCGCGCTGGCTCAGCATGATGTTGAAGTTGAGCTCGCGGCTCAGGCCCTCGTATAGCTTGAGCGACTTCTCGTAGAGATGCGCGCTCTCGTCCCACAGATAGTTGGACCGGATGATCGTGGTGTTGCGCCCGGTGTTCCCGCCGCCCAGCCAGCCCTTTTCGAGGACGGCGATGCTGCCAGCATCGTGCTCCCTGGCCAGGTAGTAGGCCGTCGCCAGCCCGTGCCCGCCGCCGCCGACGATGACGACATCGTACGAGGGCTGTGGCTCCGGGCTGCGCCACGCCCGCGACCAGCTCCTGTGATAGCCGAGCGCGTTGCGGGCAAGGCTGAATATCGAATAGCGCGGCGAGGTCACCTCAACCCCTAATGCTCCCCATTCGCGCGGTCATGTGCGTCGGGCCGATCGCCCGGCGCCTACAACTCGATAACGATCTTGCCGAAATGGCCCGCCGCTTCCATACAGCGGTAGGCCTCCCGGGAATCGGCGAAGGCGAAGCGCCGGTCGATCGCCGGTTTCACGCCGCCCGCCTCGATCGCGGCGTTCATGTCGAGGAACATGGCCCGGCTGCCGACATAGATGCCGTTCAGGCGAAGCGACTTGCGCAGCATTGGCGTCGGATCGATCGTGCCCCGGGTCAGCACGCCGATCATCGCGATGTGGCCGCCCAAGCGGACCGCTTCGATGGATTGCCCAAGCGTGCCGCCGCCGCCGACCTCGACGACATGGTCCACGCCCGCGCCGCCGGTCACCTCCCGCACCGCCGCGGCCCAGTCCGGCGTCCGGGCGTAGTTGATCGTCCGCCATGCCCCCATGTCCCGCGCGCGGGCCAGCTTGTCGTCGCTCTTCGAGGTGACGATCGCCCGCGCGCGCGCCAGGGCGCAGAACTGCAGCGCGAAGATCGAAACGCCGCCGGTGCCGAGCAGTAGCACCGTGTCGCCCGCCTTGAGGCGGCCCTTCTCGATCAGCGCGTTCCACGCCGTCAGCGCGGCGCAGGGGAGCGTCGCCGCCTCCGCGTAGTCCAGATTGGCCGGGACGGGCACGACGCCCTCGGCGTTCAGCACGACCTCTTCGGCGAGCATTCCGTCGAGCGCTCCGCCGAGCGCGCTCGCCATGGCCGCGGCCGATATGCCGCCCGCAGCCCAGTTCTGGAAGAAGCATCCCGCGACCCGGTCGCCTTCGGCGATGCCCGGGACGCCTGGGCCGACCGCCGTCACGTCGCCCGCGCCATCCGAATTCGGAACGCGCGGATAGGCGAACCCCCTCTGCGCGGGTGCCCGCACGGTGCTCAGATCGCGGTAGTTGATCGAATTGGCCCGCACCCGGACCCTGACCTGCCCGGGGCCGGGTTCGGGCGAGGGCCGTTCGGCCAATTCGAGGGCGTCGATGCCGCCCTCGCCGACAATCTGCCAGACTTTCATGAGTCGCTCCGTGTTGGGCTGTGAAGGATATTGGCTCGGGCGGGGTCAAGATAGTCGAGACGGCGCCTCTCTTGGGCGCTAGGCTGGGCCCCACGAGACCGGAGGCAACACGAAGGACGACCGCCATGAGCGACGACACGATCGCGCCGTTCCTGAGAAACGCTTGGTACGTTGCCGCCTGGCCGGAAGAGATCGGCGAGGAGCCGCTCGCCCGGACGATCATGAACGAGCCCATCGTCCTGTTCCGCGACACGGACGGCAGGGCGGCCGCGCTGGAGGACCGGTGCTGCCACCGCGGCGCGCCGCTCACCCACGGGACCGTCGTGGCCGACGGGATCGAGTGCGGCTATCACGGGCTGGTCTACGACAGGACGGGGCGATGCGTCCGCATCCCGGGCCAGGAGCGGATCGCCGGCGAGGCGCGGGTAAAAAGCTACCCCGTCGTGGAGCGGCAGCAATTCGTCTGGATCTGGATGGGCGATCCGGCGCTCGCCGACGAGGGCGCGATCCTCGATTTTCCGTACCACGACCAGCCGGACCGCTGGCCGCACCGGCGCGCGATGTTCCGCATTGCCGCCAACTACATGATGATGATCGACAATCTGATGGACCTGTCGCATCTGGGCTATCTGCACGCCCGGACCATCGGCGGGTCCGGATTGGCCCATTCCACCGCCGAAATGAAGGTCGAGCGGCGACCGACGGGCGTCCTGCTGACCCGCGAGATGCACGCGATGCCGCCGCCGCCCACCTTCGTCAAGGCGGTCGGCTTCGAGGGGCCGATCGACCGGCGCCAGGAGTTCGAATACGTCGCGCCGGCCGCGGTTCTCCAGTGGGCGAGCGCGGTCGATACCGGCAAGGACCTCAAGGACGAAAGCGATCCGGGCGGCTTCCGGAACCGACTGTTCCACGGCGCGACGCCGGAGACCGAATCGAGCTTCCACTATTTCTGGTCGGCGGCGATCGGTTACCGGACCGACGAACCGCAAGCCGTCGACGAGTTCTTCCAGGAAGTCCATGCGACCTTCCTCGAGGACAAGGCGATCATGGAGGCGCAGCAGGCCCGCATCGGGCTGGAGCCGGACCGCGAGCTGGTGGCGATCCGCGCCGACAACGCCGTCGTCGCGGCGCGCCGGCATCTCCAGCATCTGCTGGACGGCGAGAACGCGTCCCCGGCGGTCGCGGCGGAATAGCGCTCGTCCGGCGCGAGGGTCGGCTTCCTCACCGCGGGCACGGTTCGATCGCGAATGGCGATGCAGCCTCCCATCCACGCGACCAATCACATGGTCGCATCGGGTCATCACCTGGCGACGCAGGCGGGCTACGAGGTGCTCGAAGCGGGCGGCAACGCCATCGATGCCGGTGTCGCGGCGGGGATCGCGCTCGGCGTGTTGCACAGCGACCTGGTGCAGTACGCCGGGGTCGCCCCCATCATGATCTACCTGGCCGACGAGGACCGGGTGACGACCTTCAGCGGGCTCGGCTGGTGGCCGCGCGCCGCATCGCTCGAGCGTTTCGTCACCGAGTTCGAAGGCCGCATTCCGGACGGTGTCCTGCGCACCGTTCTTCCCGCCGCGCCCGACGCCTGGATCGCCGCGCTGGGGCGGTACGGCACGATGACCTTCGCCGAGGTCGCCGCAGCCGCCTATCGCTACGCGGACGAGGGGTTTTCGGTCCACCCGCCGATGGCCCGGAACTTCGCTGCCCACGCCGACGCCTACCGCCGCTGGGACTCCAGCCGGGAGGTCTATCTTCCCGGCGGCGAGCCGCCCGGATTGGGCGAACGCTTCGTGCAGACGGACCTGGCCGGGACCATCCGCTACATGATGGACGAGGAGGCGGCAGCGGACGGAGGACGGGAAGCCGGTCTCGCCGCCGCGCGCGACGCCTTCTATCGCGGCGACATCGCCCGCGCGATGGTCCGCTACCACGAGGAAGTCGGCGGCTGGCTGACGATGGAGGACCTCGCGGAATACCGGAGCGCGGAAGAAGAGCCCGTAATCGCGCGCCTCGGAGAGATCGAGGTCTATACCTGCGGCCCCTGGTGCCAGGGACCGGTTCTCGCCCAGATGATCGGCCTGCTCGACGGGATCGACATCGCCGCGCTCGGACACAACAGCCTGCAATACGTCCACACTCTCGCCGAGGCGATGAAGCTCTGCTTCGCGGACCGCGAACGCTATTACGGCGACCCCAGATTCGTCGACGTTCCGCTCGCCCGGCTCCTCTCCGCCGGTTACGGCCGGGCACGGCGCGCTCTGATCCGGCCGGACCGGGCATGGCCCGCAATGCCGCCGGCGGGCGGAGAGAATGTATCTGAGGAGACCGGGCCCGCGCCGGACGCCGTGGCATCTCCGGTACCCGTTTCCCCCGACACGTCCTATTGCTGCGCCATCGACCGGGACGGCAATTGCTTCTCGGCCACGCCGAGCGATGTCTCGTGGCAGTCGCCGGTTGTCCCCGGCACCGGTCTTTGCCCCTCGTCGCGCGGCTCCCAGTCATGGGCGGTGCCCGGCCATGCGTCCTCGGTCGCGCCGGGCAAGCGCCCTCGTCTTACCCCCAACCCCGCCTTCGTCAGGATCCCCGGCCGATGGGCGATGCCTTTCGGAACCCCGGGCGGCGACGTGCAGACCCAGGCCATGCTTCAGGTCCTGCTCAACGTCACCCGGTTCGGGATGAGCACCCAGGACGCGATCGAGGCGCCCCGGTTCGCGACGCAGAGCTTCCCCAACTCGTTCGAGCCGCACGAGGCGTTTCCCGGCCGGCTGGTGGTCGAGGAAGGAATCCCGGAGGCGGTCGCCGGGGAGCTCGCCGCGCGAGGCCACGATGTCGAGCGGACCGGGGACCGCTCCCCCGGGATGGGGGCTGTCTGCGCCATCGAGCTCGACGTCGAATCGGGAATCATGGAAGGCGGAGCGGATCCCAGGCGCATGAGCCGCGCGATGGGACGCTGACGTTCAACCCGCGGCGAGATCCCGCTGGTCGGCCGCGTTGTAGTTGGCGTCGTACCACCAGGCGAGGTGGTCGCCGTAGACGACCGGCGGCCAGCGCGGCGGATTGTCCGGGCCGGCGCAGGTCGGGGCGCAACGGATCTCGGCGTCGAGATTGGGACCGAAGAAGTACGGGATCGCGTAGCGGCGGCGCCCGACCGGCGGCAGCGCGCGGTGCGGGGTCGATCTGTAGCGCCCGTTGGTCCAGCGGTGCAGCATGTCGCCGGTGTTGACGACGAAGGAGTCCTCGACGAAGGGCACATCCTCCCACTCGTCCCCTTCGCCCCGGATCTGCAATCCCGGCACGCCCGACTGCGCGAGGAAAGTCAGGAAATTGACGTCCGTGTGGGGCGCGATGACGTAACGCCCCGGTTTGCGTTCGGCGGGCGGGTAGTGCGAAAGCCGGAACGAGAACTGGCTTCGCGTGAAATAGGGCGCGAACCAGTCCTCCGGCAGGCCGAGAGACAGCGAGAGCGCCGGCAGGACGCTCACCGCCAGCCGGTCCACCGCCTCGCAATATTCGAGCAGCGTTTCGCGGAAGCCCGGCAGATCCTCCGGCCAGCGGTTGGGGCCCGCGAAGCGACGCCCGGCGAGCGGGTCGTCGGGACCGCGCTCGCGCTTGACGAAGAACGCCTCGTTCATGTCCGGCAGCGCGTCTTCGCTGACCCGCGAGGTGCGCACGTTGTAGCGCGCCATCGCCATGTAGCCGTTATTGTGCTCGTTCATCAGCAGCGCGTGCTTTGCCGCCGCCGGCTGGGCGTGGAACCGCTCCGCTTCCGCGAAAGTCCTCCGGACGAGCTCCTGCGGCACGCCGTGGTTCACCACGATGAAAAAGCCGACATGCTCCAGCGCGTCCGCGAGCGCGCCCGCCACCTCGCTCCGGCTTCGGGAGAGGTCGATCAGGGGGATTATCGGTCGGTCTCCCTTTCCGACGTTCGGTCCGAAGGTTAATGCATCGGCGGTTTCCCGGCCAGGCGAACCGGCGCCGTCGCGGTATGGAGGCGATTGTCGTCCGGCACGAATTGCACCATTGTCGCCCCCGCGGGAACCCTTGGCGGGAGAGGATCATGACCGTGCCCAGTCCCCGGCGCCTGACCCACGCCAACCTGTTCGTCGCCGACATGGAACGCTCGATGGATTTCTACATGTCGGTGATCGGGCTCGACGAGTCCTACCGGCGGGTCAATCTCAGGGCCGGCTTCCTGACCAACGGCAATTCGCATCACGACATCGGGGTGATGGAGTACGGCCGGGTCTATGCCGGGAAGCGCGAGGGGACGGGGAAGATCGGCCTCAACCATCTCGCCTTCGAGATGGAAAACGACCTCGATCTCAACCGGTGGTACGAGGCGGCGGTGGCGATGGGCGCCCACATCCACCGTACCGTCGATCACGGCAATACCCATTCCTGCTACATGCACGACCCCGACGGCATCCAGATCGAGGTCTATTGCGACACCGTCAAGGAATGGTGGCACCTCAAGACCGGCACGATGACGACGCCGCTCGACGACTGGACGCCCGGGGAGGGCGAGCACTCGACCGAGCCGATGTACCTGGAGGACCCGGAAATCGGCCGCATGGAGGAGGCCCTGCTGCATCCGGTCAAGACGACCCATGCGGTCCTGATCGCCGACGATTTCGAGGCGTGCTTCGACTTCTATACAGCGATCGTCGGTCTTTCGCCGCTTTCGGGCGGGCGGGACGGAGAGTTCTGCGTGCTCGCCGGGCGGCTCGGCGCGCCGAGCCTCGCGCTGTTCCGGGCGAACGCGGGTCGCGCGCCCGGCTTCCACCACGTCGCGCTCTCGGCCTGGAGCGTGGACGACCTGAAGGCGTCGCGCGCCGCGCTCGCCGACGCCGGCATCGAGGTCGAGGCCGAGACCGACCATCCGTCCCGCTACGCGCTCTGCGTGACCGATCCCGACGGGTTCCGCGTCCAGCTCTACGCCGACCGCCCCGGCGGTCCCGGGATCGATTGGGTCGCCGAGGACCCGGAGACGCTGCTCTATCTGGTTTGAGATGCGCCCCGGTCGGTCGACCCGTAGCCGCCTCCCCCCGGAGTCTCGATCGCGAATTCCGTTCCCGGTTCCAGGAGGAAACTCTGCTTTGCGTCGATCGTCTCGCCATCGAGGCTGAGCCGCGTCGGGCCGCCGTCCTCCCCGCCGCACATTCCGCGGGGTGGGAAGCGGGATCTTTCGAACATCGTGGAGACCGTTGCCGGCTTGCCGCTGCGGAGCCTGAGCCCGATTCTCTGCCCCGCACCGCCGCGAAACCTGCCCGCGCCGGAGGATTCGGGGATCAGCGTCCGGCTCGTGAAGAGCACCGGTACGACCTGTTCCATCACCTCGACCGGCGCGTTGGCCACGTTGCTTGGAAAAGCTGTTGCGTCGAGCCCGTTCTTGTCGGCCCGCGCGCCCATCCCGCCTGAGCAGAAGAAGGTAAAGACATAGGGTGCGCCGTCATCCCCCTCGCCGGCGAGGGTGACAGCGCCCAGCACCGAGCTCTCCGCCAGGATTCGGTCCGGGATCACCGGCGCCAGCGCATCGAAGATCGCGAAAGGGACGAAAAGTCCTACCAGGTGACGCCCGCCGACCGGGGCGGGATGACGCGCGTTGAGGATGGAGCCCTCGGGAGCGCGGACCCGGATCGGGCGCAACGTGCCGTCGTTGTTCGGGATATCGGGGCTCAGCGCGCATTTCAGCGCGTAGAACACGAACGCCTTGGTGTAGTTGAGGACGCAGTTGACCCCCTTGTCGATCTGCGCCGAAGTGCCCGCGAAATCGACTTCGATCTCATCGTCCGCGACGGTAATCACGACGGCGACGATCAGGGGCTCGCCGAAGCCGTCGAGCATGACGCTTCCGCGCCATGTGCCGTCGGGGAGCGCGGCGATGGCGTGGCGCATCTTCCGTTCCGTCCGGGCGGTGATTTCGTCCGCGATCCCGGCGAGGTCGACAAGACCCTCCAGATCCATGAAGGCGCGCATCCGTTCGCTTGCCACCTGGTTCGCCGAGACCTGCGCCGCCAGGTCGCCGAGCACCAGCTCCGGAGACCGCACGTTGTCTTCGATGATGCTGAACAGCGTGTCGTTGGGCGCCCCGCCGTCGAACAGGCGCAGGATCGGGATCTGCAACCCCTCTTCGTAGACCGCTTCCGCCGCCGCCGAGAAAATCCGGCCGCCGATGTCGACGGTGTGGCAGTTGCTCGCCGTGAATCCGACGAGGTCGTCGCCGCGATGGACCGGGGTAACGACGGTGATGTCGTGCTTGTGTCCCGAGACCAGCCACGGGTCGTTGGTGATGAACACGTCGCCCGGCCGGAAGCCCACCGGCCCCACCGCGTCGATGATGTGATCCATGCCGATGCTGAGTGTGCCGAGATGCCCGGGCGCGCCCTGCACGGACTGGGCCAGCATGACCCCCCGGGCATCGAACACCGCGGCCGACAGGTCCTCCATCTCGCCCAGGACGGTGGAAAAGGCGCTGTTGACCATAGTCGCCGCCTGTTCGCTGGCGATCGAGACCAGACGGTTCCAGCAGATCTCGATCTTCACCGGGTCGATGGTTCCCTTACACCCCGCCATGACCGCCTCCGCCGAGTTCGACGACCAGATTACCGCGTTCGTCCGAAGTCGCGACCGAGCCCTGCCCCACCACGACAGTGGTGTAGGTATCCTCGAGGATCGCCGGGCCGTCGATCCGGCTGCCCGGGGGAATGCCGTCGCGCCGGCAGACCCGTGCTTCGCAAGGCGCGTCCCACCCCTCCAGCCAGACAGTGCGCGCGCGCACCGTCGCTTCATCCGCGACTGTCCCGGCAAGCGAGAGGGAGTCGACGACGGGCGCCCCCTCCGCGGAGAGGCGCAACGTCCGGACCTCTACCTCGTGTCCGGCATGTATGCGCCGATAGACGCGTTCGTATTCCGCCTCGAAGGCGTGCCCGACCTCGCCTGCCCGGTCCGCCGTCAGATTGCCGTCCGGCAGCCGGACGGTCAGCTCCTTGCGCTGTCCCAGGTAGCGCATTTCGGCGATCCGGCCGAACGCGATCTCGGACGATGGCACCCCGGCGCGCTCAAGGATCGCGGTCGCGTCCTCCTCCATGTCCCGGAAAGCGCCTTCGACGGCCTTCCAGTCGATCGCGTCGACGGTCCCGATCCACGTGCGCGACAGGCGATAGGCGCGGGGCGCGAGCAGCAATCCCAGCGCCGAGCCGACACCGGCCGAACCCGGCACGACGAAGCGTGCGATGCCGAGCCGGCGAGCAACGCCCTCCGCATGGACCGGGCCGGCACCGCCGAAAGCGACCAGCACCAGGCCCGCCGGATCGAAGCCGCGCTCGACGACGTGAACGCGGGCCGCGTTCGCCATCGCCTCGTCGACCACCGCGTGAATGCCGAGCGCGGCCGTTTCGATCGACAGCCCCAGGGGCTCGGCGACGCAATCGCGGATCGCGGCGCGCGCCCTCTCCTCGTCCAGCGCCATGGCGCCGCCGAGAAACGAGTCCGATGCGAGATAGCCGAGGACGAGGTCGGCGTCGGTGACGGTGGGCAGGACTCCGCCGCGCCCGTAGCAGGCCGGACCCGGGTCGGCGCCAGCGCTCTCCGGGCCCACCTTGAGCAGGCCCAGATCGTCGACGCGCGCGATCGAGCCGCCGCCCGCGCCGATCTCGATCATGTCGACCACCGGCATGCGGAGCGGCAGTCCGCTGCCCTTCTTGAAACGATGGTGGCGGGCGACCTCGAACTCGGTTGTCACGACTGGCGTGCCATCTTCGATGAGGCAGGTCTTGGCGGTCGTCCCGCCCATGTCGAAGGAGAGTATGCGGGACAGTGCGAGGGCGCGGCCCGCCTTGCCCGCCATGACGGCCCCGGCCGCCGGTCCCGACTCGCAGAGTCTGACGGGGAACTTCCGCGCGATATCGGGGGTGGTAATCCCGCCGCTGGACAGCATCACGAAGAGCTGGGCCGGAACCCCTTCCTCCAGCCGCGCGAGGTAACGGTCGACCAGAGGCAATACGTAAGCGTTGGCGACGGTGCTGGAGGCGCGCTCGTATTCCCGCATCTCGGGCAGGAGATCCGACGACAGCGAGAACGCGACCCCCGGCAGGCGCGCGGCGAGGAAGTCGCCGAAGCGCCGCTCGTGAAGCGGGTTGGCGTAGGAGTGGAGCAGGCATACCGCGACCGTCTGCGCGCCGCTTCGGGCGATCGCCTCGATCGCCGCCTGCGCCGCCGTTTCGTCGAGCGGTTGGACGACAGAGCCGTCGGCCGCGATCCGTTCCGCGAGTTCGTAACATGCGCCTTGCCCGGCCAGCGGCACCGCCTTTTCCATGCCGAGATCGTAGATGTCGTATTTCTTCTCGCGCGCGATCTCCAGGAGATCGGCAAAACCCCTTGTCGCCACAAGCGCGGTTCTGGCGCCCTTGCGCTCGATCAGCGCGTTCGAAACCAGCGTCGTCGCGTGCAGGACGATCGCCAGATCGTCGATCGCTGCGCCGGCTTCCCCGCACGCCGCCTGCACCGCCTCGATGGCACCGCGCGCCGGGTCTTCGGGCGTGGTCAGCGACTTGAAACGATGCACCCGCGCCGTCGCCGTATCGACCATGTAGACGTCGGAGAAGGTGCCGCCGATGTCGAGCCCGGCGATCCAGCGCGCCGTGACGGGGTGCGCCGGCCCTGCCGGCTTTTCCCGAGCGTTCGTCTTTCGCGTAGCCATCGGCTGACCCGTTCGCGTCGACCGGCCCGCCTCCCGGTGTGGCCGGACGCGCGGGCCGCCACTATTCTCGCGGAAGAGACGCTGACCGGGTAGGGAGCCCTCGACATGGCAGAGACCGACAAACCGATCGTCTACGACGAGCTTTCCTGGATGGCGGCCCGGGACCTGGTCGAGGGCGGTATGGATATGGCGATCATGCCGACCGGCGCGACCGAGCAGCACGGTCCGCATTTGCCGATGAACGTCGACTATCTGGTGGCCTACCGGATCGCGCTGGGTGTCTCCGAACGCACCGGGGTTCCGGTTCTGCCGCCGCTGCCGGTCGGTCATTCCGGCGGTCATGACGGGATTCCGGGGACGGTGTCGCTGAGCCCGGAGACTTTCCAGAAGGTGGTCGAAGAGATCGCCGGGGGCCTCTATGCCACCGGCTTCCGGCGGCTTCTTTTCCTCAACGGGCACCTGCCCAACATCCACCCGCTGAACTGTGCGGCGGTCAACCTCAGGGTGCGCCATCCGGACTTCAAGATTCAGGCGCTGAGCTGGTGGGATATCACGCCCGAGATCCAGAAAAAGTTCTACGGCGACGAGAGCTTCGGCATCCCGCACGGCAATATCGTCGAGACCTCGATCATGCGTTACTTCCGCGACGACCTCGTCGACATGGCCAAGGCGAAAAAGGTCGGCGGCAGGGGGAAGAAGCTGTTCTTCTATTACCTCCTGCGCCAGGTCTCGCTCTCCGGGCACGGCGGCGACCCGAGCGAAGCCACGGTCGAGCTCGGCGAGGAACTCTACCGGATGGCCGTCGACGGGCTGGCGCCGCAGATCGAAAAGGCCCTTACCGAAGAGCCGCCGGAACTGGCCGACGGCTTGCTCTAGCACCGTCGCGGCGAGGCTTGCCGACCGTTCCTGGCGCACGGACAATGCCTGCAATCGACGACGAGCCCAACGTCCGGCCGGAGGTGCAGATGAGCGGCGGAGTCGTGCCCGAGGGCTACCGGGTCTATCCGCCCCGGGTGAACATGTACGCCGAAACGGTGGGCCGGGCCATCGCCGCCGGGTGCGGCGGGCGGCCTGCCCTGGCGTGGGACGGCGGCGCGCTGACCTATGACGAGCTCGACCGCGCGGTCGGACGAGCGGCCGCGGGATTGCTCGCGGCGGGTCTCGCCGAGGGCGATGCGGTCCTGCTGCGGTCCGACAACCGGCCGGCCTATCCGATTCTCGCTTTGGCGGCCTTCCGGATCGGCGCGGTCGCGGTGATGTCGAGCTCGCTATTGACGCAGGACGAGGTTGCCTACCTGCTGGAGAATTCTGGCGCGCGGATCGCCGCGGCGCCGGCCGATCTGGCGGCGCCGCTCGAGGCGTTGCTGGACGAGGGCGCGCTCGACCGGCTGGTGATCGTCGACGGACCCGCCGAGGGCGAAGGGCTCGTCTCCTACGACTCCTTCGACGGCCTCTCCCCGGTCGGCTGGACTGCCGATACCGAGGCGATGGCGCCGGCCTTCATGGTCTATTCCTCGGGCACCACGGGCCGTCCCAAGGGGATCCTGCACGGCCATCGCTGGGCGATCGCGCTGGGCGACCCGGTGGTCCTGCACAACGAGTACGCGCCGGGCGACGTGACCATGACGCCAGGCGAGTTCAGCTTCATGGGCACCTTCGGCAACAATTTCATCGGCCCGCTGCGCGCCGGAGCGACGATCGCGCTGTTCTTCGAGCGGGCGAGCCCGCGCCCGGTTCTGGAAGCCGTCGCCCGGTTCGGGGTGAACAAGTTCCTGAGCGTTCCCACGTTCTACCGCCGCATACTGTCCGAACCCGGGGTCGAGGACGGGCTCGACCTGTCGGCGGTGCGCTATTTCATGAGCGCCGGGGAGTCGCTCGGCTCGAGCGTCCCGGAGCAGTGGTCGCACCGTTTCGACTTTCCCTTGTACGAGATCTACGGCGTCTCCGAGGTCATGACCTGCATGGCCAACACCGCCTACAACGAGGTCAGGTGGGGCTCGATGGGAAAGGCCCTGCCGGGCTACCGGATGACGATCATGGACGACCGGCTGGAGCCGGTCGCCGTCGGCGAGTCGGGCCGGCTGATGATCCACCGCGACGATCCCGGCATGTTCCTCTGCTACTACAAGCAGTGGGACAAGTGGCGGGCCGCCCACAAGGGCGATTGGTACGACACCGGCGACGTGATGCGCCAGGACGGGGACGGCTACTACTATTTCCTCGGGCGCAAGGACGATTTGTTCAAGTCGCGCGGCTATTTCATCTCGCCGCAGGAGGTCGAGAACGCGCTGCTCAAGCACGCGGCGATCGCCGAGGCTGCGGTGATCGGCATACCCGACGATGCCTTCGGCAACCGGATCGCCGCTTTCGCCAGGCTGGCCGGCGGCAACGCCGCGTCCGACGCGCTGAAAGGCGAGATCCTGGAGGACGCGGCGCGGCGCCTGGCGCCCTACAAGGTGCCCAAGTCGCTGGAATTCCTCGACGAAATCCCCAAGAACGCGGTCGGCAAGATCCTGCGCAGCGCGCTTGCCGCCGACTGAACCGGCCGCGCTACCAGGTCTCGTCGGGGCGCGGATAGTTGACCGGGTTGCCCTCGTGATAGACCGGCGTGCGCTTTTCGAGGAACGCGCTCAGCCCTTCGGCGCAAGCCTGGGTGCGCGACAGCTCCAGCACCCGGTCGATCTCCAGCTTCATGTCGTCGAGATTGCGGTCCTTGTTGCGGTAGAGCCTGAGCGTTTCCTTGGCGAACTTGAGCCCGCGCGTGGGGTAGGAGGCGATCCGTCCGGCCCAGGTGAGAGCGGTGTCCATCAGCTCGTCGGCGGGCACTACCTTGTTGGCGAGCCCGATGCGCCAGGCCTCCTCGCCGAGGACGAACCGGCCGGTGAGGATCATCTCCGCCGCACGCGCGTAACCGACGATCTTGGGCAGCACCCGCGGGGACGCCCATTCGCTCATGAAGCCCGCGGGCACCGCGATTTCCGACAGCTTGGCCCGGTCGGAGACGATCCTGAGGTCGCAGCAAAGCGTGAACTCGAAGCCCATGCCGACGCAGACGCCGTCGATCGCGGCGATGGTCGGCATCGGCAGGTCTTCCCACTTCCGGCAGACCTGCTGGGCGACGACATGGTGATGATCGTTCATCCACCAGATCACCATGTCCATGTACGCGCCGTCGAGACCGTGGGTCTCCTCCGGGCGCTCCAGCGGCGCGGTCTCGACCTTGAGATCGCCGCCGCCGGAGAAGTTGCCGCCGGAGCCGGTCAGGATCACCACGCGCGCGCCGGACTCCCGGATGTCGTCGACGATCCGGTCGAGCTCCAGCGCCATGCGCGGGCTGATGGCGTTCAACCGCTCCGGCACGTCGAGCGTCAGAATGCCGATCGCGTCGTCGCCCGGGCACTGGGGCGAGGAGACGATTTCCCATTTGATGGTGTCGTATCTCATCGGCGGTCTTGCCTTTCCTGATATTGGTAGGGGACAGTCCGCGACGCCGCGGACGGTAGCACCGGCATAATGGAGGCGGGCCGGTGCGGAATCCATCGAGGGTGCCGGAGGGGAGGGAGTTCCCGGATGAAGAACCTGAAGATCGACCCCGACCGGCTGTGGGCGTCGCTGATGGAGATGGCGGAGATCGGCGCGACGGAAAAGGGCGGTGTGTGCCGGCTCGCGCTGACCGATCTGGACCGCGCCGGGCGCGACCTGTTCATCCGCTGGTGCGAGGAGGCCGGCTGCGAGGTGAGCGTCGACCGGCTCGGCAACATCTTCGCCCGCCGGCCCGGCCGGGACGAGACCCGCTCGCCGGTGATGGCCGGCAGCCATCTCGACTCGCAGCCGACCGGGGGCAAGTTCGACGGCGCGTACGGCGTGCTCGCCGGGCTGGAGGTCGTCCGCACCCTCAACGACTTCGGGATCGAGACCGACGCGCCGGTCGAGGTCGCGGCCTGGACCAACGAGGAGGGCAGCCGATTCTCGCCGCCGATGATGGGCTCGGGCGCCTTCGCCGGGGTGTTCGGCGAAGAGGATCTGCGCGCGCGGCCGGACAACGTCACCGGCGAGCTGCTGGGCGACGAGCTCCGGCGCATCGGCTATGACGGCGCCGCCCCGGTCGGCGGGCGCGAGATCGGCGCCTATTTCGAGGCCCATATCGAGCAGGGCCCGATCCTGGAGAACGAAGGAAAGACCATCGGCGTCGTCACCGGCGCCCAGGGCCAGCGCTGGTACGAGGTCACCGTGACCGGGCAGGAGGCCCATGCCGGCCCGACCCCGATGAAGCTCCGCAAGGATGCCCTGGTCGCCGCCGCCCGCATGGTCGACGCGGTCAACCGGATCGGCCACGATTTTCCGCCGGACGCCTGCGCCACCGTCGGTTTCGTCGAATCGAACCCGAATTCGCGCAACACGATCCCCGGCCGGGTGTTCTTCACGGTCGATCTGCGCCATCCCGACGATGCCACGCTGGCGGCGATGAACGGCCGGCTGCGCGCCGACCTCGCCGCGATCGCCGAAGCCGCGGGCTGCGCCGTCGAGATCGTCGATTTCTGGGATTTCCCCGCCACGCCCTTCGACGAGGACTGCGTGTCCGCGGTGCGCCGCGCGGCCGAGCAGGGCGGCCACGGCTGGCGCGACATCGTCTCCGGCGCGGGCCACGACGCCGTCTACATCGCCCGCGTCGCGCCCAGCGCGATGATCTTCATCCCCTGCGAGAACGGGATCAGCCACAACGAAATCGAGAACGCGACGCGGGAAGACTGCGCCGCCGGCGCCGAGGTGCTGCTGCAGGCTGTCCTCGACCGGGCGGTGGGATAGCGCACGCCGCGAAACGTCCCTCGATACGGCGCTGGCGCGCCTGCTCGGGATGAGGACATTCTTTTTCCCTCACCCTGAGTAGCCGCGAAGCGGCGTATCGAAGGGCGGCCGCCTGACGTGTAGGCTCGGCGGGAACGCTCAGGGAGCGAATCGATGCGATTCCAGATCGGCCTCCTGCTTTTTCCCGATATCACCCAGCTCGACCTGACCGGCCCCTATGAGGTCTTCACCAAGTTCCCGGAAACGGACGTGCACCTGGTTTGGAAGACCCTCGATCCGGTCCGGGCCGCCGGCGGGATACGCCTGCTGCCGACGACCGTCTTCGCCGATTGCCCCTCGCTCGACCTGATCTGCGTGCCGGGGGGCGCGGGCATGAATCCGTTGCTGAACGACGAGGAAACGCTCGATTTCGTGCGCCGGCAGGCGTCCGGGGCGCGATACGTCACCTCCGTCTGCACCGGCTCCCTGGTGCTCGGCGCGGCGGGGCTGCTCGGCGGCAAGCGGGCGACGACGCACTGGATGTCGCTGCCGATGCTTTCCGCCTTCGGTTGCGAGCCGGTGGCGGAGCGCGTCGTCGTCGACGGCGGCACGATCACCGGCGGCGGCGTCACCGCGGGGATCGATTTCGCGTTGACGATCGCAGGCGAGCTGTTCGGCGCGGAGACGGCCCGACGGATCCAGCTCGCCATCGAATACGATCCCCGGCCGCCCTACGATGCCGGCTCGCCCGCGCGGGCGGATGCGTCCCTGGTGGCGGCCACGCGCGAGGCTTCGGCGGCGCGACAGGCCGAGCGCGAGGCCGCGGTCGAACGGGCGGCGGCCCGGCTGGCCTGATCTCGAAGGAACAGCGATGAAAGCGATGGTCCTCTACGACCGGGAGAAGCCGTTTCGGTTGGAGGAGCGGCCGGATCCGCGCCCCGGCCCGGGCGAGGCGGTGATGAAGGTGCACGCGGCCGGGGTTGGACTTACGCTGATCAACATGCGGCTCGGGCGGATGGGCGGCTCTCTGCCGCGCGTCATGGGCCATGAGCTGGCGGGCGAGATCTTCGAGACCGGCGAGGGCGTGACCGCGATTTCGGCCGGCGACCGCTGCGCGGTCTATTTCTACCTCACCTGCGGGCGATGCCGCTGGTGCCGCGGCGGTCGCGAGACGCTGTGCGAGAATTTCGCCGGCTATGTCGGCGGCGACCGGGACGGCGGGTTCGCCGAATATGTATGCCTGCCGGCGGAGAACTTCCTGCCCGTTCCGGAGGGCTTGAGCGACGAGGCGGCGGCGGTCGCGGCCGATGCCGTCAACACCAACTGGCACTGCATGCGCGAGCGCGCGCGTGTCGGCCCGAACGACACGGTCCTGCTGATCGGGGCGGGCGGCGGCGTCGGCATTCACGGCGTGCAGGTGGCGAGGCTGTTCGGCGCGCGGGTGATCGCGGCCGATGTCTCCGACGAAAAGCTCGATCTCGCGCGGCGCTGGGGTGCGGAGGAGACGATAAACGCGCGCGCGGTCGACGACGTGGCGGAGGAGGCGCGACGGCTCACCGGCGGCACGGGGGTCGATGCCGCGGTCGACTATGTCGGCCACGGGGAAACCTTCCAGGCGGCGATCGACAGCCTCGCGACGTCGGGCCGCGCCGTAGCGATCGGCGTCGGCACGGGCGAGGCGCGCCTCGATCCGACCGTGCTGGTCCGGACCGAGCGGATCGTCACCGGTTCGCGACATTCGACGCGCGCGGAGCTGATCGAGACCATGGATATGATGGCGCGCGGCCCGGTGGAGCCCGTCATCGGCATGCGCGTGCCGTTCACGGAAGTGGAGACGATCTTCGAGGCGCTCAAGACCGAAACCCTGCTGGGTCGGGGCGCCCTGACCTATCCGTGAGCGAACGTGCGATGGAGGAACCGACATGAAAATCGGTCGCGTGGACGCGACGGGGTTACGCGTTTCCGTGCCCTTTCACGATTTCGGAATCGACCGGACGGTCGCGCTCAACGTCTGTCATGTCGAGGTCGAAACCGACGACGGTCTGATCGGCTACGGGTTCACGGCGATCGTCGAGGGCGAGGTCGTCGCCCATATCGTCAACGCCGTCGCGGGTCCGCTGATCCTCGGCGAAGATCCGATGGCGAACGAACGTATCTGGGAACGGCTCTACTGGAAGATGAGCCCGCGCGGCCAGACCGGCTATGCAAGCCACGCGATCGCCGCGATCGACATCGCGCTCTGGGACATCAAGGGCAAGCACCTGAACCAGCCGGTGTGGCGACTTCTCGGCGGTGCCAGAAACAGGGTTCAGACCTACGCGACGTTCGGGTTTCCGGTTTTCGACAGGGAACAGCTCGCCGACGCCGCCAGGACATGGCGGTCGAACGGCCACCGGAGGCTCAAGATGGTGGTCGCCAACGAAGCGCTGCCGAACCGGGACGCGGTCCGTCCGGTCGATGACGTCATTCGCGAGGACGCCACTCGCGTCCGGGCGGTACGGGAGGCCGTGGGCGAGGATGTCGATCTGTTCATCGACGCCAATTGCCGGCTCGATCCGTTCCAGGCCCGCAAGCTCGCCAAAATGGTGGAGGACTACGGGGTCACGTTTTTCGAGGAGCCGATCACGCACAACGACGTTCGCCAACTGGCGAAACTGCGCCAGTCGACGAACATCCCGCTCGCCGCCGGGCAGAACGAGGGTCTTGCCTGGCGGTTTCGCGACATGCTGGTGCACGAGGCGGTCGACTGCCTGCAGCCCAATGTCGCGATCGGCGGCGGATTCACCCAATGCGTCAAGATCGCCGGCATGGCGGCGGCGTTCAACGTCCCCATCTGCAACGGCGGCGCCTGGATGCATCACAACATGCATCTGCACGCGGGCGTGGCCAACGGCACCATGGTCGAGCACCACTACGTCGCGACCGAGATCTGCAAGCAGATGTACCGGGATCTTCCCGAGCCGGTCGACGGCTGGCTTACCTTGCCCGAGACGCCGGGCCTCGGTTTCGCACCCGATCTCGACGCGATCCGGGAGCTGCCCAGGACATGACGGCGTTTCAGATGTCGGGGGCGCGGCGATGCCAATCCGTTGCGCGCTGGAACGCGGCACCCAGCGAGAAGAGCGTCGTCTCGGCGTACGGCCGCGCCGCCATCTGCATACCGAGCGGAATGCCGTTCGATCCGAAGCCGATCGGGCATGACATGACCGGGATTCCAGGCAGGCTGAGCGGCCGCGTAAAGCGGGGATAGGTGGCCCAGAATTCCTCCGCGCCGGCGGGCCGAAGCGGATCGCACTCGGCCATCGTCGGAGCGCGGCCGGGATAGGAAGGCAGCACGACCGCATCGACCCGGGAAAACACCGAACGCATGAAATCCTCGATCGTCCCGGTGCGCAGCCGCATCGCGTCGAGGTAGTCGGCGGCGGAGATCGCAAGTCCCGACTCCAGATGTTCGCGGATATAGGGCGCGTAATCGTCGCCTCTTTCCGTCAGCCTCGACCGGTGCAGCGCCGCGGCTTCGAACCTCGATATCAGCTCGCACAGGTCGAACATCGGGTCGACTCCGGGAATCTCGATATCGACGATTGACAGGCCCTCGTTTCGAAACACATCGAGCGCGGCGGAAAGCGCCGTGCGCGTTTCCGGATCGACATCCGGCGCCGATCCGGAATCCGGAACGCCCAGCCTGAGGCCCGCAACGGATGCGCCCAGCGCCTCGACATGGTCGGGCACCGGCAGCGCGGAGCAATCGGGGTCCCTCGGATCGGGGCCGGCAACGACATCCAGCATCAAGGCGCAGTCTCTCACCGAGCGCACGAGCGGTCCGACGGTGTCGAGCGACCAGGTTCTCGGCATCACCCCATGCAGGCTGACGAGGCCCCGGGTCGGGCGTATCGTCGTCAGCCCGCACAGCGCGGCGGGCCATCTGAGCGATCCTCCGGTGTCGGTTCCGAGCGATCCGTAAACCAGTCGCGCGGCGACCGCCGAGGCGGAACCGCTGGACGATCCGCCCGGGGAATAGTCGGTGTCCCAGGGATTGAGACAGTCTCCGAAATGGAGATTGTGTCCGGTTCCTCCGGCGGCGAATTCGCTCATATGCAACCGGCCGATGTCCACGGCGCCCGCGCGGGCGAGGCGTTCGAGCACGGTGGCCGTCTCGGTTCTCCGGACGCCGTCGAGGATCGTCGACCCGCAGGTCGCAACCCCGTTCTCGCGCGAGAACAGGTCCTTGTGCGCCATCGGCACACCATGCAACGGACCCACGACCTCGCCCGTCGACAGCACCTGGTCGGCTTGTCGCGCTTGCGCCCGGGCGGCATCGGCGTCAAGGGCGATAAAACAGTTGAGTCGTCCGGCCAGACGTTCCGCGCGCGCCAGACAGGCCTCGGTCGCCTCCAGCGAGGAGATTCGGCGCGAACGGATTTCGACGGCAACCGCGGTCAGGTCGAGATCGGGGATCTCCATTTTCGTCGGGTTTCTTTTCCGAGGCTTTCGAGGAGCGGCATCGGCCGTTCGGGAACGTCTTGGGAGCCCGGCCGGCCGATCCGCGAGCCTACCGCGACCGCGCCGGGAAATCCGCCCATGGGCGGCGGATTTTGACACGCGTCGATGGCTACACTACGCTTTTTGGCGTGCAATTTCGGCGATGAAGATGCGGGACGGACCGGGAGAAACACCGATGAGTCGATCGAACTTGCCCGCCCATGGCGAACCCTGGCCGAAAAACGATCTCACGCGCGTTCCCTACAGCGTCTATCTCGACGAGGAAATTTTCGCGGCCGAGAACGACCTGATATTCCGCGGCCCGACCTGGAACTATCTCGGGCTCGAATGCGAGGTGCGGGATCCGGGCGATTTCGTAACGACCTTTGTCGGCACGATCCCGGTGGTGCTAAATCGCGCGAGCGACGGCTCGCTGCATGCGTTCGTAAACCGTTGCGCGCACCGCGGTGCTATGGTGGTACGCGAGAGTCGCGGCCACTGCGACAGCCACACCTGCATCTATCACCAGTGGACCTACGACCACGAAGGGCGCCTGATCGGCGCTCCCTACCGCAAGGGAATCAAAGGCAACGGGGGCTTCCCGGGCGACTTCCGGCTCGCCGATCACGCTCTCGAAAAACTTCGCGTCGAGAGCTATGCGGGTGTCGTCTTCGGCACCTTCCACGAGGAAATGGAGCCGCTGGTCGATTACATGGAAAAGCCGGTCCGCGACCGGTTCGACGCCCTGTGCGGCCGGCCCTACCGCGTGACCGGTTATCAGCGGCAGATCGTCGAGGGCAACTGGAAGCTCTATTTCGAGAACGTCAAGGACTGCTACCACGGCTCCCTCCTCCATATGTTCAACTCCAATTTCGGGTTCTTCCGCTCGACGCAACGCGGAACGTCCGCGATGACGAAGGGAGGGCTGCATTCGATCCTGACGACCTACGGCAAGACCGACGAGGAGCTAGGCGACACCTTCAAGGACATCGCGACGCACAAGCCGAAATTCACGCTGGAAGAAACCGGGGTGATAGATGTCGTCCGCGAGCACAGCGATGGAATGGTAACCACCATTCTCACGCTGTTCCCGACATTCGTGCTGGCGCAGATCGGCAACCATCTCGGGTTCCGCCACGTGCGCCCGAAGGGACGGGACCGGTTCGAGCTGGTCTGGATCAACTTCGAATACGAAGACGACGACGAGTTTCATCGGGAGGTCCGGCGCAAGCAGGGCAACCTGCTCGGCCCGTCCGGCTATCTGTCGATGGAGGATGCCGAAGCTCTGGAGATCGCCAACAAGGCGGTGACCGGCGACTTCGGAAACGGCTACGCCTTCATCGAGATGGGCGGCCGCGGGTCCGACGATCAGGATCATCTCGTCACCGAAGCGCCGATCCGGGGCTTCTGGCGCGGCTACTGCGACATGATGGGTATTCCCTTCGACGACTGACGACCGTGTCGAGCCGGCAACAGGTGGAGGCGGCGAATATGTCCGAGTCTGTCCGGCCCGGCCCGCAAGAGCCCAGCGATACGGCGGGGGACGGCGCGGTCGAGCGCAAGATCGAAAGGATGTTCTATCTCTACGGCAAGTGCCTCGACGACGACAGGCTCGAGGACTGGCCCTCGTTCTTCATCGAGTCCGGCCGCTACGTCATTCACCCCAGGGACAATCTCGAGGCCGGACTCGAAGGTTACTGGATCTATTGCGACCACCGCCGGATGATCCGGGATCGGGTGCTTTCCCTGCGCGAGGCCAATATCTACAACATCCATTACGCCCGTCACCTGATCAGCAACGTCCTGGTGATCGGCCGCGATGGGGACGTCCATGACGTTCGCGCCAATTACGTCGTGCTGCAGACCGACAACGAAGGCGTGACCCACAATTTCAGCGCCGGCGAGTATCGCGCCAAGGTGGTGTTCGAGGACGGCGAGCCCAAGTTCGCCGAAAACATCGTGGTTCCGGACACCTACCTGGTCAAAGCGCTGATCGCGATCCCGCTCTGACTCCGCGTCGCGCTCTCGGGATCGCCTTCCCGGCTGCGGCGCCCTGACCTATCCGTGAGAGGACCGGACGAAATGCGGAAAATCCACCTTGTCGGCAGCGCTCCCTTCGGGACCGCCGAGGAAATGTTTCGTACCGCCGCGGCGCATCTCGGGCCGAATCTCAAACGCCTGCCCGACGGCGAGGTCGGCGAGCGGGACAGCTGGATCAAGTGGCAGCACGCGCGGATCGGCCGGAGCCCCCAGTTCCGCCTCGTGGACGTCGACCCCGTGTACGTGCCGGTGCCGCCCTACGAGCTGGTCGACGGCGCGACTTCGGCCGAGGCGATCGAGCTGCCCGATCTCGGCTACGCCGGGGCGGCGATCGCCTCCTTCGAGACCTTCCGGGAGCTGACGGAGGAGGGCGTCATCCCGCCCGGGACGCGCTTCCAGGTCGGGCTGCCCACGCCGCTCTCGGTGGCGAGCGCCTATATCGTGCCGGCATCGCGCGACGCGTTCGAAGCGGCCTACACAAGTGCGCTCGGCGGGCAGCTGGAAAGGATCCTGGCCGCGGTCCCGGCGGCGAGCCTCGCCTTCCAGTGGGAGGCGGCGGTCGAGTTCGCGCTGCTCGAAGGGCTGTTCCCCAGCCATTTGGGCGACGACATGGCGGGCGCCATCGCCCAACGGCTCGCCGGGCTGATCGACCTGGTGCCGGCCGGCGTCGAGGCCGGCATTCATCTTTGCTACGGCGATTCCGGACACAAGCACTTCTGCGAACCGGCGGATACGGGTCACCTCGTCGCCGTGGCCAACGGTGTGTCCGCGCGGGCGCGGCGTTCGATCGACTGGATCCACATGCCGGTGCCGAAGGAACGCGACGACGAAGCGTATTTCGCGCCGCTGGCCGACCTCCGGCTGAAGCCGGGTTGCGAGCTCTATCTCGGTCTGGTCCACACGACCGGCGGGATCGCGGGCACGCGCCGGCGCATCGCCGCGGCGGAAAGGGTCGTGCGCGATTTCGGCATCGCCACCGAATGCGGGTTCGGCCGCCGGCCGCCCGACACCATCCCCGACCTGTTCCGCCAGCACGTCGAAGCGGCGGAGAGGTGAACGGGGCCGGATCGAGCGAGGGAGAACCGTCATGGCAAAGCGCGTGCTCAACCCCGCCACGGTGCAGGCCAGGGGGAGCTACAGCCCGGGCTGGGAGGTGTCCGGCGGCAGGGCGGTCTTCGTCGCCGGCCAGATCCCGTGGGACGAGAACGGCAACACGGTGTGCAAGGGCGACGTCGCCGGCCAGACCCGCCAGGTCTTCGCCAATATCGGGGCGGTGCTCGCGGAGGCCGGCGGAACCCTCGACGACGTGGTGAAGATCACCGTCTTCGCCGCCGACATCCGTTACCGCGACGCGATCAACCGGGTGCGCACCGAGACCTTCAGCGAGCCCTACCCGGCGAGCACCCAGGTCGCGGTGGCCTCGCTGGTCGACCCCGAATGGCTGGTCGAGATCGAGGCCGTGGCCTTCATCGAGGACTGAGACGCGCCGAACGGTTCGGCCTGATCGATCGTCGACCGACCCTAATCCGCATTTCTGACCAATGGCCGAAGAGGAGCTCGCACCGCGGCCGCCGCTCGTGAGAAATGCGGACTAAGCGTTCATCGGGCATGCAGCCGAATTCAACTGCCGAAAAGCAACGCCGGAAGGTAGAGCGCGGTGGGCGGATAGAACGCGACGATTGCCAGGACGATGAGCTGGCAGATCACGAAGGGCACCACGCCGCGGAACATCTCTCCATAGGTGATTTCGGGCGGCGCGATCGCCCGCAGATAGTATATCGACGGAGCCACCGGCGGCGTGAGGTAGGAAGTCTGGATGACGATGCAGACCATTATGCCGAACCATATCGGATCGATGCCCACGCTCCTGATCAAGGGCGTAAAGATCGGCATGCAGATCAGCACGATCGACACCCAGTCGAGAATGAAGCCCAGCACAAAGAACACCGCGAGCATCAGGATCGTCAGCTCGACGGGGCCCGGCTTGAAGGTATCGAGAAAAACGCGGATCAGGTCGTTGCCGCCATTGACCATGAAGATCGCGGAGAACATCACGCCGCCCAGCACGGTGAACATGACCATCACGTTCACCCGAATGGCGCGTTCGACGACCTGCATGGCGACATCCCAGGACATCCGCCCGTAGGCGACGATAAGCGCGACCGCGCCGAACGCCCCGACAGCCGCGGCCTCGGTGGGCGAGGCGATGCCGGCGAGGATGGAACCGAGGACAGCCACGATCAGCACGATCGCGGGGACGAGCGCCACGACGGTGATGCGCAGCTTTTCCATCGTCGGCACGCGAATCTCGTCGGCCTCGACCGCCGGCCCGTCCTCAGGCCTCAGATGGCAGCGCACCGCGATATAGACGATGAACAGAAGGGTCATCAGGACACCCGGAATCACGACACCGGCGAACAGGTCGCCGATCGATTCCTCCACCACCGACCCGTAGACCACGACCACGACCGTCGGCGGAATGATGGTGCCAAGGGAACCGCCGGCGCAGATCGTCCCCGATATGAGATCGTGCTTGTATCGCTGCTTGATCATCGGCGGGATGGCCATCATGCCGACGACCGTCTCGACCGCCCCGACGACGCCGGAGCAGGCGGCAAAAATGCTGCACATCGAGATCGACGTCAGCGCCAGCCCGCCGCGCAGCCTGCCGATCCAGAGCTGGATCGCGTGAAACAGCCGGTCGGCGATGCCGGATCGCTCCAACGCGCTGCCCATGAAGATGAACAGGGGCAACGCCGTCAGAACGTAGTTGGAAGACACGTCCTTCAGCCGGCTGAACATCTGGGGGCCGAGCGTGTCGCCGAAAAACCAGTACCCGAACGCGAAGGAGAGCCCGATCATGGCGAACGCCACGGGTATGCCCATGAACACGAGAACGAACAGTGCCGGGAACATCCAGATCGCGGGAATTTCCAGCATGACCGCGCCCGCGCCCGACCGCAGCTATTCCCTGTCGCCCGTCGCGCCGCGGCAGGCCGCCAGGACACCGGCCCCGTGCCGCACCGTCTCGACGCAGGCCTGCAGCCAGAGCGCGAACAGCCCGATTGCTAGCGCGGTATAGAACGGCCAGACGATCGGCGCCCAGGCGCTGACAAGCTCCACCTCGTCGGTGACGAACGCCGAGTAGCTCCGCCGGAACGCTGCGTCGGCGACGATCCAGATCGCCGGAACGAACAGGAAGACGTAGGACAGGATATTGGCGATGTGCTGCACCGCCATCGGAAGGCGGGTCGAAAGGACATCGATGCGGACATGCACGTTCTTCTGCAGCCCGTACGCGCCGGTCAGCATGAAGAGAGCGCCGTGCACCATGAAAGTGATGTCGAAGGCCCAGATCGTGGGTGCATTGAACGCGTAGCGGGCGACCACCTCGTAGAGCCCGACAAGGATAAGCGCCGGGAACAGGGCGAACCCGGCATAGCAGACGAGGCGCGCCGGGGCATCCGCCCACCTGTTCGCCAGAGAGAGTATTCCCATCGATCGCACCGGGGCGGGCGGGAATAGCGCCTCACCCGCCCGGGTGCACCCCGGCGGCTATTGCCGGTCGATGACGAGATATCTGGAGTTCTTCGACCAGGACTCCTGGAAGGCGTAGAAGCTCTTGGCGAACTTCTCCATCCATGGATTGCCCTTAGCGTTTTGCTCCTTGACCTTGGCGTCGGCCCATTCCCGTCCGGCCTTTCTCACTGCGTCGATGAACTCGGGGGACAATTCGACCAATTCGTTTGCCGGCGAGGCATCCATTTCGCTCATCGCCCTGGCGTTGTTGACGTTGAGCGTCGCATAGGAGCGGATCATCACGGAGTCGCAGACCATCTGCATCTTGGTCTGGATATCCCGCGGCAGGGCGTCCCAGCTTTCTTTTCGCATCAGGACTTCGTACAGCCCGCCCGGCGCGTGAATGCCGGGATAGATGACGTATTTGGCGACCTTCTGGAAGCCGAGGGAGTAGTTTCCGTAGGGATCGAGGTATTCGGCGCCGTCCACGGCCTTGCGCTCGAGCATGGTGAACACCTCGGGCCCGGGTACGAGCGTCGGCGCGGCGCCCAGCTTGCGCATGACGAATGTGTTCGCTCCCGCGGTGCGGTAGCGGAACCCCTTGAGGTCGGCGAGCGATTGCACCTTCTTGTGAGAGTTCGCGAACAACTCCGAACCGATGATGCCGCAGAACATCCCGTGATAGCCGAGGCTGTGGCGATAGTCGGTCCACAACTGCTCGCCGCCCCCGCCCAGCACCCAGAGGATCTTGGCGTGAGGCCCCATCCCGCCGGGAATGTCGCCGATGAACGCCGACGCGGGCAGTTCGTTGATCTCGAAACCGGGATAGTGATAGGCCATGTCGGCCCGGCGATCCTTCACCGCCCTGTGCGCCTCGAAGATGCTCGCCAGGACGAAAGCGCCGTATGGCTTGATCGCGACGGCGCCGTCGGTGGCGATCCTGACTTTCTCGGTAAAGGCTTGCGGAAAGAGCTTCCAGGTAACGGTGCCTTCCGGCACGAAGCTCGTCATCTTGAACTGGAACTTGGCCTGAGCGGCCGCGTCCGCCGCCAGGGCGAACGAAAGCGCTCCGGCCAACGCGATCAGTGATTTACGCATAGCCACACCCTCCCTTTTCTGGAATTTGACGGTCTGACCTCACCCGGCCGGCATACCGCCGCCCGTCGCGAAGGTCGGTGGGGACGGGTGCCCGGCCACTATCGCATCGCGGGAATAGTAGAGCAGTTCCCGCACCCGGTCGACCGCGGTCAGGGGAACAACTCGGCCATTCGCCCGGCCAGCGCGTACAGCCGACGATTGCGCTCGAGGATCCGCGACATCATCGGCGCGGCCTCCTCGAGGATGGATTCGGCGTCGAAGGCGACAATCCGGCCGTCCTCCACGACCACCCGCCCGTCCACCAGCACCGTTTCCACCGAACTCCCGTTCTCGGCGAAAACCATCTGGCTCGACGGGTCGTTCACCGGGACCCACCACGGCGCGTCCAGCCGGTAAAGGACGAGGTCGGCCCGCTTGCCGACCTCTATCGAGCCGACGGTCCCGGACTGCAGGATCGCCGCCGCACCCCCGGCGGTGGCCATGCGCAAGACATCGTCCGCTCCGGGCCAGCGCCCGCGTTCGGGGAGCGCCGGCCGGTGCAGGATGGCCGCAAGACGCAGCGCCTCATGCATGATCAGATTGTCGTTGGTGCCCGCACCGTCGGTGCCGAGCGCGATCTTCACGCCCTTCGCCATCATCGCGGGGATGGGGGCCGTTCCAGCCCCGATCTTCAGGTTGCTCTCCGGGTTGTGCACCACCACCGACCCGCCGTCCGCGAGACGCCCGATGTCGTCGTCGTCCAGCCAGATCGAATGGGCGAGGGAGAGCCTGCGGTCGAGCAGACCGAGCCTGTCCAGGTGCTCGACCATCGTGCATCCGTATTTTCGTTGCGCGATCTCCGCCTGAACGCGCGACTCCAGAAGGTGGGTGTGGATGCCCAGATCGTACCGTTCCGCCAGCTCTCCGCACATGACGAGCGCCGCATCGGAGCAGCGTTCCGGGTTCGACGGGGCAGGGAACACCGCGAGTCTGCCGTCGAATCCGTGCCAGCGTTGGACCGCGCCGACGGTCAGCGCCCGCACCTCTTCGAGCGGCACCGGCTTCAGGGGATCGAGCGCTTCGATCTCCGCCGCCACCTCGCGCGGTATCGCATCGTCGTCGGGCAGGATGTCGGCAAAGGCCGCATCGTAGAACCTGAGGCCGAGCACCGCCCGCATCCCTGAGTCGCGGTAGGCCTCCATCACCGCATCCACGTCCTCCATCGTGCAGGCCTGACCCGGGAAATGATCGAGAACGGCCGTCGTACCGCTCAACAGCATCTGGATGCAGCCGAGCATCGCGCTGACATACACTTCGCGAGCCGTCCGGTGCGCGGTGTAGGCCTGGTTCATCCACATGAATGCAGGGTGGCTGAGGCGGTCGCCGGTCCCCTGGATCAAATTGGCCGGGGAATGGGTGTGCGCGTTCACGAAACCGGGCGCAAGCAAGCGTCCCCGCCCTTCGATCACGCGGTCGAAACGTCCTTCTCCGAGACCCGTGTCGGGCCCGATTGCAGAGATTTCGCCTCCGGAAACGACGACGTTGGCCCGGTCGTGAACGACATCGTCCCGATCAAGCGACAGGACCATCGCGTCGCGGAGCAGAATGGTTTCTCGGGCGGCCAAGCCATTCTCCCGTCCTGCGGATCAAGCTTGTCTCTCCGGTGCGCGCACGGCAACCCCGACCGGGTCCCGCCGCCGGGGGTGCGCCAGGGCCTGGAACGGGCCAGTATGGCTGTCCGTCCGGATCGAGCGAGGGAGACCGATCATGGCAAAGCGCGTGCTCAACCCCGCCACGGTGCAGGCCAGGGGGAGCTACAGCCCGGGCTGGGAGGTGTCCGGCGGCAGGGCGGTCTTCGTCGCCGGCCAGATCCCGTGGGACGAGAACGGCAACACGGTGTGCAAGGGCGACGTCGCCGGCCAGACCCGCCAGGTCTTCGCCAATATCGGGGCGGTGCTCGCGGAGGCCGGCGGAACCCTCGACGACGTGGTGAAGATCACCGTCTTCGCCGCCGACATCCGTTACCGCGACGCGATCAACCGGGTGCGCACCGAGACCTTCAGCGAGCTCTACCCGGCGAGCACCCAGGTCGCGGTGGCCTCGCTGGTCGATCCCGAATGGCTGGTCGAGATCGAGGCCGTGGCCTTCATCGAGGATTGAGCGGCCCCGAACGCCCTAATCCAGCAGCGAGCGCAACAGATCGGCGTTCGAGGGATCGGGAGCGAGGTCGCCGCGCTCGATCCGCTGGGCGATCTCGACGAGCCGCCGGTTGACCGTGGCCTCGCCGCCGAGCCGCGCCTGCTCTCCGGTGACGAGGCCGTTGATCTCGTCGATCTCTCCGCGCCGGCCCTTGATCCAGTCCTGGAGGGTCGCGACTTTGGTGTCCGACAGCGTCCACCCCCTCAGGACGGCATCGAAGAGGACCGTCGCATACTGGTCCGGGTCGTTCACCTCGACGCGCTTGTCGCCGAAAATCGGCACCAGCTTGTGGCCCAGCGCGACCCCGGTCCGCAGCGCTTCGCGCCCCGCCGCCTTCATCACGTCGTACATGCCGGGCAGCGCCACCGCATCGGCGAGCGGCAGGCCCAGGATCGACGACGGCAGGAACTCCGCCGCGTTGGCGACGAGCTTCATCCATTTCGCCGAGCGGATGTCGTCGCGGATCTCGACCTCGCCCGTGTGCCGCAGGACGTCGGCGACCTCCGCCTCCCGGCCGCGCGTCGCCTCGCCATACGGGCCGACGGCGAACCAGGTTCCGTCCGCCGGCGTCTGCCGCACCACCGTTCCCGGTTCGAACATGTTGGCCGCGACCTCGATCACCGCGCCGAGCGTGCGTTCGGGGCCGACGATCGAGGCCACCGCGTCCATCGTCATGCCGTTCTGGAGACCGACCACCAGCCCGTCGGCGGCGACCAGCGGCGCGATCAGTTCGCACGCCCATCGCGTGTCGTAGCCCTTGACGCCGATCAGGACGATGTCGAAGGGCGCGCGCAGCGTCGCCACCTCGCACACATGGAACGCGGCGACCGGCACAGTCAGCGACTCTTCCGGCAATTCGACGCGCAGGCCATGGGCGCGCATCGCCTCGACATGGGCCGGCCATTGCTCGACGAAGGTGACGTCGAGCCCGGCGTTCACCATGTCGGCGCCGAACCCCGCCGAGGTCGCGCCGGTCCCCACGATCGCGATTCGCTTGCCCGCCATGCCGCGCCTCCGCCCCGCCGGTCGTTTCGTCGTCCCCCGATCCCCGCCGCCGCGCCGGCGCAACGGTCGGGACAGGAGGGCAGATTCGGGAGCATACTCCGTTCGAAGCAAGACCGCTCGCCCCGCCGGAGCGAACCGCAGGAGGCAAGGCCATGACCCATTGGACGGAGTTCGGACTCGGCAATCTGCCGCCCCTGTCGGCCCGGGAGCGCGTCACCGAGATGCCGCCGCCCCTGCGGGCGCTGATCGATACGTGGCAGGAATTGCTCGCGGAACCGCTCGCGGGCATCCGATTCGGCCCCGATCTCCGGCCGGGACTGTTTCCGCTGCGCGCGACCGGCGTCAGCACCCGGCCCGTTCTGGATGCGGCGCTCGCATTCCTCGACGCGCTCACCGCCGAGCAGCGCCAGCGGACGATCTTCCCGATCGCGGCGCCGGAGTGGCGGACCTGGCTCAACATGCATTTCAACCTGTCCCGGCACGGGGTGATGCTGGAGGAGCTGCCGCCGGCGACACGCGAACTCGGTCTGGACGTGCTCCGCGCCACCCTTTCCGAACGAGGCTTCCGGCAGGCGCGCGACATCATGCGCATCAACGGTTTCCTCGTGGAGTTGACCGGCCGCACCGGGGAATACGGCGAGTGGCCGTATTTCCTGTCGATCTTCGGGAATCCGTCCGCCGACGAGCCCTGGGGCTGGCAGATCGACGGTCACCATCTCATCGTCAACTGCGTCATCGTCGGCGATCAGATGGCGATGACGCCGACATTCATGGGTTCGGAGCCGTGCGCGATCGACCACGGGAAGCTGGCGGGGGTCCGCGTCTTCGCGACCGAGCAGCGGGCGGGGCTGGACATGGTGCGGAGCCTGCACGGGGAACAGGCGTCGAAGGCTATCCTCTACCCCTCCCTCCATCCCGACGACCTGCCCGAGGAGCTGGCCAGGCCGTTCGACGGCCGCGTGTTGTCGGGCGCTTATCAGGACAATGTCCGCATCGACCATGCGGGGGTCTGCGCCACCGATCTGAGCGACGCGCAGCGGCGGCTTCTCGAGTCTCTCATCGGCGCCTATGTGGGGTGGTCGCGCGACGGCCATGCCGGCGTGAAGATGGCCGAGGTGAAGAAGCATCTCGACGAAACCTGGTTCGCCTGGATGGGCGCGACCGGCGAAGAGGGCCCGTTCTACTACCGGGTGCAGAGCCCGGTCGTGCTGATCGAGTTCGACCACCTTCCCGGCATCGTGTTCGACAACCATGTGCCGTCCCACCATCACGTTCATACGGTGGTGCGAACGCCCAACGGCGGCGACTACGGCGCCGATCTCCTGCGCCAGCACCACGAGCGCTACGACCACTCCGGCGGCCACCACCGGATTCGCCGGGATTGAGCCGCAGCGTTCCCGTCGGCGCAGGCGGCACATGGCAATTTTCGTCGTAGCCCACGGCGCCTGGTCGGCGGGCTGGGCGTGGCGGAAGATGCACCGGCCGATGTGTGCGGCGGGGCACGCGCTGTGGACGCCGACCATGACCGGGATCGGCGAGCGCGGCCATCTGGCGGCGAAGACCGTCGATCTCGAAACCCATATCGCCGACATCGAGGCCGTGCTCGAGTTCGAGGATCTCCGCGACGTCGTCTTGGTCGGTCACAGCTATGGCGGCATCGTCGCCACCGCGGTCGCGGACCGCGCGCGCGACCGCGTCGCCCGTCTGGTCTATCTCGATGCCTTCGTGCCCGAGGACGGCCAGAGCCTCCTCGATCTGGTGCCGCAGGCCACGCGCGAGGCCATGCGCGCGGCGGCGCGGGACGAGGGCGACGGCTGGCTGGTGCCGCCCAACCCGATCCCGGACGACACCGCCGACGCCGATGCCGAATGGATACGGGACCGCCGGATGCCGCAGCCGCTCGCCACCTTCGAGGCGCCGTTGCGGATGACCCGCCGGGCGATCGTCCAGCCGCGCAGCTACATCTACTGCACCCGCGCCGGCCCCGGCGATCCGTTCCGCCGGTTCGCCGAGCACGCGCGCGCATCGCCGGACTGGACCTGTCACGACCTCGATGCCAGCCACAGCCCGCACGTCACCGCCCCGGACCGCTTGCGGGAGGTGCTGATCCGGACGCTTGGGGATCGCGGCCGCGGCCCGTTTGCGCGATAGTCGCCGTTCCCCCGCCCACCGCGGGTCACGGCATGGAGGGAAGGACATGGACCGAAGCGGGAACGACGCATCGCTGGAGGCGCGGCTGCGGAACATCGAAGACAGGCTCGAGATCTACGACCTGATCGCGTCGCACCCGCCGAGCGCCGATACCGGGGCCGACTACTACACCCGGATCGTCTACACCGAAGACGGCAGCTTCGACCGCGGCGAGGGTCTCACGAGTGCCGTCGGCAACGAGGCGATCGCCGCGATGACCCAGACGCCGGGGCACCGGCGCGCGATCGAGGGCGGCCTCGCGCATTTCGCCGGGTTGCCGTACATCGCGATCGCTGGCGACAGGGCGTATGTCACGTCGTACCTGCTGCTGCTCCATCCGGACCCGCGCGACGATGTCCGGGAACTGCCCAATCACGGAACTTCGGCCGGCGTCCGCATCCACCGGGTCGCCGCCAACCGATGGACGCTCGCGCGAACCTCCGAAGGGTGGCGGATCGAGAGCCGCAAGCTGCGCCCGCTCGACGGATCGCAGCCCGCGCGCGATATCCTCGAGCAGGCCCTTGCCGGCTACCGTCCGGCGGATTAGGGACATCGGCCGGATGGCGTTCCAGGTCAATCGTCTCGGGGAATGCTTCGCGGCGGAGATCGTCGGGATCGACCTTGCGCAACCGCTGTCCGACGGGGAATTCGCGGCGGTTCGCGACGCGTGGTTCGAGGCCGGCGTCGTCGTCTTCCGCGACCAACGTCTGAGCCCTGCCCGGCAGGTCGGCTTCAGCCGCCGCTTCGGCGAGCCGATCGTGCACGTCATGAGCCAGTTCCTGCTGCCCGGCCATCCGGAGATCCTGCTGATCTCCAACAGGAAGCACCCCGACGGCACGCCCATGGGCTTCGAGGATGCCGGCCGTTACTGGCATTCCGACGTCTCCTACGACGAACGCCCGGCGCTGGGATCGCATCTCTACGCGGTCGAGATCCCGCCCGAGGGGGGCGACACGCTGTTCGCCGACATGCGGCACGCGCTCCGGACCCTGCCGGACGATCTCCGCCGGCGCATCGACGGACGGCGCGCGCGCCATTCCTACACGCGGAACTGGCGCAGGAACGAGACGGTGGAGGGCGGTCGGCCCGCCGTCAGCGCCCAGCAGCGGGACAGGCTGCGCGACATCTCCCATCCGATGGTCCGCAGGAACGAGGACACCGGCGAGGAGGCGCTGTTCGTCAATCCCGGGTTCACCTTCGCCGTCGAGGACATGGACGACGACGGGAGCGACGCGCTTCTTTCCGCGCTCTTCGAGCACAGCACAAGGGAGCCGTTCCTCTACACCCACGCGTGGCGGCCCCGCGACCTGCTCTGCTGGGACAACCGGACCGTGATGCATCGCGCGACGATCTACGATACCGCCCATACGCGGCACATGCACCGCACGACCATCGCCGGCGGCCGTCCCGTGCAGGCGGCGTGACGATGATCGTCGACATTCACTGCCACTACGTCCCGGAGGCCTATTTCCGCTTCATCGAGCGCGACGAGGCTTTCGACGTGCGCCGCACCCCGACCGGCGACGAAACGGTGGAGGTGCAGGTCGGCGGCGCCGGGTTCGGCATGAACAGGACGTTCTTCGACGCCGGGCGGCAGCTGCGCCGGATGGACGGGCTCGGGGTCGACCTCAGCGTCCTGTCGCTCGCCACGCCGCTCATCGACTACGCCGCGCCGGCGGACGCGGCGCTCGCCGCCGCCCGGATCTTCAACGACGAGCTGGCCCTCTTGAGGGACCGGCACCCCGGCCGGTTCGACGGCTGGGCCTTCCTGCCGATGCAGGATCCCGCGCGGGCGGCAAGGGAACTCCGGCGCGCGGTCGCCGAGCTCGGACTGCGCGGCGGGCACATCGCGTCCAACGTCGGCGGCCGCTATCTCGACAGCCCGGAATTCGCCCCGGTCTTCGAGGCCGCGGTCGATCTCGACGTGCCGCTCTTCGTCCATCCCAGCAACCCCGCGGGCGCCGACCGCACGGGGCGCTTCGAGCTCACGGTGGTGAGCGGCTATCTGTTCGACACCACGATCAACGTCTTCCACATGATCTTCGGCGGGACGCTCGACCGCTACCCGACGCTGAGGCTGTGCTGCGCGCATGCCGGCGGCTACGCGCTGCTGCTGCGGGCCAGGATGCAGCGGGAGGTGGACACCAACCCCGGACTCGCCGAGACCCTCTCGGGCACGGTCGACGATTACCTGGGGCGTCTCTACTACGACACGGTGTGTTTCGAGGACGGCTACCTCGCCTGGGCCGCGGAACTCCTCGGCCCGGATCGGCTGGTGCTGGGGAGCGACGGCCCGTTCCCGCTCGGCGAGCCGGACCCGGTGGGCTTCGTCCGGCGCGCGTTCGGAGACGACCCGGCCGGCGCCGACATCCTGCACCGCAACGCCGCCGGGATGTTCGGTCTCGCCGGGCAGGAGGCCGACACGTGGAAGCCCATGACGACAGGGTGAGGCCCGGCGCTTCCAACCGAAACGGCCACGCTCTAAGTTGAGACTCCGACGGCGTGGGAGATGCGCTGATGGCCCCGAAGAAGCTGCGCAGCCGAAGCTGGTTCGACGATCCGCTCGATCCCGGCATGACCGCGCTCTATATCGAGCGTTACATGAATTTCGGCCTGACCCGCGAGGAGCTGCAGTCCGGCAAGCCCATCGTCGGGATCGCGCAGACCGGCTCCGACCTGTCGCCCTGCAACCGCATCCACCAGAGCCTGGCGGAGCGGATGCGGGAGGGAATCCGCGAGGCGGGCGGCATTCCCCTCGAATTCCCGGTTCATCCGATCCAGGAGAGCGGACGGCGGCCGACCGCCGCCATCGACCGCAACCTCGCCTATCTCGGTCTCGTCGAGATCCTGCACGGCTATCCGATCGATGGGGTGATCCTGACCACGGGCTGCGACAAGACCACGCCGGCGCAGATCATGGCGGCGGCGACGACGAACCTGCCCGCGATCTCGCTCAACGGCGGCCCGATGCTGAACGGCTGGTGGGAGGGCCGCCGGTCGGGTTCCGGCACCATCCTCTGGGAAGCCCGGCGGCTGCTCGCCGCCGGCGAGATCGCCGACGACGAGTTCATCGAGATGGTCGCCTCCTCCGCGCCCAGCCCCGGCCACTGCAACACCATGGGCACGGCGTCCACCATGAACTCGCTCGCCGAGGCGCTCGGCATGTCGCTGCCGGGCTCGGCGACCCCGCCCGCGCCGCACAAGCAGCGCGCCCAGTACGCCTACGACTCCGGCCGGCGGATCGTCGCGATGATCCACGAGGACCTCACGCCCGACAGGATCCTGACCCGCGCCGCCTTCGAGAACGCCATCGCCGTCAACAGCGCCATCGGCGGCTCGACCAATGCGCCCATCCACATCAACGCGATCGCGCGCCACGTGGGCGTCGAGCTCTCGCTGGAGGACTGGCAGGCGGTGGGCTACGACCTGCCGCTGCTGGTCAACTGCCAGCCGGCCGGCGAGTACCTGGCGGAGGACTATCACCGCGCCGGCGGGGTGCCGGCCGTCATGGGCGAGCTGTTGCGCGCCGGCAAGCTGAACGGCGGGGCGCTCACCGTGAACGGGCAAACGGTGGCGGACAACGTCGCCGACGCCGCGCCGTCCGACGAGGACGTCATCCGCCCCTTCGACCGGCCGCTCAAGGAGCGGGCCGGCTTCGTGGTCATGGGCGGAAACCTGTTCGACGCCGCGATCATGAAGACGAGCGTGATCTCCGAGAGCTTCCGCGCCCGCTTCCTCGAGGCCGCCGACGACCCCGACGCGTTCGAGGGCCGCGCCATCGTCTTCGACGGCCCGGAGGACTACCGCGCCCGGATCGACGATCCGGCGCTCGACATCGACGAGACCTGCATCCTGGTGATGCGGGGCACCGGACCGGTCGGTTACCCCGGATCCGCGGAGGTGGTGAACATGCAGCCGCCGGCGGCGCTGATCCGGGCGGGCATCGGCGAGCTGCCGACCCTCGGCGACGGCCGGCAGTCGGGCACGTCGGGGAGCCCCTCGATCCTGAACGCCAGCCCCGAAAGCGCGGTCGGCGGCAACCTCGCCATCCTCGAGACCGGCGACCGTCTCCGCGTCGACCTGCGGCGCCGGCGCGTCGACATCATGCTGCCGGAGGAAACCCTCGCGGCCCGGCGGGCGGCGTACAGCCCCGCCGAGCTGCGGCACCGCACGCCGTGGGAGGAGCTCTACCGCGCCCATGTCGGTCAGCTGGCGGACGGCGGTTGTCTCGAATTCGCCACCCGCTACCGCGCCGTGACCAAAGAGGTGCCGCGGCACTCTCACTAGGGCGTCCCTCGACCTTTCTTCCGTCATGCCCGGAACAAGTCCGGGCATGACGACAGACGGGCGATTCCATGGCGGGCCGCCGCGGCCTCCGCGCTATACTGGCGGCATCGCGGAGATGCGATTCCGGGCCCGCGGCAGGGAGTTGGGGATGCAATCGCTCGATCTCGCCGTCATCGGGAACTGCACCTACGCGGGCCTGCTCGATTCTCGGGCGCGGCTGGTCTGGGCGTGCATGCCCCGCTTCGACGGCAACCCGGTGTTCTGCGACCTGCTGCGCCCGGTCGAGCCGATCGGCTTCTACGAGATCGAGCTCGAGGATTTCGAGTCGAGCGAGCAGCGCTATCTGCCCAACACCGCGATCGTCGAGACCACGCTGCGCGCCAGGTCCGGACACGCGCTGAAGATTCAGGACTTCGCGCCGCGCTTCAAGCGGCACGGCCGGCTCGCCCGGCCGCTGACGCTGGTGCGCCGGCTGATCCCGGTCTCCGGCTCCCCGCATATCCGCATCAGGCTGCGGCCCGCCGGGAACTACGGCGCGGTGCGGCCGGAGGTCACGCGCGGCAGCAATCACCTGCGCTACGTCCTGCCGGACCACGTGCTCAGGCTCACCACCAACGCGTCGGTTTCCTTCGTGATCGAGGAAACCCCGTTCCTGCTCAACCGCCCGCTCGACCTCATACTCGGCCCCGACGACGCCATCGAGCGGGACATCGCCGAGCTTTCCCGCGAGTTCTTCGAGCGGACGGAGGATTACTGGCGGGAATGGGTGCGCTACATCGCGCTGCCCTTCGAGTGGCAGAACGAGGTGATCCGGGCGGCCATCACCCTCAAGCTTTGCGAGGTCGAGGAGACCGGCGCCGTCGTCGCCGCCATAACCACCTCGATCCCCGAGGCCGACGGCACCGCGCGCAACTGGGACTACCGCTTCTGCTGGCTGCGCGACGCCTATTTCGTGATCCGCGCGCTCAATCGCCTCGGCATCACAAGGACGATGGAGGAGTATCTCAACTACATCCTCAACGTCGTCGCCGCGAGCCTGGACGGCACATTGCAGCCGGTGTTCGGCATCCAGATGGAGACCGAGATCACCGAGCGCGAGATCGATACGCTCCAAGGCTATCGCGACCACCGGCCGGTGCGGGCCGGCAACAAGGCTTACATCCAGACGCAGAACGACGTCTACGGCACCGTGATCCTGGCCTGCGCGCAGGCGTTCTTCGACGAGCGGATCGACCTGCGGGGGGACGAGAGCCTGTTCCGCGTCCTCGAACGGGTCGGCCAGGCGGCGGCGCGGTTCTACGACAAGGAAGACGCGGGGATCTGGGAGCTGCGCGGGACCGAGCGGGTCCATACCTTTTCGGTCCTCATGTGCTGGGCGGCCTGCGACCGCCTCGCCCGTATCGCCCACCGTCTCGGGCTGGAGAACCGCGCCTGGCTGTGGCAGGCGCGCGCCGACAACATCCGGGAAACCATCGAGCGCGAGGCGTGGAACGAGGAGAAGCAGAGCTATGTCAGCGCCTTCGGCGGCAGCGAGATCGACGCGGCGCTGCTGCTGATGCACGAGATTTCCTACTGCGACCCGCTGGAACCGCGCTTCATCGGCACCGTCGCCGCGGTCGAGCGCGAGCTGCGCCGCGGCGACCACGTGTTCCGCTATGTAGAAACCGACGATTTCGGCGCCCCGGAGAACGCGTTCAACGTCTGCACCTTCTGGTACATCGACGCGCTCGCGGCGCTCGGCAGGCGGCAGGAGGCGCGGCGCCTGTTCGAGAACATGCTGGCCTCCTGCAACCCGATGGGCCTGCTGTCGGAGGACCTCGACCCGAAGACGGGCGAGCTCTGGGGCAACTTCCCGCAGACCTACAGCATGGTCGGTCTGATCACCTCGGCGATGCGGCTCTCCCGGCCCTGGGAGGACGCGTTCTAGGGTCGCGCTCAACAAGACAAAATCTGATCGAGCATGTCTCCGACCATTCGTAAATCTGTATCGTCGTAGTTCCGCCGAAGGGATACGCTGGCCGACATGACTCGCCAGCCGCCTCGGACCGCATGACCGACCGCATCGTCGTCGTTTCCAACCGGGTCGCGCCGGTGAACGAGGGCAGGGCTGCCGCGGGCGGTCTGGCCGTGGCCGTGCTCGCCGCGTTGAGGCGCTCGGGGGGCATCTGGTTCGGCTGGAGCGGCAACGTCGTCGACGTTCCCGGCGAGACCGTAGAGCTGACCGAGAGCGGGCGGCTTGCCCGCGCCACCGTCGATCTCGGCGAACGCGACTACGAGGAGTATTACAACGGCTTCGCCAACGCGACGCTCTGGCCGCTGTTTCATTACCGCGTCGATCTCGTCAACTTCGACCGCGGAAACTACGCCGGCTATCGGCGGGTCAACGCGGAGTTCGCCCGCAAGCTGGCCCGCCTGATCGAGCCCGACGACGTGATCTGGGCCCACGATTACCACCTGATTCCCCTCGCCGAGGAGTTGCGGCGGCTCGGCCTCACCAACCGGATGGGCTTCTTCCTGCATACCCCCCTGCCGCCCCGGGAACTGGTGGCGACCCTGCCGGTGCACGACGAGCTGATGCGCGGTCTTTCGTCCTTCGACCTTGTCGGCTTCCAGACGGAGACGGACCGCGGGCATTTCTGCCGCTATCTCATCGTCGAGGCCGACGCCCGCGTGCGGGAAACCGGGGACGGGGCCACGGTCCGGGCGTTCCAGCGCACGTTCAGGGTCGAGTCCCATCCCATCGGCATCGACACCGGGTATGTGGAGCGCGAAGCGGCCAACACGGGCGGCTTGAGGGAGATCGAGCGCCTTCGGGTCAGCCTCGCCGACCGCCGTCTGATCATCGGCGTGGACCGGCTCGACTACTCGAAGGGGCTGCCGCAGCGCTTCGACGCCTTCGCGCATCTCCTGCGGACCTGCCCCGAGCACCACAACCGCGTCTCGCTGATGCAGGTCGCGCCGCCGACGCGCGGCGGCATCGCCGAATATTCCGAGACCCGCCGAACGCTGGAGACCCTCGCCGGACACGTGAACGGCGAGATGGCGGACATCGACTGGGTGCCGATCCGCTACCTGAACAAGAGCTACAGCCGGCGCACCCTGTTCGGCTTCCTGCGGCTCGCGCGGGTCGGGCTGGTGACGCCGCTGCGGGACGGGATGAACCTCGTCGCGATGGAATATCTCGCGTCCCAGCCGCCCGACGACCCGGGCGTTCTGGTGCTCTCGCGCTTCGCGGGCGCGGCCCGGTACCTGCCGGACGCGCTGATCGTGAACCCCTACGACATCGAAGGCGTCGCCGGCGCCATCCAGGCGGCGCTGGCGATGCCCCTGAGGGAACGGCGCGAGCGCTGGGAGAGGTCGATGCAGGTGCTGCGGTCGAACAGCGTCGAGGCCTGGTACGAACGGTTCGTCTCCCGCCTCGCCGAGGCGTAGCGCAGGTTCAGGCGGACGGACGCGCCGAACCCGCCACCCGCGCCAGCCAGTCCAGCAAATCCGCGACCGTATCGACCCGCACCGCCGCCCGGGTGGCCGAACGCCCGCCGACGCGGACGCTCACGCCGCCTTGCGCGTTGACGGCCGCGAAACCGTCCTCGTCCGTGATGTCGTCGCCGCAGAAGACCGGTATCCGCCCGACGAACGGCGGCTCGCTCAGGAACGCTTCGATCGCGGCGCCCTTGGCGAAACCGCGCGGCTTGATCTCGAAGACCATCTTCCCTTCGAGGATTTCCCAGCCCTCCGCGCCGTCCTCGAGCGCGGAGTCCACGACGCCCCTGCAGGCGTGCTCCAGGGAGGGGGCGAGACGGTAATGCAGGGCGAGGGAATATCGCTTGTCCTCCAGAAGGATACCGGGATGCGCCGCGGCGAACGCTTCCAGCGGCGCCCGGATGCGCCGCAGGTCGTCGTTCGGCGGTGGAGCGACGATCGCGCCGTCCGCTCTGCGCCGCTCCAGCCCGTGCAATCCCGCGACCGCCGGGACGGCGGCGCCCAGATGGAAGTCGATCTGCGCGATGGGCCGGCCGGTGACGATCGCCACCGCGCCGCCCAGCGTCTCGCGCAGGGCGAGAAGGAGCGGAGGCAGGGTTTCCGGCACGACGACCGAGTCCGGCGTCGGCGCGATGTCGACGATGCTGCCGTCGAAATCGAGAAAGAGCGCCCAGTCCGCGCGCGGTTCGGGCAGATCCCGGGGACGCACCGCCGCGCCTCAGCGTAGGTTCGGCGTCTTGCGCGCCAGCCTTCCCGAAATCCCGCCCGTCCCCGGCGCCGACCCGTCCCGCCCGGCGATCTCCAGGATCATCTTCTTGAGGATCGCATCGGCGAACGACCGTCTGTCGTCGGCCTTGATGACGAAGGAGCGGGGACCGCCGGTGACCGCCGCGCGGTAATATTCGTCGAGGTCGGGCATCGACGGGCGCTCGATCACCAGCCCGTTGACCGTGATCCCCGCCGCGACCGCCGAGTCGCGGGCGAACTCGACCGGCAGGCCTATCGTGTTCGGGCCGTCGCCCGAGACGTCGATCACCAGCCGCGTGCCCTCGAACCCGTTGCCGGCGATCGAGGCGGTCGCGAGCGCCACGGCGTCGCCGATGGCGTTCCCGCCGGGACAGAACATCGGCGGCAAAGCGAGGATTTTGCCGCCGAAGGTCCTTGCGCCGGCGCCGTCGGAGACCCGGGTCCAGCCGACGCTGACGCGTTCGCAGCCCGGACCGGCGAACTCGATATAGGCCACCGCGACGGCGCGCAGGAATCCGCTCCCGATGGCGCCCAGCACGCGCGGGTTGGCGAGCGCGTCGGCATAGCCCCGGCGCTGCAGCCGGGTCTCGGCCTCGTCGATGCTGCCCGACGCATCGACGACGAAGGCGAGTTCGAGGTCCACCGCCGCGCGCTGCGCGTGCGCGGGCCAGGCGATGCAGAGCAGGACCAGTGCGGTCGAAAGGAACGGCCTTCCCGGCATGGCGTTCTCCCCGTTCGAACCCGTCGCCCGCCGCGGCGAGGGGGATAGAATAGCAGGACCGGCCGGATCGGGACCGGACAGGCGGGGAGGGCTCTGCAATGCCGCGGAAGATCGCGATCGTCGGAAGCGGCGCCAACGGCACCTCGATCGGCGTCGACGTCGCGCGCGCCGGCCATGACGTGACGCTGATCGACCAGTGGCCGGCGCATGTCGAGGCGATGCGGAAGAACGGTGCCACGATCGCGATGCCGGAGGAAACCGTCGTCCAGCCGGTGAACGCGCTCCATCTCTGCGAGGTCTGCACGCTGAAGGAGCCCTTCGACGTGGTGCTGGTGGTGACCAAGGCCTACGACGCACGCTGGTCGAGCCAGCTCATCGAGCCCTGGCTGAAAGAGGACGGACTCCTGGTCGCGGTGCAGAACGGCATGACCGCCGGGACCGTCGCGGAGGTCGTCGGTCCGGAGCGCACCCTCGGCTGCGTGATCGAGATCTCGTCCGGGCTGTTCACGCCGGGGATCGTCGAGCGCCACTCGCCGCCCGCCCGGTCCTGGTTCGCGGTCGGCAGCTTCCACCCGGCGACGAAGGGGCGCGAGGGCGAGGTAGCGGCGCTTCTGTCCTGCGCCGGCGCCTGCGAGATCGTCGACGACATCCTCGCGGCCAAGTGGATGAAGCTGGTCAGCAACTGCACCACGCTCGCGACCACGGCCTGCCTCGGCAAATCGATCGTGGACGCGGAATCGGTGCCCGGGATGCGCGCGTTCATGCTGCGCGCGGGCCAGGAGGCGCTCGACGTGGGCGCCGCCGTCGGGCACGAGCGGCGGCCCATCCTCGGGATGTCGGAGCGCGACGTGCGGGATTCGAACCGCCTGGTCGAGACCATGCTCGACCGCCTGATGGAGGGCTTCATCCTGCCCGACACCAGGGGCGTGGTGCTGCAGGACTGGGAGAAGGGGCGCAAGAGCGAGCTCGACAATCTCAACGGCCACGTCGCCCGCACCGCGCGCGAGGCCGGCATCGCCGCGCCGGCCTGCGAGGCGGTGTCCGAAATCGCCCGCCGCATCGAGCGCGGCGAGCTGGAGCCCGGCGTCGAAAACCTCGCCTTGCTGAACGATTTGGCCCAAAGCTACGCGCGGGGGTGAGGATACCGAGGATAACCTGACGGACGGGCTCTTCCGTATCGATATTGGTGCTGTCTTTACCGGCCGCAGAATATATTATTGTCTATATGAAATACTGACATATCGTTTTTTCCAATACTTTGCTGGACGGAACGAGATGAGCCGCAAGGCCCTGTAAGTGCGGGCGCTGGCGGCAGGTCCGCCGTCGGTGCGGCCGGCGTGCCCCGGTCGATCAACAGAGAAGATGCACTATGAACCCACGTTCGCTCGGTACGTTCGTTGCCGTTTCGATTTCCGCTGCCCTGATCGCCGCCGCGAGCCCGCCCGCGCTCGCTCAGGACAACCGCCCGCGCGACAGTTCCGGCGCCGTCATGGACCTTTCCAGGTGGCACTCCATGCCGACGCACGAGTTCATGCTCAACATCGTCGATTTGCCCGGCGCAGCGTTCACGCGCGCGCAGCGGCGAGTGCGCAACAAAGGTATCCCGCACGAGCGCATCCGGTTCGATGGTGGCGAGGGAAGCATGTTCGTCGAGCACATTCTTTCGGGGGTTTACAATTCCTACGTCACTGACCGTTTGCAGAATCGCGCCGATATGGATCGCCGCCTCGACCGCTTCGGTCAACGTCACGGTCAGGTGTTCGAGGTTGTGGAAAACCGAAAAATCTACCGCTACGGCGAGCGTGGCGGCTGGGTCTACGCGATACGCGGTCGGCGCACGGGTGAGACCTGCATTGTCTCCCGGTTCGGGTTCCTCTCGGATTGGGCGAAGATCGGGCAGCGCACCGGCGAGCACTACGACACCTCCATTACATTTCGCGACTGCTCGGGAAAGCGCTCGCTCGACGACGTGGTGAAGTGGGTCAATAGCGCGAAGATCGTCGAGCTCCCATACAACCGAGTTCGTTGACCGTGCGCTACATCGCTCCGATCGCAGCTGCCCTCGTCCTCGGACCAGGCTGCGACACCTCGTTCGGGACCCTGACCCTCATCGGGTCGGGCGTCGACGCCGTCACGACCGTTATCGAGTCCGGTCCGCCCTCCGAGGAGCAGAACGCCAAGCCGGAACCCGGCGGCGAGTAGGCCGCGCCGGGGGCATGACGATCAAGGAGAAAACCATGTTCAAGCGTATCCTGTTCGGCGCAGTTGCTTTGGCGTTGCTCGCCGCCTGCGGCGGCGGTGGAGGCGGCGGATCGAGCGCCCCGACGCCGCGACCCCAGCCGCAACCCGGGCCGGCACCCCAACCGCCTTCGACCGACTCGGAGGCCGCACGTCACCTCGGGACGGCGCGGTTCACCACGCATCAGCCCCGCGCGCTGGAACAGATCGGGGCGCACCATGCCTATGCGCGAGGCCTCTCCGGGCGGGGCGTGCGCATCGGCATCGAAGACAGCGTTGTCGACTACACGCAGCGTGGAGAATTCGGAAACCGGGTCAGGCTCCGCGATGCGGACGGTGCGGTGCTGTCCCATCCGCACCACCTCGCAGAAATAAGCGGCAGCGACGTGGATGTCTGTCTGCGCAGGCGCACATGCACTGCTTTCACGGAAAACAGCCAAGGCGGCGACGAAGCGCGAAACCGCTGGGTACAGCAGATCGTAAGCCGGGACGGTTGGCCCACGAGAGACAATTCCGTGTTCGTGGCCGATGACCACTACAGCGCCAGCGATCCCTTCGAGGCGTTGTACCGATGGTCGGAAGTGCTGACGCCCTACGGCGATGCGGCACATGGGACAATCGTTGCCTCGGTTGCAGCCGGGACCAACCTCGGCGTCGCGCCGGAAGCAACGATCATTCCGGTTGCGGTGGACTTTGCCGCCCGCCAACAGCGGGAGAACGACTTTGCGGACGCGGTCTTGCGATCCGTGATCGCCTCGCTCCCCGGCGCGGACCGTCGGCAAGTCGACGACGAGTTTGCCAATTTCTACCGGGAGGACTACGCGAAGTTCGATATCATCAATCGGTCCTATGGCATCGACCTGTTCGATCCCGCTGTGATCTCGGCGGACATCGACTCCGAACTCCGGTGGTATCGGCGCTACCTGCCCAGGACCCTCGATGCCGCTCTGCAAGTGGGTACGCCGGACGGGCGGAAGACCATCCTCGTATATGCTGCAGGCAACTCGGGTCAGCCCTGGTCGGGGATAGGCGCAGACCTTCCCTTCTATATCCCTGAGCTGCGCGGATATTCCCTGTCGGTCGTTGCGACGGACCCACGGACGGGTAACATCGCAAGCTACTCGAACCGCTGCGGTGCGGTCCCCAGCGACTGGAATGCAGCGCGACATGGACGGCACTACTGCCTCGCCGCTCCGGGCACGGTGCGGGGTCTGGTGCCCAACCGAAACCGTCCCGGAAGGGGCGACGCGAGAAACGGACTGGAAGGAACCAGCTTCGCCGCGCCCCTCGTATCGGGCTCCCTCGCGCTGTTGAAAGAGCACTTTCGGGGGACGCGCGGAAACACCCAAGTCGTCAAGCGGATGCTCGACACCGCCGATCGAAGCGGGCGGTACGCCGATCTTGAGACCTATGGCGCGGGACATCTGGACCTTGAGGCGGCGCTCTCGCCGGTCGGCGCGCTCAGCGCCGGACGCTCGGGACATGCGCTCAGCCGCACTTCGTTCCAGGCTCCGGCCGCATTTGGCTCGGTCGCCCAGCGCGCCGGCTCCATCGAGCTGGCGACGTTCGACGAGCAGGAGTTTCCGTTCTGGGTTCCGGTGTCCGCGCTGATCTCGGAGGGGGCGGCCGGCCGCTCCCCCATCCCCCGCTTCGAGGATGTGGAGAAACCGGCCTTGCCCGCGCCCGGTCTCGACGCTCTCAACCTGCACTGGACGGAGATCGACGGCGCCGGCGACGACCGGCCCCGGGGCGGCAGACACTGGGTGATGGGGTTTGGCCCGACTTCGGCAAGCCTAGCGCGTCGGCCGCTCGATGACGGTTGGGGGTACGGGCTGAGCTTCGACGACGCCGGGCACCTGGGAGCCGAGACCTCCGGCGCGTTCGGAACGGACCCGCGATCCGGCATGGTGTGGACCTCGCGAGCCTTCGAGCGTGGGTTCGGCGACGGCTGGACGGTCAAGGCCACCGGCACGGCGGCACTCAGCCTTCCGCAATACGAGAAGGATGCGATGTTTCGGGCGAGCCCTTCCATGTTGTCCGCGATGTCGATGCGGGTCGGCACCGAGACCACGGGGGTCGTCGTCGAACAGCCGCTCCGCGCCGAATCGGGCACAGGCCGATTCCGGGTCGAGAACGGCAGGATCGAGAACGGAAAGCGGCTCCATGACGAGTTTCGAGTTCCGCTGCGCCCCGATGGGCGGGAGGTGCGGATGACGCTTCGCCATGACTTCGCTGCTCTCGGGGGGAATTTGGCGGTCGAGATCGGCGGTGCGGTGAATGTCGGCCATGTCCCGGACGAGCGCGAAGCGAATGTCGGGCTCGCCTACCGTTCGACCTGGTGAGCCGATGGACGGGCTTCGCCGGCTGGCGCTTGCGTTTGGTTGCGTGGCCCTGCTCGCCGCAGCCTGCGCGTCTGAACCGAGGCCCGAACCGGGCCCCGCCCCTTCGGCGCTGGGCCCGCCGGTCTTACGGCAGGGCGTCGTCTACACCCCCGTCAGCACCGACCCCCGGGGATGCGTCCTCTACCGCGTGAGCATTCCGGGCGGTCGCGCGCCCGCCGCCCTGATATACCGGAGCAAGAACGGCGCGTTCACCTATGACCGTCCGCCTCGATGTGTCACCAGCGCCGGGTTCAAGGCGTCCCGATAGGGCCGATTTGCGTCCGGCGCTTCGCGGCTACTCAGGGTGAGGGTTTCATCTCCGTCACCTCATCCCGAGTAGGCCCGAAGGGCCGTATCGAGGGACGCCCTACTGCGCCGCGATGCCCGCCCCGGCTTCCGCCCCCATCGCGCCCGCTTCTTCGAGGGCCGCGCGTAGCGCCTCGCGGTCGTCCTCGCCCAGCATTCTGAGCGGCCGTCTGGGCGGGCCCACCGGGCGGCCGAGGATGTCGAGCCCGGTATGGCCCACCCGGATATGCGATTTGGCGCAGATCATGTCGCAGATCGGGAACAGCCGGTCCCAGATCGCGCGCGCCTGGGCGACATCGTCCTCGTAGACCGCGGCGCGGAAGAACGCCATCGCCTCCGCGGGCAGGAAATTGCTCACCACCGGCGCCCAGCCGGTGGCGCCGGCGCTGAACGCCTGGAGGCTCGTCGACTCCCAGCCGGCGATGATCGCCACGTCGTCGCCGGTCAGCGCGCGGATCCGGCTGATCCGCGTGAGGTCGCCGGTGCTTTCCTTCACGCAGCGCATGTTCTCGTGCCGCGCGAGTTCGGCGAGAAACTCGGGCGGCATGTCGATGCCGGTGGTCCACGGGTTGTTGTAGACGCAGATCGGCAGGCCGATCGCGTCGGCGACCCGCTCGAAATGCGCCCGCACCTCGTCCAGCGTCAGCGGCCAGTAGGTCATCGGCAGGATCATCACCCCGTCGCAGCCCACGGCCTCCGCGTGCTGCGACAGCCGCGTGCAGGCGGCCGTGGTGCGCGCCCCGGTGCCCGCGATCACCGCGATGCGCCCGTCGACATGCCGCGCCGCGACCTCGATGCCGCGCTTCATCTCGTCCTCGGAGAACGAGCCGTTGCCGCCGGTCGAGCCGAACACGCAGACTCCGTCCACGCGGTTCCCGATCTGGTGGTCGAGCACCCGGCGCAGGCCGTCCTCGTCGATCGCTTCGCCGTCGTCTTCGAGCGGCGTCGGAACGAAGGTGAAAACGCGGGACCAGAATTCGTGCTTCGCGACCATGTGTCCCTCGTCGAAGTTGTGGGGACGGTCGGTCATCTTATGCCCCGATCCCGCGCGGCGACAACAAAACGATGGACGGCGCGGGCGGGGCGGGCTAGCAGGGGCGCGACCGCCCCGAAAGGACCCCGCCCATGACCCGGATCGACATCCAGTTCTCCCTGTTCTCCGCCTTCTACTCGCCGCTGATCGCGACGATGGCGGGCGGGTTCCTCGCCGAGGAGGGGCTGGAGGCCGAATGGTCGGTCTCGCAACCCGGGGTATCCGCGATCGCGGCGCTCAAGGACGGCACCGCCCACGTGGTGCAGTCGGCGCTGAGCCAGGCGTTCGGGCCGCTGTCGCGGGGCGAGGACCCGGGCGTCGTCCACTTCGCCCAGATCAACGAGATGGACGGCTTCTTCCTCACCGCGCGCGAGCCCGATGCCGATTTCGACTGGCGCCGGCTCGAAGGCGCCCCGGTCGTGCTGTTCGGCGGCGGCCAGCCGCTCGCCATGTTCAAATACGCCTGCCACAAGGCGGGCATCGACTACGACCGGATCGAGGCGATCCATCCCGGCGGCGCCGCCGACATCGACCGCGCCTTCCGCGACGGCGAGGGCGCCTACGTGCAGCAGCAGGGGCCGTTCCCGCAGCAGCTCGAAGCCGACGGGGTCGGCCATGTCGTGGCCGAGGTCGGAAGGCAGGTCGGGCTGTGCGGCTTCTCCAGCCTGTGCGCCCGGCCCGACTGGCTCGAAACCGACATGGCGCGCGCGTTCGTCCGCGCCTACCGCAAGGCGCGCCGGTGGCTGAACGAGACGCCGGCGGCCGAGGTCGCGCGCGCCGAGAAGTCGTACTTCCCCGACATCGACCTCGCGGTCCTCGAACGCTGCATCGCGAGCTATCAAGGGCTCGGCTGCTGGTCGCCCCATATCGAGATCACCCGCGAGGCGTTCGAGGCGACGCTCGACATCTTCGCCTATAACGGATTGATCCAGGAACGCTTCCCCTACGACCTCGCCTGCGCCCCGCCGCCGGCGGGGTAGGGGGAAGCCGGTTCGGTCGGAGGCGTTCCTTCCGCTTTGCCCCTCACGTCATGGTCGGCGGAGGCCGACCATCCACGTTTTGTTTTTGTTTCCTCCTCGATCACAGAAAAACTCGTGGATGCTCGGCCTTCGCCGAGCATGACGAAAAGAGGAGTCATGCCGCCAGGGCTCCCGAAACCCCTCCGTTGATGCCAAGCCGCTCCGTTTCCGCTTAAATGCGCGGCATCCGTCGCATTCCGGAGGAGGGACGAGGCGATGATGATCCAGACCGCGCCGCCGGGCGAGGCGCATTTCCTCTGCTCGATGCGTGAGCACAACGCGCTCTGCGGGCAGTTCGTACGCGCCTTCGGCAACGACGCGTTCGAGCGCTGCGAGCCGCACGAGGAGATGGTTTACGTGGTGAGCCACCACGATTACGGCTGGGACGATTTCGACGGCGACCCGGTGCTCGACGACCGCACCGGCCTGCCCTGCGGCGTCGGCAACGCGCCGGTGCCGGGCGGGACCGAGACGGGAAGGCGGTCGGCCGACGTCAACGAGGCCCGCCACCTCTATTGCGGGCTGATCTCCTCGATGCACTCCTGGGGGCTCTACCACGCGCGCTACGGCTATTCCGAGTTCTGCGTGCGTCCCGGCGGGTCGACCTCGATCCCGGTCGGGCCCGCCGACCGCGAGGAGGTCGACAGGATGTTGTCGGGCGAGATCGCGCGCCAGGAACGGATCAGGGAAACGCTCGCCGTCGACCCGGAGACCGCCGCGTGGGTCGAGGAGGCGCATATCGTCCAGAACTACAAGCAGCTCCAGTTCTTCGACACGCTGGCGCTCTATTTCAACCTGCGCCACGAGACCGATCGGGGGGTCGAGACCTTCACCTGCGTGCCGAGGGACGCGGAGACCGACGCCGAGGTGACGGTGACGCCCAAGGGGGGCGGGGTCTACGCGCTCGACCCGTTCCCGTTCGCGGGCGACCGGCTTGAGACCGTGTGCGCCGGGCGCTATCTCGCCGCCTACGCCGAGGGCGGGGCGCCGGACGACCTCGCCGCCGCGCTCGCCGGCCTGCCGACCGAGATGCAGACCTACACCCTCGTGAAAGAGTAGATACACGCCAGGGTTGCATCGCCGCCCGGTTCCGGCTAGGCTCGGCCGATGGCCGCCGCTTTCGACACCCTGACCGCCGCCCGCCGCATGGAAGAGGCGGGGATGAAGCGCGAGCAGGCGGAGGCCGTCGCCGAAGCCGTCCGCTCCGCCGCGAAGGCCGATCTCCAGCACTTGGCCACCAAGGCGGATCTGGCGGCAGTCAAGGCGAACATAGCGGCGCTCAGGGCGGAGCTCAAGGCGGATATCGCCGCGCTCAAGGCGGAGTTCGAAGGGAATCTCGAATCGGGCCTCGCCGGGCTCAGGGCCGAGCTCGTGGACCGGATGCAGTCCACCGAACGGCGCATGTACGCCGCCGTCTTCGGCGTCGGCGGGCTGCTGTTCGCCGCGCTCAAGCTGGTTCCCTGACGCCCATGGGAGGGTCGATCCGTTCCCGTTCGCCCGCCCGCCGGCCGGTACGCAGGCCCGCGCCTTCCCGAACGGGCGGTCCCGCGATGGCGAAGCGGAGATAGGCCGGAATGGCCGCTGCTTTCGACACCCTGACCGCCGCCCGCCGCATGGAGGACGCGGGCATGAAGCGCGAGCAGGCCGAGGCCGTCGCCGAAGCCGTCCGCACGGCCGCGGAATCCGGCCGAGAAGAGTTGGCGACCAAGAGCGACATCAGGGTGCTCAAGGCAGACATGGCTGCGCTGAAGACGGAGCTCAAGGCGGACATCGCCGCGGTCAGGGTAGAACTCGTGGACCGGATGCAGTCCGGCGAACGGCGCATGTACGCCGCTGTCTTCGGTGTCGGCGGGTTGCTGTTCGCCGCGCTCAAGCTGGTTCCCTGACGCCGGCGCGGAACGGCGTCCCGTTCCCCCGTCATTTCGACCGGAACGCCGTCAGGCGTGGAGCGGAGAAATCTGCCACCCCAACGCCGCGGTCCGGTGCCTGACAGATATCTCCGCTGCGCCGCGCCGCGCGCGGCTCCGGTCGATATGACGCGCGAGGGGGCGAAGACTCCAACCCGCCCCGCCCGGCGAATGCATCGGCCGCGCGCGTCTGCTACGCTCGCGCGCAATTCCAACCCGAAAGGCCGATACCGCGATGAAGGTGCTGTGGTTCCACCTGATGCCCTATACCGAGCTCCCCGAGGACTTCAAGGAGCGGCATCCCGGGGTCTGGGTCGAGATCGACCCGGCGCTGTTCGATCCCGAGCGCGCGCACGTCATGTACAACGACTTCATGGACGAGCTCGAATTCGCCGCCGAGCAGGGGTTCGACGGGATCTGCGTCAACGAGCACCACTCCAACGGCTACGGGCTGATGCCGTCGCCCAACCTGATCGCCTCCACCCTCGCCCGGCGCACCAGGGACGCCGCGATCTGCGTCATGGGAAGCTCGGTCGCGCTCTACGACCCGCCGGTCCGGGTCGCCGAGGAGTTCGCGATGATCGACTGCATATCGGGCGGGCGGCTGATCGCCGGCTTCCCGGTCGGCACGCCGATGGACACCTGCTACGCCTACAGCCGGAACCCCAGCCTCCTGCGGCCGCGCTATTACGAGGCGATCGACCTGATCACCCGCGCCTGGCGGGAGGAAAAGCCGTTCCCCTATAACGGGCGCTTCAACCGGATGCGCTATGTCAACCCGTGGCCCCGGCCGGTCCAGAAACCGCGCCCGCCGGTCTGGGTGCCGGGCTCCGGCTCGGTCGAGACCTGGCGCATGTGCTACGAGAACGACTTCGTCTACGCCTACCTCTCCTACTGGGGCTACAAGGCGGGGCTCGGCGTGATGAAGGGCTTCTGGGAGGAGATGAAGGCAATGGGGGCCGAGCCCAACCCCTATCACGCCGGCTTCCTCCAGGCGGTCGGAGTCGCCGAGAGCCACGCCGAGGCGGTCGACCTGTACGCCAGGCCGGCGAGCTATTTCTACGACCGCTGCCTCCATCTCGACCCCAAGTTCGCGCGCCCGCCGGGCTACATCTCCGAGGCGACGGTGCGCGCGCGCCTCACCTCGCAGGTCACCATGGCGGCCGACCAGGCGATCGCCGCGCGCCCGTTCCAGGCGCACACGGACAACGTCCTCGAGCAGGGCCACGTCATCGTCGGCAGCCCCGACGAGGTCGCCGACCAACTGCGCAAGGTGGCGGTCGACCTCAATGTCGGCCACCTGATGCTGCTGCTCCATTTCGGCAACATGTCGAAGGATCTCACCCGCCATAACACCCGGCTCTTCGCCGAGAAGGTGCTGCCCCAGATCGCCGATCTGTTCGACGACGAGTGGGAAGACCATTGGTGGCCGAACCCGATGCCGAGCCAGAGCCGCGCGGTGCCGGAGCCGGTCGCCGTATGACCGGCCATTCCGAACGCTCCGCCGCGGTCGCCGGCGGGGAATTGCGGGTATGGGAGAAGGGCGAGGGGTCCGGCATCTGCTGGTTCGCGGGCCTCCCCGGCCTGCCCCGCTGGCTCCCGGTGCTCGACCGGCTGGCGGAGGCGCACCGCGTCGCCGCCCCGTCGCTCCCGGGCGCGCCGGGCGGGCAGTCCGCCGATCTGCTGGACGAGCATGTCGACTGGTTGCTCGCCGCGCGCGACGCTCACCGGGCGGCGGATACCGAGGGCGGCGCGCTGGTCGGCGCGTCGTCGGGCGGGGCGCTCGCCGCCGACGTCGCCGCCGTCTGGCCGGAGGCGGTCGGAAGGCTGGTGCTGATCGCGCCGTTCGGCCTGTTCGACGAGGCCGAGCCGGTCGCCGACGTGTTCGCCCAGCGCCCCGCCGACCGTTCGCCGCTGCTCACCGCGCGGCCCGACGAGTTCGACGCCTGGACCGCGTTCGGCACCGACGACGCGGGCGAGGCGATGGAATGGGACATCGCGATGCAGCGCGCGACCAACGCGGCGGCGCGCCTCCTGTGGCCGCTCGGCGACACCAGGCTCGCGACCCGGCTCGCGCGCATCGCCTGTCCCACGCTCCTGATCTGGGGCGGGGACGACCGGGTGATGCCGCGTTCCTACGCCGCGCGCATCGCGGACGCCATTTCGGGCCCCGCCAGGGTCGAGATCGTCCCCGGCGCCGGCCACATGGCCGAGTTCGACCGCCCGGGCGCGGTGGCCGGGGCCATCGCGGCGTTCCTGGCGGAGGGGTAGCGCGGGGGCGGCGCGCCGCTATTTAAAATTTCTCTGTAATTCTTAACAACGTTGCGGTCTATTCAATTCGGTTTAACAGGAATTTCCGCTGGGGAAGCTTGGCGGACCGAATGTCGTCGAACCGTCCCGCGGACAAGAAAACTCTAATTAAAAACTTTGGAAAAAATCTTAATAATGCTAAACCAAATTAAAGTTCGCTTAACTAAGGGTCTCTCCGCATGGATCGGGGTGAGACTGGCCGATACGAAGCGATCGTCGTGGGTGGCGAGACGGTGCGAGCCTTCGTTCCGGCGCCTCTGCCGCCGGCGCCCTCCCTGGATCTGACGGTTCTGCAGTCGAGTCTTGAGCGAGCCTTGCTCGCTCTCGGCCGCCTGGACAGCCTTTCCACGTTGCTGCCCGACATCCGCCTCTTCCTCTACACCTATGTCCGCAAGGAGGCTGTCCTTTCCTCGCAGATCGAGGGCACGCAGTCCTCGCTGTCCGATCTTCTGTTGTTCGAACTGGACGAGGCGCCTGGCGTCCCGCTCGACGACGTCGTGGAGGTCTCGAACTACGTGGCGGCCCTGGAGCACGGGTTGCGTAGGCTGCGCGAGGATTTCCCACTCTGCAACCGGCTCATCCGCGAGATTCACGAGGTATTGCTCAGCCGAGGCCGTGGCCGCGACAAGGCGCCCGGGGAGTTTCGCCGTTCGCAGAACTGGATCGGCGGACCGCGGCCGGGTGTGGCGCGTTTCGTCCCGCCGCCGGTTTCCTCGGTCGCCGATTGCATGTCCGATCTGGAACGCTTTCTGAACGCGAGCGACGACGGGTTGCCCCTGCTCCTGCGGGCCGGCCTCGCTCATGTCCAGTTCGAGACCGTCCATCCCTTCCTCGACGGCAATGGAAGGGTAGGTCGCCTCCTGATCGCCCTCATGCTGCATCACGGCGGTGCGTTGCGTGAGCCGCTTCTCTATCTGAGCCTCTTTCTCAAGCAGCATCGGGACGACTACTACGCGTTTCTCAACGAAGTGCGACACCGGGGCGACTGGGAAGCGTGGCTGGCATTCTTCCTCCACGGGGTGACGGAGACCGCCGAAGGCGCGGTCGAGACCGCACACCGATTGCTTGCGCTGTTCGGGGAAGATCAGGCACGCATCCAGCGGATGGGCCGCGCGGCGGGATCGGCACTGCGGGTGCACCAGGCGTTGCGAGAGCGTCCCATTGGAGCGATTCAGGCGCTGGCGAATGGCGCGGGTCTCTCCTTCCCCGCCGCGTCGGCGGGGATGACGGTTCTCGAGAACCTGGGCATCGCCCGTGAATTGACGGGCAAGAAGCGGAACCGGCTCTTCGGTTACGACCGATACCTTGCAATTCTCGGCGAGGGGACCGAACCGCTGTAAGAGTCTCCGTTCCCGCCGCCCCCGGGGGCTTCGGCCCGCCCCTCCGATCGCCTAACCTCCCCTCATGTGCGGACGCTTCACCCAGCGCTTCTCCCTGCGGGAGATCCAGGAGCTCCTCGGCCTCGCCGGGCCGGCGGCGAACTTGCGGCCGCGCTACAACGTGGCGCCGGGCCAGGAGGTCGCGGCGGTCCGCGCGGAGGGGGGCGAACGCCGCCTCTCGATGCTGCGCTGGGGGCTGATCCCGGCCTGGTCGAAGGATCCGAAGATCGGCTACCGGACGATCAACGCGCGGGTCGAGACGGCGGCCGAAAAACCCTCCTTCCGCGCCGCCTGGCGCGCCCGGCGCTGCCTGATCCCGGCCGACGGGTTCTACGAATGGGCGCGCCGCGGGAAGGAGAAGCAGCCCTGGCTGTTCCAGCCGGCCGACGGCGGGGCGTTCGCCTTCGCCGGGCTGTGGGAGCGCTGGACGGTGCGGAAGGGCGCGGCCCTTCCCGCCTCGATGGCGGAGCTCGGACCCGGCGACACGGTCGAGACCTGCACGATCCTGACGACCGAGGCCAACGCGCTCGTCGCCCGCGTCCACCACCGGATGCCGGTCGTCCTGCCGCCCGACGCTGTTGTCTCCCGGTCTAACCGGGTAGGAGACTGGCGATTTTTGTCGGTTTGA
>JAPPIT010000186.1 GCA_028820505.1 Defluviicoccus sp.
GCCGCCGAGCCGCCGAGCCGCCGAGCCGCCGAGCCGCCGAGCCGCCGAGCCGCCATGAGTGCGTCCGGCCGATGCCGGCGCCGGCCCGGTTGTCCGACCCCACCGCCTGACGCCACCCCCACCGCCCGCGCCGCCGGCCCGGGCTGCGCCTCGCGCCGGCCCGCCGCTTCCTCCGCGCGCAGCGTGCGGCGCGCCCTGCTCGCCGCCCTGGCCCTGGCTGCCGCGCCGCTGCTCGCAGTCCTCCTCACCACCGGACCCGCCGCGGCACAGACCACGCCGACGCCGAACGCCGACGGCTCCTACCCGGTGACCGGGGACTGGGCGCTCACACCCTCCGCCGTCCCCGGAGGCGGCAAGTTCCGGCTGCTGTTCATCACCGACAACTGGCACAACGCCACGGACACCAGCATCTCGCGGTACGACACCCACGTCCGGTACTGGGCCGCGAGCGGGCACAGCGCCATCCGGCCCTACGCGAGTCTGTTCAAGGCCGTCGGCTCGACCGCGACGGTCGATGCGCGCGACCATGTCGGGGCCACCGGCACAGGCGTGCCCATCTACTGGCTGGGCGGGGCCAAGGTCGCCGACGATTACGGCGACTTCTGGGACGGAAGCTGGGACGCCAATCAGAGCTCGGACCGGCGCAACCGGCTCGGGCAGGCCAGCGACGCGGGCACGCAGACCGACTGGCCCTGGACCGGGACCAAGAACGACGGCACGAGGTCGGCCCACCCGCTGGGCTCGTCCACCCCGACGCGGGGCGCGTTCGGGTCGAACAGCCCCATCGAGCACCAGACCGGCGCGCTCCGCTCCCAGCAGCACGCCTTCTACGCCCTGTCCCCGGTCTTCGTGGGGGGGACGACCGTGACCATCAGGCCCGGCAGCCGCGTCACGGAGGGCGGTGCCGCGACGTTCACCGTCTCCGCCCTCCCCGCGCCCACGTCGAACCTCACGGTGAACCTGCGCGTCGCCGACGCGCCGGGCGCGGACTTCGTGGCCGGGGCGGACGAGGGCAACCAGACGGTCACGATTGCGGCCAACCAGCGCTCGGCCTCCTACGAGGTTCCCACCGTGGACGACGACACCGACGAGCCGGCGAGCCCGGTGACGGTGACGCTCCGGAGCGGCACCGGCTACCGGGTGGGCGCCCCGTCCTCCGCCCGGGTGCAGGTGCGCGACGACGACCCGACGAAGGTGAGCTTCGGCACGGGCGCGGTGACGTTCGGCGAGGGGACCGGCATCGCGAGCGTGCCGCTCGGGCTCACGCTCGCGCGCTGGGACCGCGCGACGTTCGTCACGGTCTCGGTGAGCGCCGGGACGGCCACCGGCGCGGACTTCACCCTCGTCGACGACACCGTCGTCTTCGAGCGGGGCGAGACCCGCGCGGTGGCGCAGTTCCTCATCGAGGACGATTCCCGCAACGAGTCGCCCGAGACGTTCACCGCCCGCATCGCGTCGGCCTCGGGCGTCAGCGTGGGCGCCCCCCGGAGCGTCGAGGTCACCATCGAGGACAACGACGGCCCGGCGGTGCGCTTCTCCCGCGCGCGCTACGACGCCCGCGAGGGCGACGCGGCGCAGGTCACGCTGAGCCTGAGCCCTTCGCGCAACGCGCCCACCACGGTCGGCCTCGCCTACGCCGACGGCACCGCGAAGGGCGGCGACTGGAGCGCCGGCCCCGCGAGCGTCACCATCGCGGCCGGCGCCGCCTCGCACACCTTCTCCGTCCCGACCACCGAAGACCCCACCGACGAGCCGAACGAGACCTTCCGCGTCAGCATCGCCTCGGTGAGCGCCGGCGTCGACCGGGGCAGCCCCGCCACGGCCACAGTGACCATCGTCGACGACGACCTGCCTCGGGCGGTTCTGGTCGAGGCGTCTGGCGAGACCCATGACCGTCCCGAGGGCTCGAGTCTGTCGTTCGACGTCGTCCTGAGCTACTTCCCGCTCCAGCCCTTCGAGAGGCTGACGGTCCCGCTCACCCTCGGCGGCACCGCGACGCGGGGCGCGGACTACACGCTGCGCTGCCCCACGGTGGCGGGCCTCACGTGCCGCAATCTCGCGAGCGGCAACCCGTCGTTCGTCCTCGACGGTGCGCGGCTCACCGAACGGAATCCGACGGTACTGGAGCTCGACGTGGTCAAGGACGACAAGGCGGAGTCGCGGAAGACCGTTGACCTGACCGTGAACGGGCGCACGCTGACCCACGGCCTCGTGGACGCCCCGGCCGCGTCGGTGATTTCCTTCTTCTCGAATGCCTTTGTGTCCAACGAGAACAACTGCTTCTTCCAGGCGGCGATGACCATCACGCCGCCCGCGGGCCGGGACATCCCGCTGCGCTTCACCCTCGGAGGCACCGCCACCGAGGGACGGGACTTCTACTTCGGCGGCGACCCCGTCCTGAAGGCGGGCTACCAAAGGGACTCCTTCGACATCCTCTGCGTCTACGACGACCTCGTCGAGCCGGACGAGACCATCGTCCTGACCCTCGACGCGTCGGCGCTGCCGAACGGGGTGACGGTCGGGGCGATTCCGACGATGACGCTCACCATCCGCGACGACGAGTCGCGGGACCACGTGATGACGGTCGAGGCGGTCGCCGCGGAGGTCGCCGAGGGCGAGCCCGCGCGCTTCCGGCTGCGCTCGACCAAGCCCGCGCCCGCGGGCGGGATGTCGTTTGCCGTGACGTGGAGCGGCTCGGCGGTGGGCAAGGCGCAGCGCGCGGGGTACACCATCCCGGCGGGCACGTACGTCTCCCCCCTCGCGTGGCCGACGGTCGCCGACAACGTCCGCCTCGGTCACAAGGAAGTCACGCTCACGCTGGAGAACCCCGGGCGCAGCCGCGGCCACCCGCAGTACTTCCGGGTCGGCGACCCCGGCGCGGCGACGGTGACCGTGCGCGACGACGAGGCGACGGGTCCGACCCCCACCATATATTGGGAAAACGGCGATAGCGTGACAGAAAGTCAAGGAGCAGCACATCCGATACTGATTTCCACCCGGGACCTGCCGGCGGACCTGCCCGTCGGCTACACGCTCGGCGGCACGGCGACCGCGGGGGTCGACTACACCATCGCGGGGGCCGACCACACCGCCGGCACCGGGACGTTCACGGTGCCGGCGGGGACGAAGAGGAATGCCAACGTCCCGTTCCCGATCGTGCTCGTCGACGACTCGGTCGCGGAAGGCCCCGAGACGATCGCGGTGACCTTCGAAGACAGGCCCGGCTACGCGATTCAGTCTCATTCAAGGACCGTCACCTTCACGATATACGATGACGAAGGCGCCGCCACCTTCTCGCTCACGGGCACGCCCCGGGTGGGCGAGACCCTGACGGTGACGCGGGAGACCTCCGACCCCGACGGCGACGGCGCGTTGGCCTACTCCTGGGGCTACAGTGACGGCCCCGCCTCTCGAATATTTGCTATTTTCGGCGCGAGTTCGGCGACCTTCACCGTGGCGGAGAGGTGGTTGGGCAAGTACATCCGTGCCGTGGCTTGGTACACCGACGGCGCCGGCACCGAGCATCGCGTCGAGACGGCGCCGCTCGGTCCGATCGAGCCCGCCTCGACGCTCCCGGTGCTGACGCTCGCGGGCGGTCCGGCGGTGACGGAGGGGACGGCGGCGACGTTCACGGTGACCGCGACGCCGGCGCCGGCCGAGGGCGAGACGCTGCTCGTGAACATCGGCGTCGCCGACGCGCCGGGCGCGGACTTCCTCGCCGCGGACGTGGAGGGCGAGAACGGGTTCTGGGAGTTCGCGGGCGGCGCGGCCACGCGGACCTTCACCCTCGCGACCGTGCCCGATACCGTCGACGAGCCGAGCGGCCCGGTGACGGTGACCATCCGCCCGCGCTCGGGGAACCCCAAGACCTACACCGTCGGCGACCCGGCCTCGGCCTCGGTCACGGTCAACGACGACGACGACACGGCCGCGGTGCCGACCGTCACCGTCAGCGCCGGCTCTGCGGTCACCGAGGGCGCCGGCGCCGAGTTCACCGTCTCGGCGGCGCCCGCCCCGACCGCGGACCTGACCGTCCACCTCACCGTCGCCGACGACGCCGCGAGCGACTTCGTCGCATCGACCGACGAGGGCGCCAAGACGGTCGTCATCGGGGCCAACCAGGCGTCGGCCACCTACACCGTCGACACGGAGGACGACTCGACGGACGAGGCCAACGGGGCGGTCGCGGTGACCGTGGCGGCCTCGAAGGCCACGCCCGCGGACTACGCGGTGGGGACGCAGGCCTCGGCGTCGGTCACGGTCAACGACGACGACCCGCCGCCCGCGACCCCGACGGTGCGCCTCTCCGCCTCCGCCTACAGCGCCTCGGAGGGCGACGCGGCGAGCCTCACCGTGCACATCGCCCCGCGCCGCGGCGCCGCCACCGCGCTCGGCCTCACCTGCGCGCACGGCACGGCCGCCGCGGGCGATTACGCGGCGTGCCCCGCGAGCGTCACCATTCCCGCCAACGCCGCGGCGCACACCTTCACGGTGCAGACCACCGAGGACACCACGGCCGAGCCCGACGAGACCTTCACCGTCACCCTCGCCACGGCGCCGGCCGGGGTCGCCATCGGGAGCCCGGCCACGGCCACCGTGACCATCACCGACGACGACGCCGAGCCGGTGGTCACGATTGCGCCCGGCGATGCGGTGACCGAGGGCACGGCGGCGACGTTCACGGTGACCGCGAGCCGGGCGTCGGCGAGCGCCCTCCCGGTCTCGGTCACGGTCGCGGAGGCGCCGGGCGCGAACTTCCTCGCATCGACCGACGAGCGCACGCACACGGTCACCCTCGCGGCGGGCGAGACCTCGAAGGTCCTCACCGTCGCCACCTCGCCCGACAATGACGACGAGCCGAACGGGCCGGTGACGGCGACGCTCGCCGACGGCACGGGCTACGCGCCGGGCACGCCGGCCACCGCCTCGGTCGCGGTCGCCGACGACGACCCGACCGAGGTGACGCTCTCGGGCACGGCGACGGCCATCGTCGAGGACGGGGGCGCGAAGACCCTCACCCTCCTGCTCGGGCGCACGCTCATCGCGGGCGAGGCGCTCGACGTGCCGGTGGTGGTGGGGGGCACGGCGCGCAACCGGACCGACTACCGGCTCGGCGGCGGGCGCGGGGTCGGGTGGCACACCGTCGGCGATCCCGGCGGGTTCCTGCGCTTCACCGGCGGCGCGGACGCGGTGCACACCACGACGCTCACCGTGACCGCCATCGACGATGCGCTCGACGAGGGCGCGGGCGAGACGGTGGAGGTGGGGCTCGGGACGCTCGATGCGGACTCGGGCACGAACCTCGGCGGCGGCGCCTCGGGCACGGGCTCGGTCACCTTCACCATCACCGACGACGACGACCCGCTGCCGGTGGTCACCATCACCGGCGGCGCGGGGGTGACCGAGGGCGCCGATGCGACCTTCACCGTCACCGCGAGCGCCGCACCGGCCGCGGCGCTTGATGTCAGGGTCGACGTCTCCGACGCCCCCTCGAGCGACTTCCTCGCCGACGCCGCCGAGGGCCGCAAGACGGTCACCATCGCCGCGGGCGCCACCTCGGCGGACCTCACCGTCTCGACCGAGGCCGACACCACCGACGAGCCCGACGGCCCGGTGCGCGCAGCGCTTGCCGCGGGCGCCGGCTACACCCTCGGCGACCCCGCCTCGGCCACCGTCGAGGTGACCGACGACGACGCGACGGTGGGGCCGACGCTGTCCATCGAGGACGCGACGATGGCCGAGGGCGCGGGCGAGCCCAATAATCGGAGTTCGGTTGCCCGGGACCTCTGGGGCCTGTGGACGTACATGCGGTTCACGGTGCGCCTCTCGGCGCCGCAGCCGCACCCGGTGCGGGTGAGCGCGCAGACGCGCAGCTCGACGCCGGTGTCGGCGCGGGCCGGGTTCGACCACGACTACCTGCCGGCGTTCCTGACCACGAGGTTCCACCCCGGGCGCACGGTGGCGTACTTCTACGTCAAGGTCATCAACGACGCCATCGACGAGAACGACGAGACGTTCGAGCTGGTGCTGCAGGATGCGCGCGGGGCGGCGATAGCGAAGGCGGTGGCGATAGGCACCATCACCAACGACGACCCGATGCCGGCGGCGTGGCTTTCGCGCTTCGGGCGCACCGTCGCCGAGCAGGCGCTCGACGGGGTCTCGGAGCGCCTGGCGGCGCCGCGCACGCCGGGGATGCGGGGCACGCTCGCCGGGCTGCCGCTCGGGTTCGGCGCGGGCGATGCCGCCCCCGCCGCCATCGCCCCCGCCAGCCCGGACCCGGACCCGGCCGTCCTGGGCGAGACGCGGACGATGACCATGCGAGACGCCCTGCTCGGGAGCCGCTTCACGCTGACCGGCGCCGCCGACGCCGCGGGCGGGAGCGCCGCGCTCTGGGGCCGCGCGAGCCAGGGGCGCTTCGACGGCCGGGCGCGCGGCGACGGGACCGACATCGGCCTCGACGGCGAGGTCACGACCGGGATGCTCGGCGCGGACTACGCGCGCGACGGGTGGCTGGTCGGGCTCGCGCTCGCGCAGAGCTCGGCAAAGGGCACCTATGCCGCCTTCGGCGGCGAGGGCGCCGCCCCCTGCCCCGACACGGACGCGGTCCTGTGCGACGGCGCGGTCCGGGCGGGCGAGGGCAAGGTCGAGGCGTCGCTGACCGCGGCCCTCCCCTACGCCTCGCTTGACGCCTCGGAGCGCCTGACGCTGTGGGGCGCGGCGGGTGTCGGCGCAGGCGGGGTGACGGTGGAGACCGCCCCCGGCTCGGAGGAGGCCGGGGCAGGCCCGGGCGGGCGCTACGAGGCGGACACGACCTGGCGCATGGCCGCGGCGGGCCTGCGGGGCGACCTGCTCGCACCCCCTGCCGAAGGCTCGGGGCTCGCGCTCGCGCTCACCTCGGACGCCCTGTGGGCGCGGACCTCCTCGGAGGAGACCCGCGACCTCGCGGCGTCGGACTCCGACGTGACCCGGCTCCGGCTCGGTCTTGCGGGAAGCTGGCGCTTCGCGCTGGACGGGGCGGGCCCCTCCGAGACGGAGGGCGCCGGCCTCCGGGCGCAAGGGGCGAGCCTGACGCCGAAGCTGGAGCTGGGCGCGCGCCACGACGGCGGCGACGCCGAGACCGGCTTCGGCCTCGAGCTCGGCGCCGGGCTCGCCTGGAGCGACCCCGCGCTCGGGCTCTCCCTCGACCTCTCGGGCCGCACGCTCATCGCCCACGAGGACGGGGCGCTCGAGGACCGGGGCCTCTCGGCCGCGCTCGCCTTCGACCCGAGCCCCGAGACGGAGCGGGGTCCGTCGTTGAGCCTGCGCCAGGACTGGGGCGGGCAGTCCGCAGGCGGGCTCGACGCGCTGTTCACCCCCGCTCCGCTTGAGGACCGCACCGGCAGCGAGCCGGCGGGCCGCTGGGCGCTGGAGGCGGCATTCGGCTTCCCGGCCTTCGGCGGTCGCTGGACCGGCAGCCCGCATGCCGGGCTGGGGCTTGCGACCGGCGCGCGGGACTACAGCCTCGGCTGGCGGCTCACCCCGGAGAGCCGGAACACGCCGGACCTGTCGTTCGGCTTACACGCGACCCGCCGCGAGAGCGACACCGGCGCGCCCGAGCACGCGCTCGGGTTCGAGGCCCGCCTGCGATGGTGAAGGAGCACATGACGAAACGGCCCGGCGAGGCGTTCGAAGCGGTTGCGCCCGCTCACCACGGCGTCGAAGCAGGTTGGCGACACCCTTCCGCGGAAGCTCGCGGGCACCGTGGTTACGGTGCACCGATCGGAGCGCCGCGAGGCGAAGTGCCCGCGCGGTGCGTCGTTGTGGCCCCGGCCTGGAAGCGATTAGCAACGCACCCTCCACTGCCGGGATCCGCCCGGTCGGGCAGCCTCGCCTGGCCTCACGGAGTGCTTGCCGACGCCCCGGCCATGGTGTTGCGATAGTGTTGACAGGCCGGCTGGAGGAACCGACACTCCAGAGTTAATTCAATAAAAACAGTCAATTACGGTCTATACATTCTCTTGGCGGCAAGTTCGAGAAGCACGCGAGGAAGGGGCGGCTGGTCTACGTCGCGGGCAAGCTGCAGACCCGCCGCTGGAAGAAGGACGGCGAGGAGAGCGACCGCTTCTCGACCGAGATCCTGCTGGTCCCGGGCAGCGTGATCCAGTTCCTCGACAAGCCCAATGGCGCCCCGGCGTCGGCCGAGCAGCCCGCCGCCACGCCCGGGGACGGGTCCGAGATCCCCTTCTAGGGCCCCTCCAACGCATCGTCTCCTCCAGCCTCAGGGGGCCGGTCCCGCGTCGATCGCGCGCGGGGTCGGCCCCCTTTTTCGTGCGGCCGGCCGGAGTTCCGCGACCGAGTGAAGAAGAGCTTCGGGGAGGTCGGACGGCAGGGGCGGGAGGTCCCTCCGCGCCGCCATTCCGACATGGAGGAAGCAATGTCAGCGATCGATATCGCCGTGATCGCGCCCGAGCAGACGCGGCTGCAAGAAGACAGCGATCTCGTAACCGAGCTGTTCCGCGACGAGGCCGGGTTCGAGGAGGAGCCGCCGTTCCACGTCGTCGACCTCACCGAGGACCCGCGCGGGCCGAAGCGCGTCTACCTCCGGGAGAGCCTCCTCGAGACCGCCCGCTGGACCCTCGACCCGCACCCGGTCCGGTAGCGGCACGGCTGACGTCCCCCTTTCCTCTCATCACGGGCGCTCCCCCGCATCGCCGGGGGAGCGCCCTTTCTTGTGCGGCCGGGCGGAGTAACCGCACTCCGCCAGGCGTCTGCCGGCGGTCCTGTCGACGATGGTTTGGAGCCGTGTGTATTCCGTCAGAAGCCGATCGACGGGCCCTTGCGGATGCTCTGGCGCTGTCTCTCGCCGGCGTCCCGGTCCAGGGATTGCCGGGGCGGGCTGAGCAGCTGCGCCGCGGGCCGAATGCTGACGGGAATGCCCCGTTCCTCCGCGTGCCGGGCGAGGAAGCCGGGCTCTTCTTCGTCCGAGTACACGATGACGAGGTTGGGGCCGGCTTCGACGATCGCCCGGTCGCGCTCGCGCGCGGCGTCCGGCCCCGCCTCCGTGCCGGCGTGGAAGACGAACGCCTCGACGCCCCTGTGGCGCGCCCATTCGGCGGCGATCCGCTCGAAGCCGGGCGCGTCGCCGAGCAGCAGGCAGGCATTCGATATCGCGGTGCGGAGACCGTCCAGCCGGCTGAACACCGCCTCGCGGTCGGCGTCCGGCACGAGCCCGGCGACGGCGACCCGCGAGCCCCCGGCGGCGCGGGCGCGGGTCAGGGTGTCCCGCAGCGGTTCGGCGGGTTCGGCGGTTGCTTCGGCCCGGTCCCGCGCGCGGCGTTGGTCCTCCGCCGCGATACGGGCCTCTTCCGCGATGCGGGCGTCCTCCGCGATACGGGCGCTTTCCTCCGCGATCCGCTTCTGTTCCCGGCGCTCCGCTTCGGCGGCCCGTGCCCGCTCGTCTTCGGCGATGGCGTTCCGGATCCCGCGCGCCGGTTCCGCGACCCCGTCCGGCGCGGCGCCGAGGGCGGCGAGATGGGCCGCGATCTCCGCTTCCGGAATGTCCCGCCCGATCGCATCCGCCTCGTCGCGGACCTGCCGCGCCTCCTTCAGCCAGCCCTCCCGGTCCGGGGTCGCCTCCCTTGCGTCTCTCTCTTCCAGGCCATCGCGCGCGCGCAAGACCTTCCCGGCTCGTTCGAGGAACGCGCCGATCCGTTCCCGCCCGCCGGTCCACTTCCTGTCCCGCGCGAGATGCGCGTCGACCTCGGCCCGCAGGTCTCGCGGCAGGCCGGGCCGGGCAGCGAGCGCGCGGGCCCGCTCCACCAGCGCGGGATAGCGGGGCGCGTCATAGGCGATCCCACCTTTCTCCTCCGCCCGGCGCCGCGCCACCGAGGCGAGCAGGTGCATCTCGCGCGCCTCGGCCGCGGCCGTCGTCCGGTCGAGGCGGCGGACCGCCTCCTCCAGCGCCTCGCGATCCCGCGGCACGGCGTCCAGGTGGAGCGCGTGCGGGCCGTCCTTCGCCTGCAGGGTGCGGCCTTCGGCGAGCAGGTCTTCGGCCCGGTCTCGCCATGCCCTGAGCGCGTCAAGCCGTGCGGGAGGTTCGGGGCACTCAGCGGCCAGCGCGCCGGCGCGGCCGGGCCAGTCGCGGATCTCCGCGCGGAGCCGCGTGTTCTCCTCGTCGTAGCGCAGCCAGGATTCGAGGGTCGCCCGCCGGTCGTCCGACAGTTTCGCCCCGGCACGCCCAGAGAGGCGCCGCGCCTCCGCCACGGTCTCGCGGTAGCGCGGCAGGTGGTACGCCGCGGTCCCGGTCTCCCGCGCCTGCCGCTCGAGCTCGCGGGTCAGCCAGGCGAACCCCGCGTAACGGTACTCCGCCAACGCATCGCGCACCCCCTCGGCCGCCCTCTCCACCGCCTCCGCCGCGCCGGGCACGGCATCGAGATACGGCGCATGGGCGTCCCCGGGACGGAGCATGGAGACGCCGCCGATCCCGAGCCGCGCCCCTTCCTCGCGCCAGGCGCGGCAGGCGTGATGTGCCGGATCGGCCCCGCCGTGCCCGTCGAGCGGCAGGTCCTTGCGGCGCTCCGTCCACGCCGCCACCCGGTCCGGCAAGGTGCGGACCGCTTCCGCCAGCATCGTCTGGGATTCATGGACCTCCGCCCATTCCGCCACCGGGGCGCGCCGGGCGGCGTCGAGCCCGTCCGCTTCCAGCAGCCTCCCGCCCAGCGCCGCCGCCTCGCGGTAGCCGGGAAGGAGGCTTTCGGGAACGCCGTCGCGGGCGGCGCGCTCGCGCAACGCGCGCCACAGGCGCCCGAAGCGGTCGGCGTCGTCCATGACGCGCGTCCGTTCCAGCGTCTCGACCGCGCCGGCGAGCCCGGGGAACCCGCCCGGCATGGCCTGGAGGTGATGCGCGGCCTGGCCGCCCGAGAGCGTCTCCCAAGCCTCCTCCAGGAGCGCCGTCCCTTCGGATCGCCATGTGGCGTAATGGGGAAGCTCTTCCACCGCGCATCCCCGCGTCCGAGCCGCCCAGCCGAGCTCCGGCCAGCGCCGCCAGCTCTCCCGGATCCGCTCGATGAGCGCCCGCACCTCCCGGTCGCGCGCGAGGTGCGTCTCGTGCTCCGCCAGCATCCCGTCGACGAAGCGCCGCATGTCGGCCGGCAGGTCCTCGATCATGGACAGCGCCGCCGCCCGCGCCATCACCGCGCGGTAGCCGGGAAGGAAGAAGGGGAGGGTCTTGGCTTCCCCGGCCCGCCGCCGGAGCGCCCGCCAGTCGTGGGCCAGGTCCGCGAACGCCTCGGGGTCCACCGCGGGGACCTGGGCCGGATCGATGCCGAGCGCCTCCAGCGCGCCGTCCTCGCTTCCCTCCCGCGCCTCCAGCAGCGCGACCAGCGCCTCGCGGTCGTCGGTCAGCAGCAGGAACGCCTCGCTCGCCCGGCTGAGCTCGACATGGAACAGCTCCCGGTCCGCCGCGCCGCCGGCCTCCAGCACCGCGATCGCCGCCCGCGCGGTGCGGCCCTGCGCGGAATGGACGGTGGAACAATAGGCGTGATCGAGATGGCGGAGCTGCGGGTCGTTCAGGGCGAGGCCGAACGCGCGGCCGTCGGCGTCCCGGAACCGCACCCGCCCCTGGCCGATCCGGACGATCTCCGCCTCGCCGCCATTGACCAGATCGGGCGCATTGGAGCGGGGCGCCCTGCGGTTGCGGGTCCAGCGGATGCGGTCGCCGGCGCGGAGCTCGATCCGCTCGGTGTCGCAGATCCGGAGATACCACGCCGCATTGCCCGAGGGGCGGAAGCGGCGCTCCTTTCCGTCCGGATGCGCCAGCACCACCATCCCGTCCTCGATCCCGGTGACGGTGCAGACGTCGTCCCTGCGGCAGCCGTAATGGTCGCGGTGGAACACGGCGAGATCGCCCGGCTCATAGCTGGCGATCTCCGCGGCCTGGGCCCGGGTGAGGCGGCGGTCGACCAGCCGGTCGATGGTGAGCGTCCGGCCGTGCAGAGTTCCCTCCAGCTCGAGCCCCTCGCGCACCGCCTCGTTGGCCTGGCGGCGGATCGCGTGGGTGGGCGCGAGCAGCAGCGTGTCCTCCCGCTGCTGGGGCGGCAGGGCGAGCCAATGCCTTGCCGCTTCGAAGCCGAGCGCCTCGCGCGGCGCTTCCCGCACCCGTTCGCCGAGCCCCTCGATCGCCGCGCCGGGCTCGCCCTCGCGCGACCGGGTGACGGCGTCGCGCAACTCCGGGTCGCGCTGGCGCAGCACCTCGGTCATGGCGGCGGTCTTCATCCCGGCCTTCTGCAAGAGCCGGAAGGGCTGGCCCGCGTCGACCGCGCGGAGCTGCGCCGTGTCGCCCACCAGCGCAACCCGGGCCACCCCGAGACGGGCGGCGATCCGCAGCAGTTCGTCCATGCGCATCGTGTCGATCATCGAGGCCTCGTCGACGGCCAGCACCGAGCCGGCATAGTCCTGCCGCGCCCGTGCCAGGGCTTCCGGGTCCGACAGGTCCCCGAACCGGGTGAGGAAGTACTGCAGGGTCGTGGACCGGATCCCCGCTTCCCGCTCCAGCACCCGCGCGGCTGCCGCCGACGGCGCGAGGCCGTGGATTCTTCGATCCCCCAGCAGCGCCTTCGCCTCGCGCAGCATGGTGGTCTTGCCGCTGCCGGCATGGCCCTGAACGCCGATCACCGGATCGTCCGACAGCAGCACCGTCCGCACCGCCTCCTTCTGGCCATCGGTCAGCCCGGTCCCGGCAAGGCGTTCCTCGACGGTCTCCCCGTCGGCGAGCGCCATGCTCTTGCCTCGTCCCGCCCGCATCGAGGCCAGCACCCGGCGCTCCGCCCTCACCGCCCATTGGGTGACGAAGGCGCGGTCCATCCCCCGCCGCTCCACCTCGATCAGCTCGCCGCCCTTGACCAGCCGGCCGATCGCCGCGTCGATGTCGGCGAGCGCATACCGCCCCGGCGCGTGGCCCAGCGCGACGGCGCGGATCTCCGCCTCCGGGATCGACGTCCGCCGCTCCGCCACATGCGCAACCGCGCGGGCAACCGCCTCGAGCACGCCCAGCTCGGGCTCCGGGGAAAGCTCCACCGGCGGCCCGGCGGGGGGCATGCGCCCGCCCCAGGATGCGATCCCGCCGCGCGGCAGCCTCGGCAACCCCGGCGCGCGCTTCATGCTCCGGAGTGTGTTGGCCGGGAGATCGGGCGGGGGAACGCGGGGAACCACCATCCTCTCGCCGGTCGCCGGGTCGAACCGCCGCTGCGGGGTGAGTGCCGTCTTCTCCCGCGACAGCCCCAGCGCCCGCGCCCGCGCGCGCCACGCCGGAACCAGCTCCGCGACCCCCACGTCCCGCTTGCGCCGGCGCGTGCGCAGCGCAGCCGTCTGCGCGCTCTCCGCCGTGTAGGCCAGGCCGTGCTCCTCGATGTAGGCCAGGATCTCCCGCCGCCGGCCCGAGAACGCGTCGAGGAACGACCGGTCGTAGCCCGCCAGCTCGAACCCCGGAACCCGTCCCACCAGCCGCGGCGCCACCGCCATCCCCAGCGACTGAAGACGGCGGGCAAGCTCGTTCCGGTAATACGCCCCGATCAGCTTCGCCGAGCGCCTGATCCTGGTGGGCTCGACGCTCCGCCACCCGCCTTCGGCGTTCCGCGTCATGTTGGCGAGCACGCAGTGGGTGTGAAGCTGCGGGTCCTGGTCGCGGCTGGTCAGGTGCCGGAACCCCGCCACCACCATCCCGTCCGCCTTCACCCGGGGCCGCCGGCGCCTCGCCGGGTCCCAGCCCCTGGTCTCCAGAAGCTCCGCCTCCAGCCAGTCCAGCGTCGCCCGCACCGCCTCGTCATGCGCCCGGATCACCCGCCGGTCGCCCACCACCAGCGCTTCCAGCGACACCGACTTGGGCGCCGAGAAGGTGATGTCCCAGCCCGGCCGGTGCTCGTGCTCCCCCTCGCGCATCCGGCCGAGACGGATGTCTGTCCCCGGCACGTAACCCGACAGCACGTCCTCGAAGCGCCGCGGCCGGACATGCGCTCTCAGGCCCAGGTCCTTCGCCGCCCCGCCGTGCCAGAAGCTCGCCTGGCGGTGCTCGGGATCGTTCCTCGCGTAGTACCCGTCGCGCTCGTAATAGGACACCGCGACGGCGGAAGACCTGAGCTCGAAGACCGTCGCGACCATCGGACCAGGCCTACCCGCGCCCCAGCATGGCGCGGAGCCGCGCCGTCAGCTTGTCCAACGCGTCCGGCGCCGCATCGGCGGCCTTCAGATGGGCGGTGAGCTCGCGCCGGGGAATCCCTTCCGCGATCTTCTCCCCCTCCTGCACCAGACCCGCCGCTTGCGCCCGCCAGTCGCCGTCCGCGGCCTGGCCCTGCCTGCCTGAGCCTGCCCCGGACTTGTTCCGGGGGACTTGTTCCGGGGGACCCCGATCCGGGGGCGCGGAACCGGCCATCTCGTGCAGCGCCCGGATCTCCTCCTCCAGGTCCCCCCGCGCGCGTGCGGCGGCACGGGCCCGGCCGAGGAAGTCGGCCACCCGCTTCCGGTCGCGCCGCCAGCGCGCGTCCCTGGCGATCAGGCCGCGCGCCCATTCGCGCCTCCCCTCCGGGAGGTGCCGCATGGCCTCGAGCGCGCGAAGCCGCTCCATCAGAACGGCATAGCCGGGCGCGTCATGCGCGATCCCGCCGGTCCCCCGGGCGACCGCCAGCGCCTCCTCGTCGAGCCGGACCGCCTCCAACGTCTCGTTCACGATCCGCGAGCCGACGAGACCGGCCTCCGCCTTCCTCAGCGCCTCCCTGTCCGCGGGCATCGCCGCCAGGTGCGGCGCATGGGGGCTGCCCTCGGCCCGCATCGCCGAGGCCTCCGCAAGCAGCGCCTCCATCCGCCGCCGCCGCTCCGTCAGAACGGCGGGCGGCGCGTCCCGTGCGGGGCGGTCGGCGACCAGCGCCTCCGCCCGGCCGGGCCAGTCCCGGATCTCCCGGCGCAGCCGCTCCGCCTCGGCGTCGCCGCCGTCACCCTCCGGCCCGGTTCTCTCCGGCACGGCCACCGGCGGTGGCGGATGGGCCGGTACCGCTTCACCCGGCTCCGCTTCCTCGGGAACCGCCCGGCCCAGCATCAGCGCGCGGACCTCGCGCACCGAACGGAGAAGCTCGCGCTGCTCGTCGCGCGTCAGCGAAACGGTCGCGCCCTCGTCCGCGCCGCCCCGCTCAACCAGGCCCAGCAGGTAGCGCGCGATCGACAGGCCGCGCGCCTGCGCGTTGCGGCGCACCACGTCCCATTCCGCGTCGGTCGCGGACAGCGACAGATGCCGGCTGCCGGTCGTCTCCGTCCCGCGCCGCGGACGCCTCATCCGCCCCGCTCCCGGGCAAGCGCCGCGACCGCCTTCGCCAGGCCCGGACCGCCGTCGGGCAGCGCGTCCCGCACCGCCCGGACGAACCCCCGGACCTCCCTCATCCCGTCGCGCAGCTCCGCCTGCTCCGCCTCCGTCAGCGCCACCGGATGGCGGTCCACGTCGTCGGCAAGCGCAAGGTCCAGCACGAAGCGCGAGATCGTCTTGCGCGAGTCCGCCGCCGCCGCCCGGATCATCGCCTGCTCCTCCCGGCCGCAGTGCAGGCTCCGCTGCCGCCGGTCGGGACGCGCCGCGCCGTCCGTCATCCTGCGGCCTGCTCCGGACTTGTTCCGGGGCCCTCCCCGTACGGGTCGCTACCGAGCGCCTTCCAGCGGTTCGCCGCGCCCGGATCGGTCAGGCGCCCGATCGCGCCCTCGTCGTCGATCCACCCGTCCACCGCGTCGCAGGCATCCTCCCACACGGCGCCCAGGTCGGCCTCGCGCAGCCTCCTCTCCTCCAGCAGCGACAGCACCAGGGTCTCGCGCACCGCCCGGCGCAGCACCTCCGCCGGCAGCGGCTCGGCCATCAGCGCGCGGTGCACCACGTAGCGCGAGCGGTCCATGCCGGCGGCATCGGCCGCCCGGCCGATCCGCTCCCACTCGGCATCGCTCGCCATCACGGCGCGTTGGCGGCGGGCCTCGCCGGCCGACACAGGAGGCTCGACGGTTCCTTCATAATCGTCCATATTCATTCGAAATCCCGAAAGACCCGTATCTATGTTGGAACCATGTTCCTTATGCAACAACCGCTACAAATGCAATCACGCTGTGGCCTTGTTCCCTTTATATCGTACTCGTGTACTTCCCTGTATGCAACTTATTGCGGACCTGGAATTGCAGTATGTGTTTGCCTTGACGGCGCTTGACGTGTCCCCTAAGCCATTGTAATATAACTATCGAACAGGGAGAGAATGCGACCCCTCAGCAGAAGCCTAGTGCAGGAAATGTGCGCTCTGGAAGGTCACACACACCGCTCCGGTCCGCCCATGCGCCGCGCCCTGACCAACGCTTCCTATGCCGAGGCGGTCGCCGAACTGTCCGCCCGCGACCCCGCGCTCGGCGAAATCGTCGCGGCGTGGGGCGCCCCGCCGAGATGGAAGCGCCCCCAGGGGTTCGCGACGCTGGTGCTGCTCATCCTGGAGCAACAGGTGTCGCTCGCGTCGGCCCAGGCGACCTTCGCGCGGCTGGAAGACCGTGCCGGCGCGGTCGAGCCGGACGCCGTCCTCGCGCTCGGCGAGGCGGGGTCGAGGGAGGCCGGGCTGTCGCGGCAGAAGGCCCGCTACGTTCGCGGGCTGGCGGAAGCGGTCGCGGGCGGGACGCTCGATTTCCGCAAGATCGGCCGCGCCGACGACGAGGCCGTGCGCGCCGCCCTGATACCGATCAAGGGTATCGGCGACTGGACGGTCGATATCTATCTCCTGACCGCGCTCCAGCGCCCGGACGTGTGGCCGGCGCGCGACCTCGCCCTGCAGGAAGCCGCGCGCGCGCTCAAGGGGCTCGACGCGCGGCCCGACGAGGCCGCGATGCTGGACATCGGCGAGGCGTGGCGGCCCTGGCGGTCGGTTGCCGCGCGCATCCTCTGGCACCGCTACCTCAACACCAGACGGCGGCGCGGCGCGGGGAACTGAGCGGGCGGACGGTTTCCTGCCCGTTGCGCCGGTGTCCTCCGTGGACACGCGCCCGGCCCGAGTCTAGTTTCGCGCCGGCTCTCCGCCACCGACCCAAGTTCATTCGGCATGCTTCTGCTTCAGCAACTGATCAACGGACTGATGCTCGGCGGCCTCTACGTGATGGTTGCCGTCGCCTTCACGTTGATCATCGGGATGCTGAACTTCCTCAACTTCACGATCCCGGCCCTGTTCATGTTCGCGGCCATGATGATGTGGGCCACGATGACCGGAAACCTTCCCTTCGGGAACGACTTCCTGTTCGCGATCTTCGGCGAACACAATATCTGGATCGCCGGCGCGATCGTCTCGATCGTCAGCATCTGCCTCGTCTCGCTGATCATCGAGCGATTCACCTACCGTTACATGAAAGCCAAGTACGGCGACGCCACCGAGCATGCGCTTCCCCTGGTAAGCTCCCTCGGTTTTCTGATCATCTTCGAGCATCTGGTGATCGGCCAGTGGGGATCCGACCCGTTGCAGATCGAATCGCCGTTCGGCGACGCGACCTTCACGATCGGCACCCTGATATTCAGCTATCCGCAGGTCATCAGCCTCGCGCTGTCGCTCGCGATCGTGTTCCTGCTTAGCCACGTCATCCGGCACACGAAACTCGGACGGGCGCTGCGCTCGATCGCCGAGCGGCCGGACACCGCGACGCTGATGGGCGTCGACGTGCTCAGGATCGTCCCGGTGGTCTATGTGATTACCGGCCTCCTGTGCGCGATCTCGGGGATCCTGTTCACCATCAACTACACCAGCATCGACGCCTATATCGGCGATACCGTCGCGACCGTCGCCATCGCCGGCATGGTTCTCGGAGGCCTCGGCAATGTCTGGGGGGCGGTCGTGGGCGGCCTGTTCGTCGGAATACTCGAGGTCTTCTCGATCTACATCGTCGGCGCCGATTTCGTGAAGGTGCCGATCTGGGGGCTTCTTCTCCTGATCCTGGTCTTCAAGCCCACGGGGCTGTTCGGCCATACCGCCATCGGCAAGGGCAAGTTCTGACATGAGCGGCTATATCGAGGCGCAGCTCATCATCCTCTGCCTGAGCGTCATCTACGCCTACGCCATCTTTCTCCCGGCGGCCTCGGGACAGCTCAATCTCGGGGCGGCCGGCTTCATCACCCTCGGCGCCTATACCAGCGGCTGGCTGAACGCGTCCGACGGGCTCGGCCTGCCGATGGCGCTCGGCATCGTCCTTTCGATGCTGTTCGTGGGCGCCATCGGCTTCGCCATCTCCCTGCCGATCTTGCGCACGCGCGGCGTCTACATGGTGCTCGCGACCTTCGCTTTCGCTGAGGTGGTTTCGGGCATCGCGATCAACATGGAGTTTCTCGGCGGGGCCGCCGGCATGCCGGTCGATGCCCACGCGCCGGTCGAAATCGTGGTGGCCGTCGCGATCGCCGTGGTCCTCTTCTGCTTCTATTTCATGTCGACCCGGCTCGGGCTTGCCCTTCGGTCCATCCATGACGACGAAAGCGTCGCGCTCCTGTTCGGCGTGAACGTCCGGACCGCCAGGGTCGTCGCATTTACCGTCGGCGGAATGCTCGCCGGTCTGGGCGGCGCGATCTACGGGCACCATTACAACTACGTCGAGGCGCAGACCTTCAACGTGCTGCTCAGCATCTATATCCTTCTTTACGTGCTTCTGGGCGGCACCCAGACGGCCTGGGGGCCGCTCGTGGGAGCGGCCTTCTTCACCGTGCTTCCCGAAATCTTCCGGCAGTTGGCCATCTCGATGGGGTCCGACTGGCTCGCCGACAGCCGCTTCATCTTCTTCGGCATGTTCATCGTTCTGATGATGGTGGTCCGTCCCGAAGGCGTGGTGACCAGAACGATGCAGGACCGGTGCGCGGGCTACCTGTCGGGCCGTCGCGCCCGCGCCGCCGCGGCGGGCGAGTAGGACCGGTGGCCGGGAACGTCCTTGCCGTGGCGGGCCTTCACAAGAGCTTCGGCGGTCTGAAGGTCATCGACGATGTCTCGTTCGGCGTCGAGCGCGGCAGCCGAACCGCCCTGATCGGCCCCAACGGCGCCGGCAAGACGACGATTTTCAATCTCCTGACCGGCGTCTACCCGGTGGATGCCGGCACCGTCGTCCTCGCCGGTTCCGACATAACCGACATTCCATCGAAGGACCGCGTCATCCACGGCATGTCGCGGAGTTTCCAGAACATTCGGCTGATGCCTCATCTGTCGACGGTCGAGAACGTGATGCTGGGCCAGCACGCCCGCGCGCACTCGCTCGGCAACCTCCTGTTTCCCCTCGGCCTCATCTCGAGGAACAAATGGCGCGCGGAGGCGGAAGCGGCGCTGGAGAATGCCCGCCTCGGCACCTATCCCGGCGAAGTCGTCGCCAACCTGCCCTACGGCGTTCAGAAGCGAATCGAGGTGGTCCGGGCAATGGTTTCGCAGCCCGAGCTCCTGCTGCTCGACGAGCCGGCCGCGGGCCTCAACGACGTCGAAACCCGGCAGTTGCAGGAATTGCTGGAAAAGGTGTCGGAGTCCGGCGTGACCATACTGGTCGTGGAACACGACATGCATTTCGTCCGCAACCTTTGCGACCATGTCGTCGTCCTCAATTTCGGACGGAAGATATTCGAGGGATCGCCGGAGGAGGTTCACCGGTCTCCGGTGGTTCTCGAAGCCTATCTGGGGACCGAGGAATCCGCCCCCGGGGAAGGTGCCGCCAATGCTTCTTGACGCAAGGGAGGTCAATGTCCGCTACGGCCGCAACCACGCCGTCAAGACGGCCAGCGTGAGCCTCGATCACGGCGAGATCGTCACCGTGCTCGGCGCGAACGGCGCCGGCAAGAGCTCCCTGCTCAAGGCGTTGCTCGGCACGGTGCGCGCGGAAGGAAGGATATCGTTCGACGGGACCGACATCTCCGGCTGGGCCGCGCCGAGGCGCGTCAAGGCCGGCCTGGTGATGGTTCCCGAAGGGCGCCAGATCTTCGTCAGCCTGACGGTGCACGAGAATCTGCTGATGGGCGCCTGGTGCCGCAACGACGATCTGGAGACCGAGACCGAGGCGGTCTACGAGCGCTTCCCCAATCTCGCCGAACGCCGCCACATGCCGGCCTCCGTGCTGTCGGGCGGCGAGCAGCAGATGCTGGCGATCAGCCGGGCGCTGCTGGCCAGGCCCAAGCTGATGATGCTCGACGAGCCTTCTCTCGGGCTCAGCCCCATTCTGGTAAGACAGCTGTTCGACCTGATACGGGACCTCAACCGCGAAGGTCTGGCGATCATGCTGGTGGAACAGAACACCCGCATGGCCCTGGCGACGGCAGAGCGCGGATACGTGCTCGAACTGGGTGCGATCGTGTTGAAGGGGCGCGCAAAGGATCTCTCGAGCGATTCCAGGCTCGAAGAGGCGTATCTCGGCGGGAAATCCGACCGGGCGAGTTTGTAACAAGGTCCAGGAAAGGAAATCGAATGAAAGCGCATGTGAGAAACGCGTTTCTGGGTGCCGGGGCGATCCTCGCCTCGACGACGGCCGGCCAGGTGCCGGCGTTCGCGCAGAACGAGATCGTCATCGGTCTGAGCTTCGGCAGAACCGGGCTCTATTCCACGATCAACAAGACGACCGAGGTCGCCGTCGATATCGCGACCGAGGAAATCAATGCCGCCGGCGGCATCAACGGCAAGAAGGTGCGGATCGTCAAGTTCGACACCGCCGGCGATCCCAAGCAGGCGGTGGTCGCGGTCCGCAAGTTCGCGCGCGACGACAAGGCGCTCGCCGTCATCGGGCCGTTTTCCTCGAGCGAGGCCCGCGTCGCGTTCGCGGCCGGCGAGCGCGAGAAAATCGTCCAGATCCCCAACGCGTCGTCCGCGCCCGGCCTGGCCGACAAGTTTTCCTATGCGTTCCGGCTGACCGAAAGCGAGTACCTCCAGTTCCTCCGGGTGGTGAAGACGCTCAAGAAGCGCAACGCCCTCAAGAAATCGGTGGCGATCATGTACGGCACCGACGACGTCGTGTCGAAAGCGGTCGGCCTCGCGATCATGAAGCCGATCTTCGAGAAGGAGGGCGTGAAGATCACCGGACCGCTCGGGTTCCCTTCCAAGGCCTTCGACGTCGCGCCGCAGGTCTCCCAGCTCAAGGGCAAGCAGCTCGACTATATCGGGGTCGCCACGATCACCCCGGTCGCCATCCGGGTTCTCAAGGAAATCCGCCGGCAGGGCATCCAGACGCCCCTGATCGGCTCGCAGATCTGGGCCGATCCGGAGATCATCGAGAAATTCGGCAAGGCCGGCGACGGCTCGGTCTTCATCACCTACTTCTACTACGACAGGGACGAACGCTCGCGGACCTTCTCCAGGAAGTTCGTCGAGGCCGCGGCGAAGCTCGGCATCGAGAAGCCGTTCCCGCACCATGTCGACGTCAGCGCCTACGACACGATGTATGTCCTCAAGTCGGTGATGGAAGCCGCCAAGGTTACCGGAGATCCCGCCATGCTCGCCGCCGAACGCACCGCGATCCGCGACACGCTCGGCAAGCTGAAATATGACGGTCTCATCGGAAACATCTGCTTCGAGAGCAACGGCGACGCCCAGCTTCCGGGTTATGTCCTGACGATGAAGGACAAGAAGTGGGTGTTGCTCGACGAGCACAAGTCGTTGCCCTGCAAGAAATAGCGGGGTCCCGTCTCGCGTAGCGGCCGGGCGGGACGCGACCGTCCGGCCGCGACAGCCGATCCGGAGGCAGGATGGCGGAACTCATCGAGCTTGCGGGGCCCGAGGCCGGGCCCGCATCGGGCGGGGCGCCCGACGCGCTGGTCGTGCTCGTGCACGGCTACGGCGCGGACGGCAACGACCTGATCGGGCTCGCGCCCCATTTCGCGCAAGCGCTGCCCGGCGCCGCCTTCGTCTCCCCGCACGCGCCCTACCCGTGCGAGATGGCGCCGTTCGGCCGCCAGTGGTTCAACGTCTGGAACGAGGATCCGGTCTCGCGGCTGGAGGAGATCCGGCACGCCGCCGCGATCCTCGACGCCTTCATCGACGAGCGATGCGCGGCGCTCGGCATCGCCGACGACCGTCTCGCGCTGCTGGGTTTCAGCCAGGGAACGATGATGTCGCTGTTCGTCGCGCCGCGGCGGGCCGCGCCCTGCGCCGGCGTGCTCGGCTATTCCGGCCGGCTCGAAGGGGCGGACCTGCTCGCGGCGGAAACCGTTTCGCGCCCGCCCGTGGTGCTGGTGCATGGCGATTCCGACGAGCTGCTGCCGCTCCACCGCCTGCAGCACGCCCATGCGGCGCTGGAAGAAAACGGGTTCGAGGTGGCCGCCCACGTAAGGCCCGGTCTCGGCCACGGCATCGACGATGCCGGAATAGAGATCGGCCGCCGGTTCCTGGCGTCCCGCCTCGCCCCGGCCTCCTGACCCGGCCGGACGCCGTTGACACTCCGGCGGGCGCCCCACAATGATTCCGCGCGCCGTTCGGAGACGCTGACCATGCCGATCGATCCCGGGGACCGCGAAGGTCCGCTGAACGACTTGCGCGTGCTGGAGATGGGTCAGCTCATCGCCGGCCCGTTCTGCGGCCAGCTGCTGGCCGATTTCGGCGCCGAGGTGATCAAGCTGGAGCAGCCCGGTCGGGGCGATCCGATGCGCGAATGGGGAGCGGAGAAGCCGCACGGCAAGGCGCTCTGGTTCCCCGTGCTCGCCCGCAACAAGAAATCGGTCACCGTGAATGCGCGCGAGGCCGAGGGCCAGGCCATCGTCCGCCGCCTGGTCGCGCAATCCGACATCCTGATCGAGAACTTCCGCCCCGGGACGATGGAGCGCTGGAACCTCGGCTACGACCGGCTCGCCGGGATCAACCCCGGCATCGTCATGGTCCGCGTCTCGGGCTACGGCCAGACCGGGCCCTATTCCCAGCGCGCGGGCTACGGCGCGATCGGCGAGGCGATGGGCGGGCTGCGCTATGTCGTCGGCGACCCGGCGACCCCGCCGAGCCGGACCGGGATCTCGATCGGCGACACGCTGGCCGCCACCTTCGCCGCGCTGGGTGCGGTGATGGCGATCCACAACCGCGAGCGCAGCGGGCGCGGCCAGGTGGTCGACAGCGCGATCTACGAAGCGGTGCTCGCGGTGATGGAGTGCCTCGTCACCGAATACGACATCGGCGGCTATGTGCGCGAGCGCACCGGCTCGATCCTGCCGATGATCGCGCCGTCCAACGTCTATCCCACCAGGGAAGGCAAGATGGTGCTGATCGGCGCCAACCAGGACAGCGTGTTCGGCCGCCTCGCCGAGGCCATGGGCGAGCCCGAACTCGCCGCCGACGAGCGCTACGCCACGCACACCGCGCGCGGCACCAACCAGACGGAGCTCGACGAGCGCATCGCGGCCTGGACGGCCACGCTCGAAGCGCCGGCGCTGATCGAGCGGCTGAACGAGCACGGCATCCCCAACGGGGACATCTACCGCGCGCCCGACATGCTGGCCGACGCCCATTTCAGGGCGCGCGAGGCGATCGTCCGCATCGCCGATCCGGTGTTCGGCCCGATGCGGATGCAGAACGTCGCGCCCAGGCTTTCGGAAACGCCGGGCGCGGTGCTCAGGACCGGCCCCGCGCTCGGGCAGCACAACGCCGAGATCCTCGGCGGCCTCCTCGGCATCGGCGAGGAAGAGCGAACCCGCCTCGCCGGGGCCGGGATCGTCTAGGGCGTTCGACTCTTCGAAGACCGATAGCGGTTCCACCTTGGAAAAGCGCGTATGGAGCTACAATTTCCGATAGAATTTCTGGTTTCCGGAACACCGATTTCTTCCCAGTCGAGACATGCAAGGTCGCGCGACGACTGGAAACGGCGCGTGAAGCAGGCGAGTTTCGATGCATTGCCGGAGGATCATTGGGCAACGGACAGCCCGATTGCGGCGACTTTGTTCTATTTTCCCGAACGGCCGATGCAGGGGGATGTGGACAATATTGTGAAGCTGGTTCTGGACGCCTTGGCCCGGCATATCTATCTCGACGACCGGCAGGTGGAGCGCGTGGTCGTACAGAAATTCGAACCCGAGCATGTGTTTCCCTTTGCCTCCCCGAGCGCGCGGTTGAAGGAGGCGCTCGGCGGAGACAGGCCGATGCTCTATGTGCGAGTATCCAACGATCCGTTCGAGGAACTGTCATGATTCACGCCTATAGCGAGGCACGGTTGCTATTGGTCGGGATCCTCCGCGATCTGGAGGCGGCGGATTATGAAGTTCATACCGAGTCTCTGGCCGATCACCTTCCCCGCTTCGCGGGAGAATATCGCCCGGATGCGATCGCGCTCGGGAAGCCGAAGAACCTGGCGATAGAGGTGAATTTGGAGGGTATGTCCGCCAAGTCCGTACCCGACGAAATACGGCGCCGGTTCGACGAGGACTCGGATTGGGACTTACGGGTTTATTACGCCCGGCCGAAGAGAGCGGCGGAACCGATGGAGCCCGTACCCTTGTCGAGCATCGATGCCTCGATCCGCGAAGTCGAAGAGCTAAGCGGGAAGGGGCTGGAGCAACTCGCCCTGCTCAGAGCCTGGGCGACGCTGGAGGCGTTGGGTCGAAAGTTGCTGCCGGGGAAATTCGAACGTGCCCAAACGCCTGGCCGTCTCGTGGAAGTCCTGGCCTTCGAAGGCAATTTGACGCCAACCGAAGCGGACCTTGCCCGAAACCTCCTGACCGACCGGAATCGGTTTATCCACGGGTCGCTGGACGTGGAGGTCGATCCGTCCGATCTCGCCCGCTTTGCCGAGACGTTGAAGGAGCTTCGCGGCCAGCTCCCGGCGCAGTAGGGACTACACCGCGCGGGCGTCACTTGTCTCGATCCGCACCAGAGCGTAGGAGCTCGCGAAGATGATCGCGGCGCCGAGCAGCATCCAGATGTCGCTGGTCTCGCCGAACAGGAGCCAGGCCGCGCCGGCGGACAGCGGCAGGCGGAGGAAGTCGTAGGGCACGACCGCGCTCGCGTCGGCAGTCGCGTAGGCGCGGGAGACGAAATAGATCCCGCCCATCCCGCCGAGGCCCACGCCGACCATCGCGAGCGCGTCCCACAGCCCCGGCGTCACCCAGACGAAGGCAGCCGGCAGCGCGGAAAGCGGCAGCATCAGGAGACTGCCGTAAAGCGTGCTCTGGACCGGTGTATCGGTGGTCATGAGCCGCTTGATGCAGATATTGGACGCCCCGTAGGCGGCAGCGGAGGCAAGTACGGCGAGTGTTGCGAACCCGATCGCCTCGAAACCGGGGCGCAGGATGACGAGGACGCCTGCGAAGCCGATCGCGACCGCCCGCCAGCGCGCGATCCCGACGGCCTCGCCCAGCAGGATTGCCGCGAGGACGGCGATGAACAGCGGCTGGGTGAAGCTGAGAGCCACCACATCCGCGACCGGGATGTGGACCAGACCGTAGAACAGCCCAAGAATTCCGATATAGGCGAAGGCGACGCGGGTGCAGTGAAGCGGCATGCGGCCGGTTCGGAGCACCCCGCCGCCGCTGCGGACAAGCACGGGAACGATGAATGCCACCGTCACCAGATTGCGGACGAACAGGATTTCGAAGGTCGAATAGGCGTCGCCCAGGGCGCGGACCAGGAGCAGCATTACGGTCCAGCTCGCCGCCGCGAGCATCATGTAGACGGCGCCCTGGAGCGCCGGCGCAAAGCGCGTCATCGGCGCCGGGCCGGGCTCAGGCGAGCGGCTTCATGATGTGCTCGCGATAGGCCGGCCGCTCGGTCAGGCGCCGGTACCAGCGCTCCAGGTTGCGGAAATCCTCGCGCTCGATGTCGAGGCGGTACCAGCGATAGGCCGCGATGCCGACCGGGATGTCTCCGATGGTGAATTCGTCCCCCGCGACGTAGTCGGACCCGGCGAGCTCTGCATCGAGCATGGCGAACAGCCGGGCCGTCCGATCCCGCGCCGCCGCGATCGACGCCATGTCGCGCTCCTCGGGCGGCGTCCGGACGAGGCCGCGGAACACCGTCACCATCGTCGGGCTCAGCGTCGCGATCTGCCAGTCCATCCAGCGCTCGGCCGAGCCCCGGATGCGCGGGTCGGCCGGCCACAGCGTTCCCGTTCCATGCGTTGCGGCGAGGTAGCGGACGATCGAGTTCGACTCCCAGAGCGTGTAGTCGCCGTCGATCAGCGTCGGCACGTAGCCGTTCGGGTTGAGCGCGAGATATTCCGGCGTGTCGTTGCCGCCGAACGGTCCCCCGATATCCTCGCGCTCGAATTCGAGCCCGAGCTCGCCCGCCGCCCACAGCACCTTCTGGACGTTGGACGAGGTGTCGCGTCCGAGGATCCTGAGCATCAGGCGAGGCCGATATCGACGACGTTCCGGGCGAAGGCGGGCCGCGCCGCGATGTTGTCGTACCAGCGCTTGGCGTTGGGATAGTCCTCGCGCTCGAAGTCGAGGTTGAACCAGCGGAAGGAGAGCACCGCGGGCGGCATGTCGCCCATGGTGATGGAATCGCCGGCGATGTAGGCGCGGTCGGCGAGGTGCGCATCCAGCATCGCCATCAGCTTCGACCAGGCGTCCCGGCTCCGCGCGATCGCCTCCGGGTTGCGCTTCTCGGGCGGCGTGCGGATCAGCCCCTGGAAGGCCGGCACATGGGTGGGCGCCAGCGATCCCAGCGACCAGTCCATCCATTGCACCGCGCGGGCGCGGGTTTGCGGGTCGTCGGGATACCAGCTGCCCGCGGCATGCCGGGAGGCCAGATACTGGACGCAGGCGTTCGATTCCCAGATCGTGAAATCGCCGTCGATCAGGGTCGGCACCCTTCCGTTCGGATTGAGCGCGAGATAGTCCGGCCGGTCGTTGCCGCCGAACGGCCCGCCGATGTCCTCGCGGTCGTAGGGGATGCCGACCTCTTCGCACAGCCAGACCACTTTCTGGACGTTGGACGAGGTGGCGCGGCCGAGAATCCTGAGCATGTGTTCCTCCGTTTCAGTCGAGTTGCAGGAGAACCGCCTTCAGGTAGGCGCTCTCCGGCAGATAGGGGTGGATCGGGTGGTCGGATCCCGCGCCGCCGCGATGGAGCACCCGCCCGGCGCGCCTGAGGCCCCGGAGCGCGCCCCGCAGGGTTTCGGCGAACTGCCCGGCGTCGACCTGCTGCGAGCACGAGGCGGCGAACAGGAAGCCGCCCGCCCGGACGCACCCCGCCGCGAGGCGGATCAGCTTGCGGTAGCCCTTGAGCCCGCTCGCCATGTCTTTCCTCGACTTGACGAAGGCCGGCGGGTCGCAGACGACGATGTCGAAGCGCCGCCCCTCCCGGGCGAATTCCTCGAGCGTCCGGAAGACGTCGCCGCGCACGAAGCCGCACGCGCCGGCGACGCCGTTGCGTTTTGCCGACTCGGCGGCGAGGTCGAGCGCCGGTTCCGACCGGTCGAGGCACAGCGCCGAACGCGCGCCTGCGGCGGCGGCCTGGATCCCGAAGCCGCCGACATAGCTGTAGGCATCGAGCACGTCCAGATCGCGCGCCAGCGCCGCCACCCGGGCGCGGTTCTCGCGGTGGTCGTAGAACCAGCCCGTCTTCTGCCCGGCGGTAAGGTCGACGACGAACCGCACCCCGTTCTCGACGATCTCGACCGGCCCTTCGACCGGGGCGCCGGCCTGCGAGGTCTGCGACGGCAGCCCTTCCAGCGCGCGCGCGGCGGTATCGTTGCGGAAGACGATGGAGCGCACGCCGACCGTCTCGTACAGCGCCTCCGCCAGCTCTTCGGCGAGACGGTCCATGCCGGCGGTGTTGAGCTGCGCCGCCGCCGTGTCGCCATAGCGGTCGAGCACGAGGCCGGGCAGCCCGTCGGCCTCCGACCAGGCGAGCCGGTAATAGGGAGCGTCGAACAGGCGTTCGCGGAGCGCGAGCGCGGAGGCGAGCCGGTCGGAAAGGAATTCCCGGTCGATGGCGGTATCCGGGTCGGACGCCAGGAGCCGCGCGCTGATCAACGGCCGCGGGTTGAACATCGCCGCGCCCAGCGGCCCGTCGGCGCTGTCGAGCAGACGGACGATGGAGCCCGGCGGCAGCGCCTTGGCCTCCCGCGTCATCGCGATCTCGTTGGAATAGGCCCAGGGGTGGCCGGCGCGGACCCGCTTGTGGCGGCCGGGCGCCAGCCGGATCGCGGGCCGGTCGGCGGTTCCGTCGATCGCGGGGGCCGGTTCGGGGGCTGCCATGACCGTGACAATAAAGCATTCCCCGCCCGCCGCCGAACGCCTCGCCCGCCGACGGCGTTTCGCGCGGCGCGAAAAAGGTCTACAACTGACCCGTCGCCGCCCGCCGGCCATCGCACGCGGCGGCAGAGGCGAGACGAGAGGCTGACATGAGCGTGGCGAGCAGAGGGCAGCGCGTGACCGTGCCCGAGCTCCGGGACCGGAAAGGCGGCGAGCCCATCGTGGTCCTGACCGCCTATACCGCGCCGCAGGCCAAGATCCTCGACCCGCATGTCGATGTGCTGCTGGTCGGCGATTCGCTCGGCATGGTGGTCTATGGGCTGGAGTCCACCCTCGGCGTGACGCTGGAGACGATGATCGCCCACGGCGCAGCGGTGCGGCGCGGTTCCGAGCATGCCTGCGTCATCGTCGACATGCCGTTCGCGAGCTACCAGGAATCGCCCGCCCAGGCCTATCGCAACGCGGCCCGGACGATGGCCGATACCGGCTGCGCCGGGGTCAAGCTCGAAGGCGGGGTCGAGATGGCGCCGACGATCGAATTCCTGGTCAAGCGCTCGATCCCGGTCATGGGCCATGTCGGGCTGATGCCCCAGTCGGTCCATGCCTATGGCGGGTTCCGCGTGCAGGGGCGCGGCGAGGAGGACGGCCGCGCCATCGTCGAGGACGCGCGGGCGGTGGCCGATGCGGGCGCCTTCTCGATGGTGGTCGAGGGCGTGATCGAGCCGGTTGCGGGGGAGATCACCGATCTCGTCCCGGTGCCGACGATCGGCATCGGCGCGTCGCCACGGTGCGACGGGCAGGTGCTTGTGACCGAGGATCTGGCCGGGCTTTTCTCCGACTTCACGCCGCGCTTCGTCCGCCGCTACGCCGATCTCGGTTCCGCGCTCGGCGACGCGGCGGCGGCCTACGCACAGGATGTCCGCACACGCCGCTTCCCGGGTTCCGAGCACTGCTTCGGCGTGCCCAAGCGCGCCAGGCTCGCCTGACTCCGGCGACGACCGTTTCCGGTATCGGCGACGGCGGACGCCATGTCTGCATCCGGCAATATCGAGATCGTCCGTGGGATCGGGGATGTCCGCCGCCGTGTCGCCGGATGGCACGCCGAGGGGCTCTCGGTCGGGCTGGTTCCGACGATGGGCGCGATCCATGACGGCCATCTTGCGCTGGTTCGAGCCGCCGCCGCCGGAACCGACCGGGCGGTCGCCAGCCTGTTCGTCAACCCGAAGCAGTTCGCGCCCGGCGAGGACTATTCGGCCTATCCGCGCGACGAAGCGAGGGATGCACGCCTGATCGCCGACGCCGGCGGCGATCTTCTGTTCGCGCCCTCCGGCGAAGGCGTATACCCCGACGGGTTTTCGACGTCGGTCGCCGTCCACGGCCTGACCGAAGGGCTGTGCGGCGCGTTCCGGCCCGGGCATTTCGAGGGCGTGGCGACGGTGGTGGCCAAGCTGTTCAACATGGTGCGGCCGGACGCCGCATGGTTCGGCGAGAAGGACTTCCAGCAACTTCAGGTCATCCGCCGGCTCGCCCGCGACCTCGATCTCGGGGTCGAGGTCCACGGCGTGCCCACCGTGCGGGAGCCGGACGGGCTCGCGCTGTCGTCGCGCAACGTCTATCTGAGCGCCGCCGAGCGTGCCGCGGCGCCGACCCTCAACCGCGCGCTGCTCGCGCTCGCTGACCGGGCGGCGGCGCCCGACGCCGACATCCCCGGAGCGATCCGGGACGCCGAGCGGACCATCGCCGGGGCGGGGTTCGAGACGATCGACTATGTCGCGGTGGTCGACCGCGAAACCCTCCGGCCCGCCGAAGCCCCGATAACCGAAGAGGCGCGCGCGCTCGCCGCCGCATGGCTCGGCAAGGCGCGGCTGATCGACAACGTGCCGGTGGTGCCGAAGGGTGGCTGACCGGCGGCGGCTATTCCCCCGCTCCCCTATCGTCGCCCCACCCGCCCCCACACCGTCATGCCCGGAACAAGTCCACTGCTGTCCGGTTTGATTTTGCGAGCGGGGCGAAGGGTTCGAGTGCGAGCGGGTTTCCGGCGGATCGCGCGGGTCGAGGCTCGGATTTCGGCACGCCGGCGTCTCCCGTCGCCGTTCCCTCTGTCGGCCCGCTTTCCCCCACCGTCATGCCCGGACCTGTTCCGGGCATCCACGTCTTGCGGCATCGCGGTGCGAGCCGGGAGGGAGCGAGGCGGCGGAGAGACGTGGATGCCCGGAACAAGTCCGGGCATGACGACCGGGAGGAAGAGGAGTGCCGGAGAATACCCGCCCGGTCCCGAGAGAAAAGCTCCGGGGTATTCTCCCGATACCCGTCGGAGGCTATCGGAGCACGCGTTCCAGGCTGTCCGCGAACCCCGGAGTGTGGAAGGATGGCGACACGCGACAGCGGAGAGACGCCCCATGTTCTACGAGCCAGGCAAGACCGATCACGGCCTGCCCTTCAACCCCTACAAGTCGATCGTCGTGCCGCGGCCGATCGGCTGGGTGTCGACGCTCGATCCGGACGGCGTGCCCAATCTCGCGCCCTACAGCCAGTTCAACAATCTGGGCTACGACCCGCCCTATGTGATGTTCTCCGCCAGTCCCAAACCGGGCGGCGACCCCAAGGACAGCGCGCGGAACGCGATGCAGACCGGGGAGTTCGTGTGCAACATGGCGACCTGGGAGCTGCGCGAGGCGGTCAACACGACGTCCCAGTTCGTCGATGCGGATGTCGACGAGATGGCGCTCGCGGGGCTGGAGCCGGCGCCCTCGGTGCTGGTCAAGCCGCCCCGCGTGGCGGCCTCGCCGGTCCATCTCGAATGCCTTTACCACGCGACCATGGTGCTGCCCGGGCGCACGATCGAGAACACGTCGTATGTGGTTGTCGGGCGGGTGATCGGCGTCCATATCGAGGACGACGCGCTGACCGCCGACGGCAAGCTCGACATTGCCCGGCTGCGGCCTCTCGCCCGGCTCGGCTATCACGACTACACCGCGGTCGACAGCGTGTTCACGATGGCGCCCGGCGGACCGAACGCGGAACAGCTCCGCCGCGGCATGGCGGGAGAACCCAAGGTGGCGGCGGAGTAGGGAGGCCGCCGGACCGTTGCCACCGCTGCCGCCAGACTGTATATCGGCGGCTTCGCGCGCCCGTAGCTCAACTGGATAGAGCACCTGACTACGGATCAGGAGGTTGGGAGTTCGAATCTTCCCGGGCGCGCCA